>JAJZGF010000177.1 GCA_021805025.1 Acidobacteriota bacterium
AAATCGGGGACATTGGTCCCGGCCCTTCGGGTTGCAAGCGAAAATGGGGCCATACTTCATTCTCGCCCTCGACGGTGGACCCGCCACAGCCTTCGGGCTAGGCTTCGTCTGGCCCCATTTTCGCTTGCAACGCCATCCGCCCTGGTAGTGTGAACAGGCCCTAGTGGGCGGAGCCGCTGCGGCGTGCGGCTGACTACCCGCCCCGGTGGGTTATAGTCGAAAGGGAATGGCTGGAACCGAGAACAAGAACGCTGCCGCGGCGCCCATGAAACAACAGGGATTTGTTTATCTTCCTCTGATCGCCGGCTGGCTGGTGCCGGGCGCGGGACATTTTCTGCTGCGCAAGTGGGGCCGCGGAACGCTGCTGATGCTTTCCATCGTCTGCATGTTTGCCCTGGGGATCGCGATGCAGGGCAAGATTTATTCCAACGCCCACGACATTCTGGAAATGCTGGGCTTTGTGGGCGACCTGGGCACGGGGCTGCTGTACGTCGCCAGCCGGGTGCTGAGCCTGGGCGCGGACCAGGTGCAGGTGACGACGGGCGATTACGGCACGCGATTTATTGTGGTGGCCGGGCTGCTGAACGTGATTGCGGCGGTGGACGCGCACAATCTGCGCACCGGGAGGAAGGCGTAGTGTTCAGCCCGACTCACTTCACGGCGGTCTTTCTGTTTGGGCTGTTCGCCTCGACGGTGTTTGGCATTACGCAGCGCGAGACGCCGGTCAAGATGTTTCGCTACGGCGCCTACTGCTTTGCCCTGTTTGTGGGCTCGGCCATCGTGGTCAGCTGGGTTATGTTCCTGATTGCCCGCTGACGATTCCCGAATTTCCGGAATCCCGACCGGCCGAAGCCGCGCCCCGCAGCCTACTGTTGGATTGTCTTTTCCGACGTTCCTGAAAAGGCAAGGCCGGAGATCTTCGCAGGCCGGAAGACAAAACTGAACGCGTAGCTCACCTGCACCTTCACGAGGCATCCCTGGCTGTTCACCGGGCTGCACGCGGTGCAGTTTTTCGTGCAGTCGGGGGTGATTCCGGGCCACGTCGCGGTCACCGTCACCTTGGACGGGTCGAGCCCTGATGTCACCAGGCTCTGCACATAATTGGAAACATCGCTTGCCGAAGCATTGCAGGAATAATTCATCGTGAAGCTCGGCGGAGCCGAGGTGGCGCACGCTGGTGTCCAGTCCGCTCCCCGCACGATGGCGTAGCGCGCTCCAGCCTGCGCGGCTGAGGTCACGAAGTGATAGGCGTACATCGACAAGCTGAATTCGATAATCGCAAACAGCAGCGTGAACAGCACCATCGCCGAGATTGCAAACTCAACCAGCTCGGTGCCGCTTTCGTCTTGAAGCAGTTTCTTCCACTTTTTCGTCATCCGTGCATCCTTCCTGTGCCTTGCTCTAGCCTCTGCGGCGAACGAAGTCTGCCCTCCGGGCCGGAGTCAGCTTCCCCCGCTGCGCATCGTCGCGGAATTGGAGAGGGAGATGGAAGATGGAAGTTTCGGCCAGGGAATGATCGGCTTGTAGGTGGCCGACACAGAGACCGTCACGCGGTACACCACGTTTGTGGTGCATGTGGGCGTCGTCGTGCAGCTGGCAGAGAACGAGGTTCCGTCCGAGCACTCGCAGCCATAGCTCGGTGTGGTCACCGTGAGGCTGGGAACATCCGGTGCGTCGGCGGTGGCCGCAGCCTGCATTCCGGCAGTGTCTGTCGGGTTCTGCGCGCCATATTCAGCTCCGGCATGCGCCGCGCCGGCTATCTCCATCGCCAGGTAGTAAGCCCGGCCGAAATCAATTGCCCCAAACAGCAGCAGAAAGAGCAGGGGCAGCGTGAGCGCCAACTCCACGAGGCTCCCGCCGTGCTCAGCCGACAATACCGAAAATGCTTTGTTGTGTCGCATATCTCTACTCCATGAGATAGGCCGACGTGCCCTTGATCGGCGGCCCTCCCGGCAGCGAAGAATAGTCTTTGCCCAAGGTGAACGTGTCGTTTCCATTCACAAGAAGCGTGTTGACGTCGAGGATGGTGTAGGCTGCGAGATTGGCGCCACCGTTCAGGGTGAGTTGTGCGTCGGGAACGTAAATTGCGCCCTGCCAGACCGATGTCGTGTCTCCGTTGAGGATGAGTGAAGTGCTGTCAGTCGGGCTCTGAAAGATCAGGATGCCCGCATAGGTGCCTGTGGTGGGAGCGACCAGGTCTGCGTGGGTATTGCCGTTCATCGTCAGCGAGCTGGTGGCGAAATAAAAGGTCACCCCATTGCCGGTTATCGTGTCGCCGCCGTTCACGACCATGGGCCCCTGGACGATGTAAGTGCCGGGGTTGAATGTTCCCGAAGCATTGCCGTTCAGCGTGATTCCTCCGCAATAGGTGCCGGGGTTGAAGACGGCTGCCTGGCCCCCCCCGTTCACCGTCACCTGGCGGGGAGATCCGGTATAGGGGCTCGTCGTGGTCGCACCGCATCCAGAGGACTGCGGCACCGGGGTGTTCGCGAGCGGGTCAGGCTGCGTCGGCGCATTCAGTTGCGGCGTCGGGCTTACCGATGGGTTGCCGTTCAGCAGATCCTGTCCATGCACATTGATGGCCGAGGCGGTGAGGCTGGCGTGGCCGTTGGCCAGCAGCGCCGTGCCGGAACTGGAATCCACGATCACCCCGCAGTGCGCATCGAGCGAGGCGTTACCGTTCATCAGCATGGCCTGGGGCGCCGTCGGATTGAGGACATCCAGGCAGAACTGCGGCGGACCCAGCGCAGCCTCGGAGCGCGCGGTCACATCCACGCTCTTGAAGCCCATCAGGCTGGCAAAAAAAGTGGGTGTCTGCCGTGAGGCCACGGCCTCAATAAATCCCGTGTTCCTGTAGTTGGGGTCGGCGCTGCCCAGCGAGCATGGGCCGTTGTTCAGTGTCAGCTCGGTCCCCGTGCCCTTTGTCGCGGCGCATTGTGTGTAGAGTGTCGCACCCGAGATGCCGTTCTCGACCAGCGCGGCCTGCGCCGCCTGCTGCATCGCCAGGCAGTTGCTCGTCGCGCCGCACTGCGAGGACTCCAGCGCCCCGGCCAGGGCGGCCGCGTCGGCTGCCGTCTGCAACTGGCGCTGCGTGTAATAGAGCTGACCCACGTCGATGGCCAATGCGAGAAAACACAGCAGCAACGTCATGGCAAGCGCGGTCAGAACCAGCACCTGTCCCTGTTCATCGTTCAGTATCTTCATGCCACACCTATCGTGATGTTGCGTCCGCGAATACACGGGCAACTGTCAACCCGTGAACGGTCCATTTGAGATGTGCGCGGCTGTAGCACCGGGCTTGCTGGAACCTGATCTGCGGAGAGGAAGTTGCGCTTCGTGCGATTCTGGCGGCAGCGGCTGAAGGCCAGGCAACCTATCCGTGTCGATTCTCTGTGACCTTCAGGCGGCGCTTACTCGCGAAATGCCTGGGTCTGCTTGATCCGGGGTAGCCAATCTCTGCGGAGCTGCGATGCGGAGGATGACTAACTCTTACCTTGCATCATCGCAAATTCCGATAACTTCTTCTATGCAACTTAACTGCCATTCGGTCCCACAAAGATGGGAGGCCCTTAGGGGCCTGCAAAATCTCTCATAGCTTATAGCTGGCAGCCTATCACATGTCCGCGGCGGGAATATGGACCTTGTTACGGGGCGGAATCACGAAAGTCATTCCCGGACCGGGAGCTTTCCGGCGCGCTTCCGGCTCAAGAGAGCGGTTCCGGCGTATCGGGCCTGCGCCAGACGGCGGCATCGAAGGTATGGTTGCAGTCATACCCCTCGGCGCGATACAGCTCGATAGCTTCAGTGTTCGCGGCGGTGACGGTGAGGGAGACCTCGCTGGCGCCCTGGAGCATGAATTGCGAGGCTGCCAGATTGAGCAACATGCGGGCGAGTCCCTGGCGGCGAAACTCGGGGCGGACGCAGATCTGGGTGATATGCCCGCTCTGAGGGCTGACGCGTGAGCCCAGCACAAGGGCCGCGAGCTCGCGGCTGGTGCGCTCGACCACGACGTGCGAGGTGAGCGGGGAAAAGACGCCGCAGCCCGCGTAGCGGACGATGTTATGGAGAAAGCGCAGGGAGCCGTGGATGGAGCGGTACTGGTCATTGATGAGGCTGTCGGGGTGATTGCTGTAGGACTCGGCGATGAGCCTGGCGGCGGGATTGAGATCCTCATCACGCCAGGTCCGGAGCTCGAGGCCGCTGGGCAGATCGAGATGCGGGCGGCTCCACTTGCCCTCAAGAGGCTGGACCATGAAGAGCCGATGAAAGAGCCGGAAACCGGCCTCGCGAAAGACGCCGGCGAGCGTGCCGGAGGGATGGAGGAGCAACTGCGACTCGATGCGGTCCACCTGGGGCGAGTTGAGGAGCGTCTCGAGGAGGTGTCGAAGCAGGGTTTCTTCAAGGGCGCGCGCCGGGACCGGGACCGCCGCCGAGAGATCGCTCGCGTCGGGGTCGCCGCCCGGCACGGCGAAGACGTCGCCAATGACGGCTTTGGTCTCCTCATAGACGCAGAAGGTATAGCCGGTGATTTGTCCCTGCTCGACGGCGGCGTAGCCGGGGAGCATGCGGCTGTCGAGGTACTGCAGCAGGAGCCTGGAAGAGCTGCCGTAATCCCAGTGGAGGCGGTCAAGCCAGATGGCGCTCTCTGCTTCCAGCACAGGGCGGAGCACGGGCGCCGCGAAGTGCCGCAGGTCAAGAATCTCGATAGTGGCCCCGGTTGTCATGGTCGTTCGGGTGTGGTGGCTGAAGGCGATTCCAGTGGCCCGCCGAGTAGTCTTGCGGAGTCCCCGGAACGCGTGTGGGACAGAGCACGTCTTTCGCTCAATGTACACGAGTTGGGTCGATCCGCACGCTTCGGATTGCGTACGTGCGGGCTCAGGGGGTGTTTCGGGGCCCGACGCGGTAGATCTCGAGTCCCTGCTCGGGCCAACTGAGGACGGGGGCATACTGGCGGCCCTCCAGGTACTCCCGGAGCGCCTCGGTGGTGTGCAGGTCAACTCCGGCGCGGCCGGTGACCCTGGCGACAAGCAGGTGTTCTCCGTCGGGAACGCCGGTGTCTTCGTAGTTCACGATCTCCTGATTGCGATAGAAGCCAAGGCCGTACTCCACGTCGCGGCGGACCCGAAAGACGGCGACAGTTTCATCGGCGGGGGCGAGGCGATCCAGTTGCTGCGCCAAGGGGCGGGCGGAGTAAGAGCGGTCCAGCAGATGGATGACGCGCTTGCTGGCGCTGACAGCAGGAATGCCGCAGAACGGACCTACGCCGTAGAGGAACAGGACAAGGATGGCGAGCACGGCGGTGGTGGCCAGGCGGAGGCGGGCCACGCCGTAGGCATGGACGACGACCAGGATGAGGAAACCAGCGCCCGCGGCGGCCATGAGCGCGGCCAGCAGCATGTTGACGGGGGGCATGTGCGCGCCGCGCACCACGAACCAGGGCAGGAGCAGGGCAAAAGTCGTCATGAGGCCAGAGATAGCTGCGTGGCCGATGAGTTCCCACTGGCTGAGGCCGGGCTTGCGCCGGCGGAAGAGATAGTCGCCGGTAAGGATGGTGATGGGAGGAATGGAGGGGAGGATGTAGCCGGGGAGTTTGGACTGGGAGAAGCTGAAGAAGACGATAGGGATGAGGGCCCAGAGGACGAGGAACTCAGGGAACGCATCGCCGGGGCGGCTGGGCTTGGGTTTGGCTGGGCTTGCGTGTCGCAGCCGCCACTCCGCCACCGAGGTCTGGATACCGTCCACGAGGGCGCGCAGGGCGAGGACGGTCCAGGGCATAACGGCGAGCAGAACGACGACGAGGTAGTACCAGAAGGGCTGCTCGTGCTGATAGCGATTGGTGGTGAAGCGCTCGAGGTTGTGCTCGAGGAAGAATTCGCGGAAGAAGGTCGGGTTCTGGTGCTGCACCGCGATGAACCATGGGAGGACGATGGCGAAATAGAGCAGGACGCCGGGCCACCAGAGCGAACGGCGGACGATGGACCACTCCTTGCGGAGGATGGCGAAGGCCATGATGATGAGCGCGGCCAGGAATGGAGCCACGGGACCCTTGGCGAGCGTGGCGACGCCGGTGAAGAAGTAGATATCGAAGAGCCAGAACTTGGAGCCGGTCTCATACCAGGCATACCAGCCGAGGAGCCCGATGGACAGGGGCGCGGCGAGCTGCATGTCAGTGGATGCTCCGCGGGCAAAGCCGATGATGCCCGCACAGGCGACGGTGATGAGCGCGGCATCCAGGTGGCCGCCGCGGCGGAAGCGGCGCATATGCAGGTAGATGAGCGCAACGAGAATAAAGGCGAAGCTGGCCGAGGGCAGGCGGGCGCTCCAGTCATGAACCCCGAAGTCCTGAAAGACGAACATCGCGCGCCAGTAATAGAGAGCCGGCTTTTCCAGCCAGGGGCGGCCATGCAGGTAGGGGGTGACGCAGGCGCTGAGGCGGCCCTTGAGGGTGTGCGCCGAGTCAAAGCGGACGAGCATCTCGTGGGCGATCTGGGCATAGCGTGGCTCGTCGGCGCCTACCAGGCCGAGGCCGTCGCCGCCGAGCAGAGGGATCTGACCGTACAGGACGAAAAACAGCGAGGACACGAGGAATACGGCCACTTCTGCGCCAACGGCCCAGCGGGTTGGCGGGGTGTGCCGGTCTTCAGGCGAATCTGGCGCAGTTGCTTGCAGTGCAGTCTCCACTTAAAAAACATCTCCAGGGGGCTGTGCAGACTTGATTGAGCAGCCCTTGCCGGATTGCCGGGCTGCGGCGGAAGGTAGCGGCAGTCTGGCCAGACGTGCGGCTTGCGAGAGTCCCAGGACGGAAAAACCCCATTCAGATTGCAACAGGGACAAGGCTAACAGATTTGAGCAGGACACTAGCGGCGGCTCCCGTTGGGAACGGCGAGGCATTTCCGCATCACGTTCAGGATGGCGTCGACGGCGGAGGCGAGCGGCCCGTCGAGCGTGCAACCGGCGGCATTCTCGTGCCCGCCGCCATCGAGCGAGCCGGCAATCGCCGCGACGTTCACCTGACCTTTGCTGCGCAGGCTGACGCGCATGCGGCCCTCGGGCAGCTCGCGGAGGAAGACGGCGGCCTCAACGCCGGCGATGGAGAGGGCATAGTTGACGATGCCCTCGCAATCT
>JAJZGF010000033.1 GCA_021805025.1 Acidobacteriota bacterium
CGCGCGTCCTGCCTCCTTGGACCAGTTCGTGACGTCGCCTTCATTCCCGCGTTCAAAGCGATGGTGCTCGCATGACGGCAACACTGATCCTCGACGCATCCCTGCCCCTCCTGCAGCAGATCTTCACACCCTTGTCGCCCTCCGAGCAGTTGCAGCATACGCCCAACCTCATCCTTGCTGTTTTGCTGTGCTCGCTGGCGACGGCCTACCTCGCTCTCTGGCGTGCGGCGCCCGATTTCCGCATCTTTCGCAACATGGGCATCTTTATTGCCCTAGTTGCCGTGGACAATTTCTCGCCCTACTTCGGATTCCACGGTTCCACCTGGACGGTGAGATCCATCACCGTTGTTGTGCTCGTCGAAATTGCCGCCGAAGCGATGCGAATCCGGAACCGCCGCTGGACGCGATACTTCTGGCCCATCTATCTCTTTGCCGGCATCGCCGGTTGGTTTCCCGCCACGGCCCTTGTGCGGGAGTGGCCCATCGTCTTCTCCGAAGTTGCGCTGTTCATCCTGGTCATCCAGGGCTTCCGCCAGGGCAAATCCACCAACAGAGTGATTGCCTGGGTCTTCCTTGGCTACTTCCTGGTGCGCATGCCGCTTTCCAGCAGCTTCCAACACCTCACCGGCATCGGAGGGGCCATCAACCTGGATGGTTGGGCTTGGCCTTACCCTGTCCTCGTCGTGATCCTGCTGGGGTCCGTCATCCTTGCCGTCTTCGTGCGCGACCTGATTCGCGACCGCCACGACAAGATGCGGATGGCTGCCGAACTTGCCGCCGGCCGCGCCGTGCAGCAGGTCCTCATTCCCGAGGTCGCACCCGCCACTCCAGGCTTCAACATCGAATCCGTCTACAAGCCCTACGGAGAACTAGGCGGCGACTTCTTCCAGATTCTTCCCCGTCCCGATGGCGGTGTGCTGATCGCCATCGGAGACGTGAGCGGCAAGGGCATGCCCGCCGCCATGATGGTCTCGCTGCTGGTGGGAGCCCTCAACGCACTCGCCGAAACCACCAGCAGCCCCGCGCAGCTTCTCGCCGGCCTCAACCGCCGCATCCTCGGCCGCAGCCACGGAGGCTTCACCACCTGCCTCATCCTGCACGCCAACCCCAACGGCACATGCACCGCCGCTAACGCCGGCCACATCCCTCCCTATCTCAACGGACAAGAACTGGCCTGCGAAAACAATCTCCCTCTCGGCCTCGCCGCGGAGGCCAACTACTGCGAATTCACTTTTCAAGCGAGTCATGACGACAAGCTCACCCTGCTGACCGACGGAGTGGTCGAGGCGCGCAACCCGCAAGGCGCGCTCTTCGGCTTTGAGCGCGCCGCGCAAATCATCAACCAATCCGCAGCCGCCATCGCCGAAGCCGCCCAGCAATGGGGCCAGGACGACGACATCACCGTCCTCACCGTCGCGCGCATAGCGCCTGGAGTTGCTTAACAGCGGGTCGTGAAACCCTGTTTTGAAAGGGCACGGCTTTAGCCGTGCCGAAAAGCCCAACAGAATCAACGGGGCTTCAGCCCCCGCGGGATGGTTTTCGGCATGTTTAGACTTTCACCAAGGGCTGTTTAAGCCCTAACTGCGCCAGTGCAGCTCCACCGGCCCATCCATCGGATGCCTGGGTGCCCCAGGTCTCGCTTCTGAGACCTGGGAATCTCTGGACGCCGCCTCCAGTCGCGCCTGCTTCAGCGCGAAGTACCATTTCGCCGGCTTGTCCGCATCGTCAATCAGCATCAGGCTCGGATTATGCTTTAGCCCCTCCGCCTGCTGCATCATCGTCACCTGATCCTGCCGCACAAACTTCGCGCCAAAGAACTTCGCCACCGGCGTCACAAACGGCACGTGGTAGAAAACATTCCACGCCGCCACCACATCAATCCTGCATGTTGATGCCGTCACCGGCGTCACCGTTGTCAGGCTGCTGAACCACTTCTCCCCGCAGCGAATCATCTCCGTCCGCCGGTTCGGCAGCACAAAGTCAATCGTCGTCTCCACCGGCTGCCCATACACGCCCAGCAGCTTGTAGGGCGCGGAGTTCCCGCTCGGCGCATGCGCGCTCATCCTGAATCCCTCGGGAATCGGCTCAAACTTCTTCGTCTTCTCGCGAATGCTTGCGCGGCTCCGCCACCACCACGCCTGGTGCACAAACGGCCCGTGTGCCGGGTCCATCAATCCGATAATCCCGTGATCCACATTGCACGGCAGGTCCGCCTTCAAAAATGCCGTCCGGTACCGCGGCCCAAACTTCTTCAGCTCCGGCACCGCCCGTGGAATCGCACCCTCCGCCACGCGCCCGCTGCCCGCGCTCGGCACATACACCCACGCATGCCCGTCCCGCTCCTCGCACGGATACGCCGTCGCATAAATCTTTGTCGCGTCCAGATGGTCATGGCTGCTGAGCGAAGGAATCACCGCGCACTGCCCGCTGCACGGCTCAAACTCCCAGCCGTGATACCGGCACGTCACCCGCTCCCCGTCAAACCACCCCACGCTCAGCGGAATTCCCCGGTGCGGGCAACTGTCGCGCATCGCAAATACGCGCCCATCCTTCCGCCGTCCCAGCACCAGCGGAATCCCCAGCAGCATCGCCGTCGCCAGCCTGCCCCCACGCAGCACATCCGTGCGCAGCGCCGGGTACCAGTCGTCATAAATCAGCGTCGCGCTCGGCCCCTGAATCGGCACGCCCGTCTCTGTCGTCGTCACCTGCGGCATTTGCGGTTCACAATAGCACTGCGGGCGGATGCAGCGCGAATCGAACACCCGGGCGTGGATGGCTCCTGCATCCTTCGTTCTGCCTGGCCCTATTTATACAGGAACCTGCCAGGTCGGGTTCGATACCAGTCCATGAGTGCCTCGGCGGAGATGATTGCGCTCATCGAAAAATCTCTCCAGTCAACATGGGCATTTACAGACACGAATCTTTAAGGAGACGCATCAGCTCTTGGTTCTATCGGGTGTAAAGCAGACGCAAACAAATCAGGCGCCGGCCAAGCGGCTGCAGTTGCGCCCCGCTGCCTTCGCGGTATACAGCGCGCGATCCACCTCGCACAGGAACTCCTCGACTGTTTCAAGGCCACGGCCACGGCTGGCGATGACACCAACGCTTACCGTTATGGCAAGTGCGCCTTGTGTGGTCGAGATAGGAGACCGGCCCACCGCCATGCGTATCTCCTCGGCCCGGTCCATAGCCTTGTTGACTTCACAGTTATTCAGAACCAACAGAAACTCCTCCCCGCCGTAGCGTCCCACAAAGTCGTATGAACGCACCGAACCCAGTAAACGCCGCCCAACTTCGCGAAGCACCTCATCGCCCACTGGGTGTCCATAGGTGTCGTTGACCAGCTTGAAGTGATCAAGGTCGCCGAGCACAGCGATGGTGCAACCGCTTTCGCGGTGCGTGCGCGTCAACTCGTGGGCCAGCAACTCAAGTATTGTTCCGCGATTCAGCAAGGAGGTGAGCGAGTCGTGTGCAGCTTTGTAACGCATCTCCTCGCGCGCTTCTAAAAGGTTGTCCTCCAACTGCAGAATGCGCAAGCCGGTGTGCAAACGCGCTTTCAGCTCTTGGGGGTCGAAGGGCTTGATAAGGTAGTCGTCCGCACCGGATTCCAGGCCAATGACGACGTCCTGCTTGGAATTCTTTGAGGTCAGAAGTACAAGGTGGACGTGACGCTCGCCACGCTGACTGCGCACTTCGCGGCAGATAGCCGGGCCGTCTAGCTCCGGCATCATCCAGTCGAGCAGAGCAAGGCGTGGGCCTTCCGGCCGACACAGTTCCTCGACCGCCGCACGACCGTTCCGGACCGCGATGACTTCGTAGTCCGCGCGCAGGAGTGTTTTTTCAAGCATGCGAAGCGAAACCGGGTCGTCGTCTGCAATCAGAATTCTCATCTTTTACTTGCCTGCCATGAATGTGTCCACAGCTTCCAACAGAGCCACCATCTCCGAGTCGAAGGCGGTTAGCGTTTCCTTGATCTTCGGCACATCCCCGGCTACGGCTGCAGTTTCAATAGTGGAAGCCAACAATGCTCCCTGTTTCATGGATAGATTCCCGAGCACCCCCTTGAGCGCGTGGGCCGCTCTTGCTGCCTCAGTTAGATCGCCGGCATCCATCGTGTGGTGCAATGCGCCCTGAAGGCCTGGGATTTCTTCCTGAAACAGGATAAGCAGCTCCGTCAGCAGATCACGGTCATCCTCAACACGAGCCAACAGATCGGGTAGATTCACGAACCTCTTAAGCAACGCGTAGTCCGGGATCAATCTGTTCACCCCACTCATGACATCAATCCATGCTGACTTTTCCATCAAGTCTGGACATGTACCTTTGCAGCACTGCATCCAGTTCTTCAGGACGAATGGGTTTGGCAAGGTAGCCGTCCATCCCCGCCTCTGCGCAGCGTTCCTGATCACCCTTGACTGCATGCGCGGTGAGCGCCACAATTCCCTGATGCATCCCGGTCTCTATCTCGCGTTTGCGAATCACTCGCGTAGCTTCGAGCCCGTCAATGAGCGGCATCTGCACGTCCATTAACACCAAGTCGTAGGATGATTGTTCCAGCAGCGTGATCGCTTCCTGGCCGTTCCTCGCCACGGTTACTCGATGGCCGCGGTTTTCCAGAAGGTGCGTAGCCAGGCGCTGGTTGACCATGTTGTCTTCCGCCAGCAATACGTGCAGAGCTGTAGCTTGCTGAGCGGCTCGGCGATCCTTGATCGGCGCGGCAGCCTTGGATTCAGTTCGATTTTCCCGCCGATCCAGGGAGCGGGCAATGGCGTCTCGAAGCTCGATCTGGCGAACCGGCTTGGTCAAGTAAGCAGAGAATCCCAGTTCCTGACAGCGCGTCATGTCTCCGCGGTGCGCCCCGGAACTCATCATAATGACATTGGTCGCGGAAATTTCGGGCCTGCCGCGGATTTGCTCAACCAGGGTGAAACCATCCATATTTGGCATCTGCTTGTCAGTCAAGACCAACCGATACGGATCGCCCGACTCAAGAGCAGACAACAGTTCTCGAAGCGCAACTTCTCCCCTCTCAACGCAGTCGGGCCGCATTCCCCACCGAGTTAACAGCCTCTCAAGGAAGACGCGGTTGGTCAGATTGTCGTCCACTATCAGCACCCGGGTATTCAACAGCAATTTATAGGGCAAAATCGACTGTGTACGCAGAATCGGCGCATTTCCAGTGTCCACGCAGATGGTGAAATGAAATTCGCTGCCCTTACCGACTTCGCTCTCTACCCATATCTTGCCGCCCATTAGCGCAGCCAGCCGCGAGGTAATTGTAAGGCCGAGTCCGGTTCCGCCGAATTTGCGCGTCGTGGACGCATCGGCCTGCGTAAATGAGTCGAAGATCGTTTCCTGCTTTTCCTTGGGAATTCCAATGCCCGTGTCGGAGACGATGAAGTGCAAGACAATGTCTTCGCCTTGAGGTGGCGCGACTTCAACCTTCACCGCCACCTGGCCTTCAATTGTAAATTTGATGGCGTTGCCCACAAGGTTGAGGATCATCTGGCTCAGCCGAGTCGAGTCACCGCGAACGGTCAGAGGCGCTTCGTCCGCGATATCGCAGAGCAGTTCCAGCCCCTTCTCGTCCGCGAGATGAGCCAGCGTCTTCATCGCCGTCTCGACGCACTCTCGCAAGTCAAAGTCGGCCATCTCAATGTCAATCTTGCCAGCCTCAATCTTCGAGAAATCGAGGATGTCATTGATCACGTTGAGTAGCGTGCCTGCCGAGAGTCTCACCGTGTCAAGGTATTCGCGCTGCTCCTCGGTAAGCTCAGTGTCGAGCGCCAGCTCTGTCATTCCGATCACCCCATTGAGGGGCGTGCGGATTTCGTGACTCATATTGGCTAGGAACTCACTCTTGGCCCGGTTTGCAGCCTCGGCCTGGGCGCGCGATCTGATCATCTCAGCTTCAATCAGCTTCTGAGCTGTCACGTTGCGTCCAATACCTATAATGCCGGCGACACTACCATCTTTCTCGCGGAAAGGGACCTTGGTTGTCAGAATCCACACGTCGTTTCCTTCGAAATCGTGCATCCGCTCGGCCTGGCTGACCACCGGCACACCCGTGCGAATGATCGACTGCTCATCCTTGAAGAATGCAGTGGCGGTCTCGTGCGCGAAAAAGGAAAAGTCGGTATCGCCGATTAAGTCAGCGTCAGGTTTACCAGTGAGAAACTTCATTTGCGCTGGATTGGCCAGAAGAAAGCGGCTTTGCGCGTCCTTGATGTAAATGAGGTCCGGCAAGCCGTCTATCACGGCGCGAAGCCTGCGCAGCTCCGACGCATTCGCGCTTTCTTGCAGAACTCCGGATCGTGCCAGGGACCAATAACGATGCATGTAGATATAGAGAGGCAATATCCAAACGAGGAAAATTGCGCATGGGATGAGATAAGATTGGCTGGCGGAGATAGGAGCGGGTAGAAGATGCTTGACGAGCAGAAACAGACCGATCCCGCATGCAGCTAACATCACCGCGTCCATCAGAATCCGCTTTCCACCAACATCCGAGCTTGGTCCCGCTTTCGGATTTTGTGTGGAGTTGTCGTCAAAGCGCATAGGTGCGATGCTCCCGGCCATTCGGTCGATCGCCTCAACCTGAACAGGATGAGCATTGCATGCAAGATCCTACAGAAAAGCAGAAGGTATCTTCCGATCGTTGAATTCGTACCATATTCTAGTACCAGGAAACGGACGCTGGATAGTCCTATCTGCATCCCGCCGGTATCCACCTAGGTTCGACCCTCGGCAATTCGGGTGATTCATCCAGCAAGCCGGCAGCGAGTCGATTTCCAAGCTGACGGGACGAGGCTAAGATGAGGTGCTCAGTTTCTGATCGCAGCTCGGCACGCTTCGAGTTTGCGGCGCGTGCCTGCCGCTTGGCGATGGTTGGCCGCAGACTCACGCTTTGCTCAGCTTGCCGTGCTGCACAATGAACCGCTCCCCGCGCCACACAATCGTATTCCCCGCAAAGCCCGCCACCCACAGCCCCATCGCCACCGCATCGCGAAGAGGCAGCAGCCACAGCCAAGGCAACACCTGCCGGTCGCCCAGCACCACGGCACCCACCGTCATCGCCAATCCAAGCCGCAGAAAAAAACTCAGCCCCAGCAACCACACACTCCACCAGCTCGCCCCGCTCGCCACCACGTTCAGCGCCGCCCACATCAGCCCATGGGTGAAGATCAATCCCGCATACCCCGCCGGCCGCGCATCCCGCACCGTCCGCAGCCAGCGCAGTTGATGGTCAAAGAACCCGCGCCACCCATACCCCGGCACGTTCGTCTCCACCACCTCGCCCGCCAGCGCCACCCGGTATCCCGCCTGCGCCACCCGCGCGCCCAGCTCATAGTCATCCGCCAGGTGATCCTTCAGCGACAGAAAGCCGCCGATCTTCTCCAAAGCCTCGCGCCGCACCGCCAGCGTCGACCCCAGCCCATACCGCAGCCCGCCCTCGATCATGCGCGACAGCAGCACCCCCGCCTGAAAATCCGTCGCAATCCCCAGCGCCTCCAGCCGCGAGGCCAGCGTCCCATGCGCCCGTCCGCGATACAGCGCCGTCACCAGCCCCACCTCGGCCGCGCCCTCCGCCCGCGGAGCAAACTCCGCCATCACCCGCTCCAGATACCGCGGCCCCACCGTAATGTCCGAGTCATTCACCAGCAGAAAGTCATGCCGCGCCGCGCCCCGCATCTGCGCCAGCGTGCTCACCTTGCCATTCGTGCCCAGCCGCTCGGGACACTCGATCAGCCGGATCGCCCGCTCCGGAAACTCCGCCTGCAAGGCGCGCACCGTCTCCACAGCCGGATCGTCTAGCGCCGACACACCAAACAGCAGCTCGTACTCTCCCGCGTAACTCTGCCGGCAGTGGCTCCGAAACGCCTCCAGCATCCCCGGATCGGTCCCCTTCAGCGATTTCAGGATGCTCACGCCCGGCGCAAACGCCGCCAGCCCCCGCCGCCGCGCCCGCAGAAACACCCGCGCCGCCACCAGCGCCGCCAGAAAATACCCCATCCCCGCCACGGCCAGCGCCGTAGTCGCCGCCTCAATCCCCACTGCCAGTGCGTGCGCCGTCACAGCGCCCAGTGTAGCCGACACCCCCGCGCACCCCGACGGGTTCCGACCTAAATCGGGGTGCCCCTAGCTCCGCTAGGGCGGGAAGTGCTGCACCGGACCACGGCGGATCGGCAGCCGGAGACCCATTCGCTCGCGTTTCAACGCCGTCCATTGTGACTCAATCTCAACGGTTCTCTCGACGCCGGTCAAGTCAAGTAATGACGGAAGCTCGACCACGGCCAGTCCTCAGGTTTCTCGACCAGACCGCGCGTCACCGGATTACGGTGCAGATACTTCAACTTTTCCGTCTGCTTCTCCGCCGACCAGACATTGAAGTCGTAGTACCGCGCCTGCCAGAAAGGTTCAGCCGCACGCAATACCAGCGTCCGCGCCACAGACTGCTTGAGCGCCTGTAGCGCCGTCGAAAGCTGCTTGTCGAGTGGTTCGCTCAATAACAGGTGAACGTGCTCGGGCATGACCACGTAGCCGAGGACGCCGAATCCGTAGGCGCGGCGCATCTGCTCCAGCGAGTGCTCAAAGCGCGTTCGCGTGTCTGCCGTGCCCAGCTTCTTTTGCCGACGATAGCAACTGGAGGTAAGTCAACATCCCGTGGCCTGCGCCACCCACCTACAGAGAAACCCTTCAGATATCAAGGACGGTGTGTCTTGCCGGAGTTATATTCCGGCACGCGGATAACCAACTCCTGCGATATGTCCTCTAAGTTAGCTAGTAACTGCCTCCAGCCAGAACGCTCGAAAGAGGCGTAAGCAAATCTAAATGCAGGAGTTTCTTTTGATGAAATCTCAAGTCGTTGCAACCCTTTCAATTGCAGCCCTCTCTTTAGCGCTGGCAATCCCGGAAATTGCTCACGCCGGAAATCCGATCGAGAGCGTGAAAGACGCTCAGGGCAATGTCGCCGCTCCGGCAGGGAGAAACAGGGCCATGCAAATGGTTCCCGCTCGCGCGGCCCTGATGAAAGACCTTGACGCGAGGAAGATGAAGTCTGGCAGCCAGTTCCAAGCTAAACTAGTCGGTAAAGTGCACCTCAAGAATGGACAGGAGCTTCCCTCCGGCACAATGCTGATGGGGACAGTTGTCGCCGATAGTATGCAGACCAGCGGAGTTTCGAGACTTGCGCTGCGATTTACCTCGGCGAAATTGAAGAATGGCGATGTGATTCCCATCAAGGCAACCATTGTTGGGATCGCGGCGCCAGAACCCATGAACAGTGAGGGATATGACGTGCCCGCGGGCGACCAGGCGTCGAATAATTGGAGCGACAACCTTCTGCAGTTCGACGTGATCGGCGCGGTGTCGGGTGTGGATATGCACAGCAAGATCGCCAGCGATGACTCAGGTACTTTTGTTTCGACAAAGAAACATGACGTCAAGCTCGACGCTGGAACTGAGATAGCATTGGCGGTCGGCGCGCTATCTTAGCAGCCCGTGGTGCAAGTAGCAGAATTCCAGATGGTCCGGCATCGGGGTCAGATGGAGCGGTAGGTGTCGGTTGAGTCGAGAGTTGAGATCGTTCGGGTTTCAACGGCTCTGTTGTGCCGATTCCGGCGGGTGAGCAACAAGAAGAGGCGCAAAACGAAGCTTATTGGGGCGGGTGCCCCAGGTCTCGCCTTTGAGACCTGGGAAACCTCCGCGCTCACCCCGCGACCCCGCAAATCGCCTACTTGAGCCGACGAACCCCCGACACCCGACCGAAAGCCTTGTCGAACGTCATCACCTCGTCCGCGCCGGACGCGAAAGAAATCTCCGCAATCAGATGGTCGGCGAATCCCGCCGCGCCCTTGCGGCAGGCCTCCAAAGCCTTCCACGCCACCGCCGCCGACTCGACCGTCACACCCTTCGTCTGCAGCAGGCCCTCGATCATGTCCAGAACCCTTGCCCGGTCCCATCTGCCGCGCAGCACCCACGACAACTCCGCCAGCACAAGCAGCGGAACGAAGACTCCGCCCGTAGAACGCGCTGCTGCAAGGGCCGCGCGCGCCTTTCGGGCCTGCGCAGGCTCGTCGTTCAGGTAGGCCCGCGCCCACACGTTGGTATCCGCTGCCACCATCACCACCGCCTCCGCGCCTTCGCCGCATCCATCTCATCAAAGGTCATCCCGCCGCCAGCGTGGCTGCCCTCATCGGCCATCTTCCACAGGTCTTCGAGATCGTAGAGAACGGGTTCCACCTTCACCGCGCCGCTGGCCGGAATGCTGAACCGGATCCGGCTTCCCCTCTGGATTCCAAGGCGCTTTCGCAGCTCCCTCGGCAAGGTCACCTGGCCCTTCGAGGTCACCGTCGCCTCCACCGTCGTAGCCTTTGTCTGAGCCGCTCGCGTCATGCTTCACCCTCCTTACAGAATAACCCTAATCTCCTTACTTTCAAACCTCGCAGACAACTCCCTGTGGCCGAGTTCACGTCTGTGGTTCATTCAGTCTGCGGGTGCCCCTCGATAGGGACGAAGGCTTTGCCAAGGCACACCTCATTTGGGCGGCGCGGGAGCGCCGCTTCTTTTGCCATGTGGTGTGAGGACCAGAGGTTTAAGTTCATCGCTGCATCATCATTTGGGTGGGCTTCATCGCTCCACCAACCATCGATACGGCCATTCGCCGGGTGCCCCTGGTCTCGCTTCTGAGACCAGGGAAACCCCCTTGCCCCCGCGCCTCACCCACCCCATACTGAATTCCTGCGCCCATGCCCCCAAAACCCCAATCCTTTCAGGCCCGCCTTGAAGCCGCCGGCAAGCCCCTCTACTGGACCATCGCCCGCGTTCCCGCCGAGATCATCGCTGCCCTCCGCCGCGCCTGGCCCGGCTGGACCACCCGCCGCGTCCGCGGCTCCATCAACGGCTTCGCCTTCCGCACCACGCTCTTCCCCGGCCCCAACGGCGACGGCCTCACCCTCCTCGTCAATAAAAAGATGCAATCCGGCGCCGAAGCCCGTCCCGGCGACCGCGCCACCTTCGTCATCGAGCCCGACCTCGAGTCCCGCTCCGACGAGCACCCCGCCGAGCTCACCGCCGCCCTCAAAGGCCAGCGCGCCCTCACCCGCTGGCTCCAGACCTTCAGCCCCTCCGCCCGCCGCGAGGTCGGCCACTGGGTCGCCCAGCCCAAATCGCCCGAAAGCCGCCAGAAACGCGCCCTCCAGATGGTCGAGCGCCTGCTGCTCGTCATGGAGGGCGAGCAGGAGACCCCGCCCATCCTTCGCGCCGCCTTCCAGCGCCAGCCGCTCGCCCAGCGCGGCTGGCAGGCCATGACCCTCGTCCAGCGCCGCGGCCATCTCTGGGGCATCTTTGCCTACCAGTCCGTCGAGTCCCGCCAGCGCCGCGCCGCCCAGGCCATCGACCACGCCCTCCGCATCGCCGGAAAAGGCGAGCCCCCCACCGCCTGAATCGCCCTGTTGAAACTATTTCCAGCCCACCGTCATTTTTGTGCAGCTTCGCTCCGCGGTTTATCGTCAAACTAAATACGATGACTGCCGCTGCCGCCTTTCGCTCGATCTTCGCTCCCGGCGCCGATTCCGGCTCTTCCACTGCCGCCAACGATCTGGTGCGCCAGCAGAGCCTTGCCATCGCTCAGGGCCTCAAGCAGCAGCAAGCGGGCCTGCTCGACGAGCTCATCGTCCGCTATCAGCACCGCCTCCTCCGCTATCTCGTCTTCCTCACCGGCAACCGCGAGCAGGCTGAAGACCTCTTTCAGGAGGTCTGGATGCGCGTCCTCACCCGCGGCGCGCAGTTCAACGCCAAGGCCCGCTTTGAGACCTGGCTCTTCACCATCGCCCGCAACCTCGTCATTGACCAGAAGCGCAAGCGCACCATGTCCAGCCTCGATGAGCTCTTTGAGCTCGGCGGCGACGACGACCGCCCCATTGCCTTTGAAGTCACTGACAGCCAGCCCAGCCCCTTTGATCGCTTCGCCAGCCTGGAAGACCGCGAACGCGTCGCCGCAGCCCTCCTCCAGCTTGACACCGTCTATCGCGAGGTCCTCGTCCTCCGTTTTCACGAGGATCTCTCAATCGAAGAAATCGCCAAGGTCACCCGCTCGCCGCTCTCCACAGTGAAATCAAGACTTTACCGCGGCCTGGCCGCGCTCCGCCCCTGGGTCGAATCTGCCTCGGCGCCACCCTCGGAGGCCGTGTGACCGCCACCGGCCCGGTCGCCAATACGGGACTCGACTCCCGACGACCCAGTGCCGTGCAGGAGATCGCCGCCGCGCTGGGCGGCTCGCAGGCCTCGCGCGACTGCACCGTCGCGCATCGCACCCGCCGCGTCGTCCTCGCCTCCCTCGGCGTCCTCCAGGAGCAGAAAGCCTCCACCCGGCGCAGCCGCACCATGGCGCTGGCTGCCGCCCTGCTCTTCCTCGTCATCGTCGCGCCCCCCGTCTGCTGGATCGCCAACGTCCTCATCGAAGAAGAGCGCGTCACCAGCCTCGTCGGCCAGCTCAGCCTCTGGGGATTCTTTGTCGTCACCGCCCTGCTCGGCTCGGCCCTGCTCGCCGGATGGCTCCGCCGCCGCTCCTGACCCGCCCCTGCAAGAAAAGCTCCCACCCGGCGCAACTTCCCATCCTTATCTGCCGTCCATTCACTAGAGCCACCTCTGTGGTTAACGTCTCTTTTAACCGCGGGCCAGGCTCGGCAACTCTATGCGCGATCAACAATCCACTCACGCCGCGGACGAAACCCGCCTTGTCCCGCTCTGGTCGATCCTGATATCGGCCGGGGTCTTCGTTCTTGTCGAATACTACTTCTGGATCGTCTTTCCGCAGACCCAGCACCACGTCCCGCCCCTCGGCCTCCGCATCTACCTCAACCTCTCCTGGGGCCTGCTCGCCGCGCTCTATGTCCTCATGGTCGGCTTCGTCAGCCAGGACGCCCCCCGCCGCGCCATGAGCGCCCGCTTCTGGATGCTCATCTGCTTCGTCATGCCCGGCGGCATCGGCGCCGTACTCTATTTCCTGCTCCGCGCCCCGCTCGTCACCCAATGCCCCGCCTGCAGCACCCACGTCCAGAGCGACTTCCACTTCTGCCCCCAGTGCAACTACCAGCTCACCGCCAGTTGCGGCAACTGCTTCCGCACCGTCCGCGCCACGGACCAGTTCTGCACCCGCTGCGGTCACGAGCTTTCCCGCGATCAGATGCCCGCCCGCCTCCGCGCCATGGGCGAGTAGCCGCACTCGCCCGCCTCCGCCGCAATTGACCGGGCACGCCCGCCTTCCTACAATCAAGCTGCGCCCCGCATGTCCATCTCCGCCCTCATCATCGACGACGAACAACTGGCCCGCGAAGAGCTTAAGTACCTCCTCGATCAGGTCGGCGGCGTCGACGTGCTCGCCCAGGGCAGCAACGGCATCGAGGCCGTGGACCTCATTGCCGAGTACCACCCCGACCTCGTCTTCCTCGACGTCCAGATGCCCGGCCTCGATGGTCTCGCCGCCGTCGAGCGCCTCCTCGAAAGACGCAAGGCGAAGCCCGGCAGGGATGCCGAGCCCATGCCCCAGATCGTCTTCGCCACCGCTTATGACCAGTACGCCGTCCGCGCCTTTGACGTGAATGCCGTCGATTATCTGCTCAAGCCCTTTGACCGCACCCGCGTCGAACAGGCCATCGAGCGCGTCCGCGGCCGCATGGCCGGCCACTCCCCCGGCGCCCTGCCCGAGTCGCAGATTGACGCCCTGCTCCGGCTCCTCAATCGACCCCACGGAGCATCGCGCCAGCCCCAGCCTCAGCGCCTCGTCGTCCAGGCCCAGAGCCGCCTTCTCCTCGTCGACCAGGCCGAAATCTGCTTCGCCGCCATCGAAGAAGGCGTCATCCGCGTCGTCACTCAGAGCTTCGAAGGCCAGTCCAAATGCCGCACCCTCGAAGACCTCCTCGAACTCCTCGATCCCGCCCTCTTCTGGCGCGTCCACCGCGGCTACGTCGTCAACATCAACCACATCCGCGAAGTCGTCCCCTGGTTCAAGTCCAGCTACCAGCTCCGCATGAACGACAAAAAGCAGACAGAAGTCCCCGTCAGCCGCGCCCAGACCAAACGCCTCCGCGAACTGTTCAATTTATAGCCCGCCGCCAGTCGTGGTGTAGTTTCCGGATGGCCGATTAACCAGGCATGATCTAGCGAATGAGTACGTCCATCGCCAAGTCACTAGACCTTTCAGCTTGGGGGCGATTTGACCTTGCATTTTGAATTGGCCTGCGACGAAACCTGAAGTGGGCGGATGTAGTCAATGTCTACAGGCCGCTTGCGAGACCTTGCCTGTGCCGCGCTCCCCTCGTTCGCTGCCACGGGGCCGATGGCGCAGGATATACTCGCCGCGAGTGCCAAGGGCAAAGGGAATCGTGGCGAGTCAACTTAACGCGCTCTATTCGGCTTTACTGGCAGGCGCCATAATTCTCGGGACTCGCGGCGCAGGCGGACAAAACCCACCGTTGCGTGATCTATCCGTTACGCAGAAGCCTTTGGCGCCATTGAGCGCCACTGACGCCGTCGTGCACAAAGGTCTCTTTACAATTGCGGCTGTTGTAACCAATTCGGCCGGGATCCCGGTTTCGGACCTCGCGCCCGGGGACTTCACTCTTCTCGACAACGGCCAGCCGGCTGAGATTCGCACATTCAGCAGCTCTTTGACGCCGCCCGAACCAGCGCCGGAATTAATCTTCGTCGTCGACACGGTAAACCTCTCGCCCCTGCAGGTCAAGCAAACGGAAAACGCAATTACTCATTTCCTCCTTCGTAATAACGGACACCTGGAATATCCGTGCCGCCTCTACCGGCTTACGCTCAGCGGACTATTTTCCTCCTTGCGGTCATCAAGGGACGGGTCCCTTCTGCTACGCGAACTGCAAGGGACGCGATCTCTATGGACGGTGTGGCGAACAGACAGCGGATCACGCCTGTCAGGTTTGACCCCGAACCGGCTCTCCTTGCGCGCCCTCGGCGCGATTGCCATCGACCAAAGAGACGCGCCCAGCCGCAAAGTCGTTGTGTGGATCGGTCCCGGCTGGCCTGTGAATGGCGGTGAGGTCGGTTTCGACGAGGCAACAGAGTTTTCCACGCGGCTGCGGGAAGCGCGCATCACGCTGGACAACGTTAACGTGTGGCCGAATCCAGGCCCGTCATTCAACTATCACGACTACCTTGACGCACCCCGGTCACAAAAGGACATGCAACCGGCCAACATGGCTCTGCAAGTGATCGCGACGCACACAGGAGGCCTGGTGCTGGACTCGTCGGGCGATCTCGACCGAGGCATCGATCGGTGCGCGAAAGATGTGCGGAGTTTCTATACCTTCACGTTTAATCCACCGCACACTAGCCAGATGGACGAATACCACAGCCTTCTTATCCAGGTGGATCGCGTTGCGCTGACGGTCCGTGCTCCCACGGGCTACTACAACGAGCCTGTGTATTTCGACAATCCCAGCCCCGGAATAGAAAAGGTCACCGTCGCGCAGCTTGAAGATCTGGTGCATTCGAAGAAGGATCTGCTGCCGAGGCTGGAGAACCTTGAACTCACTGAACGGCTCAGCACGCCACGGCTCCGTGCTCTTTTGCGCAATGTCCACAACAAACAGGTAAGTCAAGCCTTGACGACGGATGCCGATCTGTCGATCGCGCTTGCTCCTCCCCCCGACGAGATTGGGGATCGCCCGCCGCCTCCACTGGGCGAGCAACGCACCATCCTGCTGCACACATTAGACAACCTGCGCAATGTAATTCCTCAACTTCCCGACTTCTACGCCTCAAGAGACACTGTGCACTTCGAAGAGCCAGCAGAACGCAAGAATGAGAGCTGGAAGATGCTGCACGAGGACCGGACCCTCCACTTTGCCTCCGAGGGGCACGCAACAGTTCTCTATCGACACGGCCACGAGGTGGTTGAGAAAGAGAAAAATATCGGCAAACGCCGCGTACTCCACGGGGAGCGAGCACGCGATCTTACAGCATGGGGCCTATTCGGTCCCATGCTTTCCTACGCGTTGACGGCCGCCACTGCCGATTCGACTTCCCTGGCTTGGAAACGTTGGGAGCGCAGTAAAGATGGGGACCTGGCCGTGTTCTCCTACAGAGGCGTCGGTCCGAATAACGGTCCCGTTATTACATACTGCTGTCTTGCTCAAGGTAACGGGACTACTTTATACCGGAGCAATGCCGATACCTACGGCGAATTCGCGGTGAACCCTAAAACTGGGGCCATCATCCGGATCGAGATCAGTGCAGATCTTAACGAAGAACGGGACCCTGACGTGCCCCTTATCCGTTCGCAAATCATGGTCGAGTACGGACCTGAGGAACTGAGAGGCGAGACTTATATCTGTCCCCAGCGGAGCGTGGAGATCTCCCGCAGCCGCACTGAGCGCCAACTCCACGAGTGGGGTATGGCATTCATCGTCTATGGATACTTCGAAACTATGATCGATGACTCTACATTCGGCGAATACCACAAGTTTGGTTCGGAAGCCCGCATTCTGCCCGGATTCGAAGAGATCAAGTAAGTAGAGAGTCGTCTCGTCGTCGAGCGATTTTTCTCTGCAGGTGCCCCGTCCAAGCTGCGCTTGGGCGGGAGGGTACAAGCTCGGGTCGGGAAAAGTTCTAGCGATCCCACCCTGGCCGCAAAAGACGCGGCTGGAGTGGGGCGCCAGAGTTGAATCATCTGTCCGCGAGATCGTGGCCACCGGCCGAGCGTTCCAGAAAGTGTGAGTTCGGAAACGGGGAACGGCGGGCCGCGCCCAATTGCATGAGCATATCTTTAGACCAACCGTGCTCCCACCGTGGGATCATGCTATATTTGACGATGTGAGAGTGATCGCACGCGGCACCCTGAACGACTTCGTCCGGAACAGAGTAGAGCGTAAGCTCCAACGGGCGGTGAAAGATCAGTTGGATGCCTGGTATGCAGAAGCTACGAAGGCAAAATGGAAAAGCTCTGCGGAGCTCAAGGTGCAGTACAGATCGGCCAGCATAGTTTCATCAGAACGCGTCGTATTCAACATTAAGGGAAATGATTACCGGCTGGTCGTCGCAATCAATTATCACTACCAGGTGCTTCTGATCAAGTGGCTTGGAACGCATAAGGAGTATGACGAAATCGACGTCGGAAAGGTGGAATATGAAAAGCAACGCTATACCAATCCATCCGATTAGAAACGAGAAGGACTACGATCGCGCAGTTGCTCGGATTGGGCACCTCATCAGCGCGGCTCCGGACACGCCTGAGGGCGACGAACTGACTGTGCTCGCTACTCTTGTGGATGCCTATGAAGCGAAACACTATTTAATGGAAGCTCCCGACCCGGTCGTAGCAATTCAGTTTCGTATGGAACAGCAAGGCTTGACCCGGAAGGACCTGGAGCCAATGATTGGGAGTCGTGCACGAGTTTCTGAAGTTCTGAACCGGAAACGGAGCCTGACGCTGGAGATGGTTCGTCGGATAGTGTCCGGCTTGGGAATCTCTGCAGACGCATTGATCGGCTCTGCGAAAACTACTGCGCGCAACCCTGCTTACCCGCGCTCCGCCCACAAAACCTCTCCGCGGCTCGCGCTCACTACAAGACGAAAGGCAACAGGCGCAGGCCGGACAAGGAAAGCAGTCGCATCGTGAAGCGATTGGGTTGGCAAGGTAGTCTCCGTCGAACCGGCCGGAATTCGCAGCCCACCAAATGAGAGGGCCTCTGTGTCCTCGGCGCTTGATGGAAACTGGGTCTTCGCAAACTGACCTTGGCGCACGTAGCCCGATATCCTGAAGTCGGCAAGGCCCGTAGCACCGCCTAACCGGAAACAGCACCCCTACCCCGCACCCCCGCATTGACCCCAACCCCGCTTTCCCGTACACTAAGAAATTGCGAGGGATGCGGCTCGGCTTGCATTCTGGCCCGCACATCCCAAAGAGTTTAAGGAAGCACAATGGCAAATCACGTATCCGCGCTCAAGCGCGTCCGTCAGACCGAGACCCGCACCGCGGTCAATCGCGCCAACCGCACCCGCGTTCGCTCCAGCCTCCGCGCCCTCCGCGAGGCCATCGCCAAGGGCGATGTCAAGGTCGCCCAGGCCCAGTACCGCGAGACCGTCTCCACCCTCGACAAGAGCGTCCAGAAGGGCGTTCTGCATGACAACACCGTCTCCCGCTACAAGAGCCGCCTCAACGCCCGGCTGAAGGCCCTGGCCACCGCCAAGGCATAAGCTCCCGCGGCCCCAAGGGCTGCACCGCACGATCAGGAAACACAACGGCCAGGGCGCACTTGATCGCCTCCTGGCCGCTCTTGCAGCATGCTCCCCCATCAGAGCAGACAGGCCCGGCAGTTCGTGATTCTCCACGCCCGAAAGCGTTGCGTCGCCACACTGGCCTTTCCAGGCGTATGCCGCACGGGCATCGTTTTCTTCGCCATCCTTCTCGCCTCGCACGCCGCCTGCTCCGCTCAGCCCGCAGCCGATGAGGCCGCGGCCCCGCTGGCCCGCGGTTCTGCCGACACATCCTGCAGCACCGCCCATGTCGACATCGAAGAGCTCAACTACCTCGGCGCCGATCTTGTCCTCCCCACCTATGCCGACTCCGTCACGGGGACCCGGAACCGGCTGCGCCGCGACATGCTCTGCCACGACTTCACCTATCGCGTCGTCAGCAATGACAGCATCGCGGCCAGCCCGCAGAGCAGCCCCGTCACCGTCCCCAGCCAGATCTACGTCGGCCAGCGCCCCACATGGACAACCGCATCCTACTTCTTCCTCACCGCCGACCTGCGCAGCCTCCATCTGCCCGGCTTCCAGCTCAACACCATCGCCGTTATCTCCAGAACCAGTTGGTACCCCGACACACTCGAAGCATCCAAGATGATGCAGGCCGTGCTCTACAAGCCCTTCCTCCACCACCGCGTTGAAGTCAAGGCCGGCTATCAGAACAACGACGATCAGTTCGTCGGCATGCAGGTAGGCGGCAACGCCTCGTCGGGCTCCGAGGGCGTCTTCGCCGTTCCGCAAAACGAAATCGGCCTCGCCTACGCTCCGCTCTCCGCGCCGTCGGTCACCGTCCGCGCCCAGCCCTGGGGCGGTTTCTTTGCCAAGGGAGGCCTCCAGCGTTCCGCCAGTCCCGTCGGCGGCGCAGAAGACCTGCATCGCGACGCCGCGGGCTTTCGCTTTGACCCAAAGGGAGACGGCCTGCTCACCCTGTTTGAAGGCGGATACAAGCGCGACGCCCAGGCCAATGCCCCAGCAACCTGGGTGCGCGGTGGCTACATGTCCAACACCACCCGCTACCTGAGTGCAAAGACCAACGCCTATACGTCCGGGAATCGTTGCTGGTTCGTGCTCGCCGACCGCCAGTTGCACCCCACCAGCGCGGCCGCTCCCACCCACGGCCTCTACATGGGCATCTCCGCCATCTCCGTGCCGTCAGACCTCAATGCCTACCCAACCTACGACGAGTTGCGCTTCTACCAGGTCGCTCCGCTGCGCAGCCGCCCCTACGATATGGCCTCCCTCGTCCTCTCTCACACCGGGTACAGCCGCTTCACACGGGCACAGCTAGGCGCCGCCGGAAAGACCACCGCGTCGAGCCTGAGCACGGTCTCGGCCAGCTACTCGGTACACATCCACTCCGGCATTTATGTTTCCGGCGTCGCCGCCTACAACACGCGCCCCGCCATCACTCCGCGCCTCCCAGGAGCCTTCACGGCAACTCTGCAGACAATGTTCTTCTTCTGAGCCACGCGCTACCCCAGCCGCTCAAAGATTCCCGCCGCTGCATCGAGCAAAGAGGGAACTCGCCGGACTCAGCTTGTGGTCAGTCCGCCCCAGGGCCCTCCTGGGTTCGTCTGGACCAGCGTCCACACCGCCCCATCAGCGCCCGCCACGAAAACAGTCAGGTCACCGGTGCTCTGCACCTGCGCAGAAGGCCTCCGGTCTCCGTTCATCGCCTGTCCTCGAGGCGCTCCATCCAGAAAGCGCCATGGGCTCCATCCATTGTTGGGCGCTGTCTGCGCAATCGTCCAAAGCGCTCCGTCCGAGCCCGTCGTAAAAATCTGCAGCGCTCCATTCTGGTTGCTCGCCACCTGCGCCAGCCCGTGCAGGGGAACCGTCAGTTGCGCGGCAATCGGCCCCCAGCCGCTCCATCCGTTGTTCGGGGCCGTCTGCCACATGTGGTAGAGATTTCCATCGCTCCCCGTGACAAAAATCTCAAGCCGCCCGTCTGCATTCCTGCCCACGATCGGCCCGCCGTTCGCAATTGCAGCCGAAGGACCGCCTAGCGACGACCAGCTGCTCCATCCGCCGTTCGGGGTAAGCTGCCACACGTGCCAGATCTGCCCATCCTTCGCCTGAAGAAAGACCTCAAGCCGTCCATCTGCGTTGCTTCCCACGGATGGCTCACCGACTAAAATGCCGGGGGGCGGCGAGCCCAGGCTGCTCCAGCCCGTCCAGCCGCCGTTTGGCGCAATCTGCCAAACGTGATAGAGCTGCCCATCGGAACCTACGCCAAAGACCTCCAGCCGCCCATCCTGGTTGTTGCCGACGCCCACATTCCCGATGATGCCCCCAGCCGGGCTTCCGAGTAGCCCTCCAGGGCTCCATCCGTTGTTGCGTGCTGTCTGCCAGATGTGCCACAGCGTGCCCGATTGAACCGCGAAGACCTCAATCCTGCCATCCTGGTTCGAGCCAGCAACCGGCGGAGCCGTCAGGCCAGCCGCCGGCGCCAGCGATGACCACGAGCTCCACGGCCCGCCCGGAGTTGCCTGCCAGATATGCCACAACGCGCCGCCCTGCGTCACGCAAAATACCTCCAGCCGGCTATCCTGGTTGCGCCCCGCAACCGGCGCACCCAAAAGACCCGGCCCGGGAACGCCAAGCGACGTCCAGTCCGTCCCAAATCCCGCCGCGCACTTCGTGTCCTGGTTCGACCAGTAGGTCTCCACGTCCCACCGTCCCACCGTGGCTCCCGCCTTCGTTTCGCAAATATCGCCGATTTCGCACCACTGACTTTGGTCCCCGGGTTGAGTGGCATTCACAAGGACCGTGTATCCCTTGCCTCTTGGATCCGTGAATGCCTCAACCATCTCATGTCCCATGCAATACGCGACCGAGTTGACCACATTGACAGCTGGCGTTCCCGGCGCGGGGCCTGGAAACGCGATGATCGCCCAGGCAAGATTGATCGAAGTGCCATTCACGGTCAGTTGGCTGTTGGAGTGGTATCCGCATGCGCCCGGCGAATTGATCGAGGCGTCCGGTGGAGCAAGTACTACGTAGAGCCAGTTATTCGCATCGCTCAACGAGCTCGGCGGGGAGACTTCGCCCGCAGTAAACCAGTCGCTCAACAGCTGCCCCACGTTGCCAACCCCCGCGCTCGTCGCGGTTCCGGCAATCATGGACGACGGAAGAACCGTCGGCACGCCTACGCCGTACTGCGAGAGCCGGTCCACAAACTCGCTCGCCAGCAGCTCGCAAAAAAACTGGTCGAATGCCGTCTTCAGGTTACTGTCATTGAGTACAGTGTTGCCCCAGTAAACGGGAACCACCTTCGGATTCGACATGACATCGCTTCCGACCGCAGTCACCGTGCCCGTGAAGGAATGGCAAACCGCATTCACTCCACCCGTCCCGGCCGCTCTGCACAATGAAACACTGCGTACGGGATCCGTCTTGACATGAATTACCGAGTAGCCCATCGTTGCCTCCTGCCGCTCTTACCGAAGCGAAAATAATGACCGTATGCAATCGGCGAGGCTTTTCTAATTGGGCTGGGATGGATTGTTCAACAATCGCGGAGTCACGCGTTGTTTTAAATTTGGCCTGTGAATCTGGGAAATTGACACAGGGTGTAAAAATACCGTCCGTGAGTATGAAGCAATGCGTCTCCCGAGTCAAGTGAATATTCGCTGCCCCCAATCCGGCGTTAAGCATCGAGTAGGCTCATTGCGGTGCGAGTCAACATCGATTGAGATTGTGCAATCAATTGCTTGGCTCGTTGCAGTTGTGTTTGGATAGGCGTGGTATATCCACCCAGCGGGTGCGCTGATTGCATAAGATGAAGCAGTGAAGAAACCCCGCAAGCCATCCTCCACCGAGTCTCCCCTTTTTCTCTCCATCGATCCTGAGCCCATCCCGGAAACACTTACTGCTATGGGCGGCGTGCCACTGCTGGTGCAGGCGTTTCGCTGCCTGGGACTGCCGGCACGCATCCGGGAGTATGTCGAAGTCCGGCAACGGGAGCGGGGCTTGGACGAAACGGAAATGGTGGAGAGCTTCGTGGTGTTGAACGCGATGGGTGGGGAATGCTTCGACGATTTCCTGCGCCTGCGCGAAGACGCGGGCTTGGGTGAGATGTTGGGGCACGGAGTCCCTTCTCCGGATGCGGCGCGGCGGTTTCTCTATCAATTTCACGAACAGGACAAGATCGAAGCTGCCAAGCAGAGCCGCGCGCCCGGCCAGATTGCCTATATCCCCGCAGAGAACACGGCGCTCGCCGGGCTGGGACGCGTGAATCATGAGCTAGTCAAGGAGTTAGGCCGCCGCTGCCCGGATCAGCGCATCGCCACCGTCGACCAGGACGCGACCATCATCGAAAGCAGTAACAAGGAGGCCCTGCGCACCTATGAGGGAGAACGCGGCTATCAGCCGATGTTGGCTGTGTGGGCGGAGATGAACGTGGTGCTGGCCGACGAGTTTGGCGACGGCAATGTGCCTGCGATGATGGACCCGCTGGCGGTGGCCAAACGCTCCTTTGCCGCGTTGCCGGAGACCGTTTCGACTTACTTCTTTCGCGGCGATTCGGCGTGTCACGAGTGTAACCTGGTCAACTGGCTGCGGGATGAGAACCGGGTGGATGGGCCGCGCGGTCCGATCGGATTCGCCATCAGCGCGCGGATGAGTCCGGCACTGCATGAGGCGATCGAGAAGGTAGCCGAATCGACGTGGGAGACCTATGGCAAGGCGCATCCTGAAGAGATACGGGAATGCGCGGAAGTGGATTTCGTGCCTGGAGAGAAGAGCGAGAAGAAGGACACGCAGCCGTTGCGCTATCTGGCCATCCGCATTCGCTCACGCCAGGAGACTCTGTTCGCCGACGGCAGCAAGGTGAAACATTTCGCGGTGGTGACGAATATCGCGGAGTGGAAGCCAAGCCGCCTGATCGAGTGGCATCGCGAAAAAGCGGGCACGATTGAAGGCGTACATGATGTGTTGAAGAACGAGCTAGCGGCCGGAATCATGCCGACCAAGTACTTCGGGACCAATGCGGCGTGGTTGCGTCTGGCGGTGCTGACGTACAACCTGCTGACGGCGTTGAAGAGGTTGGCCTTGCCCGCAGAGTACCTGACGGCGCGGCCCAAGCGGTTGCGCTTTCTGATTTTCAATACTCCGGGCCGGTTGGTGCATCACGCTCGCTCGATCGTGCTGCGACTGGCGACGACGGTAGCGCGTCTGGCGGTGTGGTTGGAGGCATTCCACCTGCTGCCTCTGCGGGCCTGAATCGTCTTCGCTTTTGCTTAGCGCCGGATTTTCTGTGCCTATTTTGAAGGAGGCTCGGCAGAGGTGTGTCCGCATATGCGCCTTCGCCCTCTCCAGCCCCGAATACGGCCAGTCAACTGAGTCCTTGCCAACCCAAAGCCTCCCCTTGTCGCCAATTTGCCATACCGAAGCCGCTTTCCTGTGACCGATCCCTCGCAGGTGATCGCTTAACGCCGGATTGGGGCGCTGCCTGGAGTCCGGCTCAATCTGGCTCCTCCGCGCGATTCCCACTCCAGCTCCGCCTGATTCGCTGACTGCATCCGGAATCGCGCTACCCCAGCCGCTCAAAGATCCCCGCCGCGCCCATCCCGCCGCCCACGCACATCGTCACCATGCCGTAGCGAAGCTTCCGCTTCTCCATCTCTTGGAGTAGAGTGGCAGTCAACTTAGCTCCCGTGCACCCCAGCGGATGCCCCAGCGCAATCGCCCCGCCGTTCACGTTCACCCGCGCCGGGTCCATCCCCAGCTCGCGCATCACCGCCAGCGACTGCGCCGCGAACGCCTCGTTCAATTCAACTAGGTCGATGTCCTCCAGCCGCAGCCCCGCGCGCCGCAGCGCCACTGGCACGGCAAACACCGGCCCCATGCCCATCTCTTCCGGCAGGCATCCCGCCGCCGCATAGGCCACCAGCCGCGCCCGCGGCTTGATTCCAAGCTCCCGCGCCCGTTCCGCGTCCATCATCACCGCCGCCGCGGCTCCGTCCGAGGTCTGCGACGAGTTGCCCGCCGTCACCGTGCCCTGCGCGTGAAAGACCGCCTTCAGCACCGCCAGCGCCGCCGCCGAAGTGTCCGCGCGCGGACCCTCATCGGCCGTCACCACCGTCTCTGTCACCACAGGCTTGCCCGCCTTCGCGCCCGGCACAGCCGTCGTCACCGTCACCGGCACCAGCTCATCGGCAAACCGCCCCACGGCCTGCGCGGCCAATGCTTTCTGGTGGCTCGCCAGCGCAAATGCATCCTGATCCTCGCGCGTAATCCCATACCGCCGCGCCACCCGCTCCGCCGTCAGACCCATCGTCAGCAGCGCCGCCGGATAGTGCTCCGCCAGCCACGGATTCGGGCTGGGCTTCAGCCCGCCCATCGGGATCAGGCTCATCGACTCCGCGCCGCCCGCCACCACCACGCGGCAGCCGCCCGCGCGAATCCGCATATCCGCCAGCGCAATCGCCTCCAGCCCCGACGCGCACAGCCGGTTCACCGTCACACCTGGAACGCTCACCGGCAGCCCCGCCCGCAGCGCTGCATAGCGCGCCACGTTCCAGCCCTGCTCGCCCTCCGGCTGCGCGCAGCCCAGAATCACATCCTCAATCTCGCTCTTTTCCAGCCCCGGCACGCGCTCCAAAGCCCCGCTCAACGCAATTGCCGCAAGGTCGTCAGGCCGCGTGGTCGCAAACGCGCCCTTCGGCGCGCGTCCCACCGGGGTTCGTACGGCGCTCACTAGAACAGCTTCCGGCATCCCAGCTCCTCTTCCCATTCACGGCCCAAATTCTCGTCGCACTACTCCGACGTATCCAGCCGCGTCCAGGTGTTCATTTGATAAAAGTGATAGATCGTGCGGTGCTCGATGATTGAGTCGGCCAGCGCGTCGTGGTCCACTCGTGCCGGGCGCGGACTCATGCCCGCCTGCGCCTCATGTACATCCATCGGCGTTGCCGGATCAATGCCCCAGTTAAACCCCAGAACGCCGGTTGGATCGTGCGCCTGCAGCCGTTCCGTCTCCGGAGCTGACGCCAGCTCCATCGCCGCGCCCGGCGCGCTCCCGAAAAATACCAGCAGCGTCACCGTGCCGTGCGTCGCACACAGCACTGCCCAGTCCGTTGACCCGGCCCGCTCCAGGCTGCCATGCACCACGTTCTCCGGCCGGTGCGCCTCATACGTTTGTGGAATCATGCAGCCGCGCTGGCTCAGCACCGCCGCCGTCGCCGGCGGCAATTCCGGAAACGAGCTCACCGGCAGCCGATGAATCAGGTACGCCAGCATCTGGCCCGCTACAGAAATGTGCCCGCTCTCGCTTAACTGCGGCGGAGCTTCCACACTCGGCGGCGTGCTCTGGCCCGCCGTCAGCGTCGCGCACAGCGCCACCAGCACCGCCATCTCCGCTATCTGCACTGCTCGCTTCATCGAGCCCTAATTCCTCAACGGCTTGCCCGTCTTCAGCGTAAACGCAATCCGCTCCTGCGTCTTCCGCTCACCGCACAGCGACAGAAACGCCTCGCGCTCCAAATCCAGCAGATACGGCTCGCTCACCGCCGTGCCCGCCGTCACGCGTCCGCCGCACAGGATATACGCCGCCCACCGCGCCACCTTCTGGTCGTGCTCGCTCGCAAAGCCCGCCTCGCCCATCAAAAAGATGCCCGTCTCCAGCATGGCCAGCGCGCCCAGCCCCGGCGCGGGAATCTGTGTCCGCTGCGCAGGAGGCGCGTAGCCCGCCTCGGCCAGCGCCAGCGCCTGCTCCTTCGCGTCCAGCAATAGCCGCTCCCGGTTCAGCGTCACGCGATCGCTCGCCGCCAGCAACCCCAATCCCCGCGCCTCGGCCGCCGACGTCGACACCTTCGCCATCGCAATCGTCTCCAGCGCGCGCTTCAGCGCCGTCGCCATCTCCGCGCCCTGCGCAAACTTCGACGGCGGGTCTTTCGGATCCGGCACGGCCAGCGCCAGCGCCGCATCCACCGCGCGCAGCAGCATCTCCTTCGTCCCACCGCCGCCGGGAATCAGCCCCACGCCAGCTTCCACCAGACCCATATACGTCTCCGCATGAGGCTGCCGCCGCGCCGCGTGCAGACTCATCTCCGCGCCGCCGCCCAGCGTCATCCCAAACGGAGTCACCACCACCGGCCGCGGGCAAAATTTGACCGCCTGCGTCATCTGCTGGAAGCCGCGAATCGCCAGATCCACTTCCTCCCACTCGCCCTCCTGCGCCACCAGCAGCAGTTGCATCAGGTTCGCCCCCACGCTGAAGTGCTCGCGGTCGCCCGAGATCACAAACCCCGCAAAATCCCGCACCGCGTCCGACGCCGCGTTCAGCACCGCCGAAACCACCGCCACCACATCGCCGCCAATCGCGTTCTTCACCGCATGCAGCTCGATGCACCCGATGCCGTCGCCCAGGTCCACCAGCGACGCCCCGCTGTTCCCGCGCACCACGCCATGCACACGCTTGAAATCCGCCACCCGTGCGTGGCCCGGCCGCTCCGCCAGCGTCTCCCAGTGGGTTGTGAGCGGGTTGTAGCACTGCGGCCCATCCGCCGCATACCAGCGGTCATACTGCGCATCCAGCAGCGCCCGCGCCGCCGCGCACACCGGCATCCCCAGCGCCTGCATCCGCTCCACGCTGGCGCGCACGCCCACCGCATCCCACATCGCAAACGGCCCCAGCTCCCAGTTGAACCCCGCGCGCATCGCTTCATCGATCGACGGCGCATCGTCCGCCGCCTCGCCAATCCGCTCCGCCGCAAAGTTCCACACCGCGCCCAGCAGCGGCCACAGAAAGCGCGCCGCCTTGTCCTTCGCCGCATCGTTCGCCAGCAGCAGCCGCAGACGCTCCTCCACCGTCGCTGCATTCTTCGCCATCTCCAGCGCGGGCAGCGCCGCCTTCTGCGCGGGTCTGTACTCAAACGTCTTCAGGTCCAGCACCAGCCGCTCGTCCTTGCCGTCCGCGCCGCGCTGCTTCTTATAGAAGCCCTGCCCCGCCTTGTCCCCAATCCACCCCCGTTTCACCATCTCGTCCAGAACCGGGAGAAAGCCGCCCGAAACGCCGCCGGGAAAATTCCGCGCCACGTGCGCCATCACGTCGATGCCCACCATATCCGCCAGCCGAAACGTCCCCGTGCGCGGCCATCCAATCGCCGGTCCCGTCAGCACGTCGATCTCCTCAATCGACAGACCCTGCTCCTGCATCAGCTCCACGGTCCGGAACATCACCATCATCCCCATCCGGTTCGCGATGAAGTTCGGCGTGTCATGCGAGAACACAATCTGCTTGCCCAGCATCTGGTCGGCAAAAGCCGCAAACGCGCGCACCAGTTCCGCATCCGTCTCTGCCGTGGGAATGATCTCGAGCAGCCGCATATACCGCGGCGGATTGAAGAAGTGCGTCCCGAAGAAACGCGCCCGGTGCGACGTCAGCTCCGCCGCAATCTGCGCCACCGGCAGCCCCGACGTGTTCGTCGTCAGCGCAGCGCCCGCGTCCAGATGCGGCGTTACCCGCGCCAGCAGCGCCCGCTTGATCTCCAGATTCTCCGCAACCGCTTCAATCACCCAGTCGCAGCCGCGCAGCTTCGCCAGATCGTCGTCGAAGTTCCCCGGCACAATCCGCGCCGCCGCGCTCGTCTCATACAGCGCCGCCGGCTTCGATTTCGCCAGCGCGGCCAGCGCGCCCTCCGCCAGCCGGTTCCGTGAGCCTTCACCCGCCGGAACCATATCCAGCAGCAGCACCGGAATCCCCGCATTCGCCAGATGCGCCGCAATCCGCGATCCCATCACGCCCGCGCCCAGCACCGCCGCCCGCCGCACCAGCATGGGCCTCGCGCCCACGCCCATCCCCACCGCCTCTGGAGCCGTCGCGCTCATCTCCTTGCTCCCTTCGCAACCCTTAGAACGTTCCTGAGCATACGGACGCCGGGTGCCCCCATCCATGGCGTCCGCTTCAGCGGGCGATATGGGTGGGAGACCACGAACCTACTCGCGCGCCGCGCCCCGGATCGGCCATCCCGACCCTGTGACCGCGCACAAATGCGGCAGCACGCCTCGTCCTCAACAATCAAGAAGACGCTCCCGAGCATACGGAAGCGCGCTTTGCCGGGTCAAGGAACGTCCGGCCGCACTTCTAAGCGCCCCATAGGGCCCCGGTTGCCCCATCCATGCGCGTCCGCCCAGCAGTCGGCACGGGCTGGCAACCACGAACCCCTCCCCACTCCACACC
>JAJZGF010000178.1 GCA_021805025.1 Acidobacteriota bacterium
GGGCGAACGCCACATCGCATCTTAGACCGGCAAGCTCCAGCCGTTTTTTCGGATCACGCCCTTCAGTGCCTCGCCGTGAAGACTGAGCTCGGCCACCAGTGTCATTGTCAACTGAAAAATCCCCAGATTGCATCGCTTGAAAATTCCCCAGGTTGTGGCGGGTTGAGGGGATGCGGGAGGATGCGGCGGAGGGCGCAGCCCGGAGCCGCATCCTCCCGCGCGGACGCGCCTGGGGGCTATGCTTCTTCTTTCCCTGGCGGTTTTGCGGCGACGACGCCGGCCTTCTTCTTGTCTTTGAGCCGGTAGCTCTCGCCCTTGATGTTGATGGTGGTGGAGTGGTGCAGCAGCCGGTCGAGGATGGCCGAGGCGATGACGTTGTCGGCGAAGATCGCGCCCCAGTCGCCGTAGCTTTTGTTCGAGGTCAGGATGATCGATCCCTTCTCGTAGCGTTCCGAGACCAGCTGGAACAGGCAGGTGGCAGCGAAGGAGTCCAGCGTCAGGTAGCCCATCTCGTCGAGGATGAGCAGCTTCGGCTTGACCAGCAGACTCATTCGTTCCTTGAGCTTGTTCTCGTCGCGGGCGCGCTGGAATTGGGCGACCAGGTCCTGGATGGTGACGAAGTAGACCGACGATCCAGCCACGATAGCCTCGGTGCCGAGCGCGATGGCCAGATGCGTCTTGCCGACGCCGGGCGGACCGAGCAGCAACACGTTTTCCTTGCGTTCCAGGAAGGCGAGCGAGGCCAGTTCGCGCAGCTTGCGCTCGTCGACCGAAGGCTGGAAGGCGAAGTCGAACTGGTCCAGCCCCTTGTTGTAGGGGAAGTGCGCCCACTGGGTCTTCAGCCGGACGTTGCGTGCATGTTTAGCTTGGCTCTCGGCTTCCAGCGCCTGTTCGAGGAAGTCAAGATACGGCAGGTTCTTCGCCGAGGCCTCTTCGGCGATGGACTCATAGCAGTTGGGCAGGTGCGACAGGCGCAGTCGCAGCATGTGGTTGAGCAGGCGTTCAGACTGAAGTGACATGAGACACCTCCTCCCACCCCAGCGACGAAGACCTGTCGCCGGGAACCCCGGTCTCACAGAACGCGTTGTAGATCGCCAGCGGCCGGAACTCAACCTCTGGAATGGGATAGTGCAGACCGACGCCAGGGCCGGGCGCCAGTTCGCTCGTGGACAGCGGCGGCTTCACCTCGGCTGTCCTGCTTCGACGCGGAAGCTGGTCGTAGTGCGCGGCCTGGACGATCATCGCGCCCTTGCCTGTGGCCGTTTTATGTTCAGCGATCCGATCCTGCCGATCGAAGACGCGGATCAGGCCCGAGTCCAGTGGCTCGCGGACAGTCACGCTCCTGCCCGCATAGGCATGCGGCACCGAATAGCGGTTGCCGCGATAGCTGAACATGCAGTCCTTGGCCACCTGGCGGTGGCTGACGTAGCTGGTGTCGTAGGACGGTTGCCCGTTCAGGGGCGTGAGACCCTCATGAGGAAAACGCACCTGAGGAATCTCGCGCGTCGTTGCGTGAATGCGACCGTTGACCTCGCCGCACCAGACCAGCGCCTGAAGGTTCAACTCGGCAAGCGAATCGAACCGCACCCCCGGCCAGAAGTTGCCCTTGATAAAACGGATCGTCGACTCGATCTTGCCCTTGGTCTCCGGTCGATACGGTCGGCAGACCTGCGGAACAAAACCGTAGTAGCTGGCGAAGTCCAGCATCTTCGCTTGATACCGGGGCTGACCATCGACCCGGTCCACGACGACCGTCTTCATGTTGTCGGTCAGCACCGTCCGCGGCACGCCGCCGAAGTACTCGAAGGCATGCACCATCGCATTCAACAGCGTCTCGGCATCCTGCCGCTGGGTAAACTCCACGTACCGCATCCGCGACCAGCACAGCGTCAGCGCAAAGCCGTACAGCCGCCTGCCGCCCCAGTTGCCGAAGTGGCCCCAGTCCATCTGCGCCTGCTCGCCCGGTGCCGTCTCGAAGCGCACGAACGCACGCTCCCGGCCCTCCGTCCGCCAGGGCGCAACTGCCGCCCTCACCTGCGTCGCGCCGCCCGTGTAGCCACGCTTCCGAATCTCCCCGAACAGCTTCGCAGCGTTACGCACTCCAAGCTCCCACCGCTCCCGAAGGTGCGCGCGAAAGGGGTCCACCTTCCAACTCCTCGGCTTCCGCTCATACCCGCGCGGCGCCTGCTTCAGATACTTCCGAACCGTCTTCCGGTCCATCTTCAGCTCACGCGCAATCTCGCTGATGCTCACTCCCTCGTGATGCAGCTTCTGTATCTCCATGAAATCCTCCAGTCGCAGCATCCTGACCCTCCTCCGGTCAGAATGCCGCCGCTCGGCCTCAACTGGGGATTTTTCAATCGGCAATTCCGAGGAATTTTAGGTTAGCGCTGACACGCCAGGCGCGCTGGCTGACCCCAGACCCCGACAACGGCAGCTATGACCTGATGAACCCCCAGAGCTTCAACCGCTACATGTACACCAACGGCAATCCGCTCGGGTATACCGATCCGAGCGGGCTGGCTGGAGCGGGAGTGTTGACAGGAGTGGGAGGAGCACCGTGCAAAGCGTTCGGCGCTGATCTGAGCATTGGTGGCACAGGCCTCAGTTTCAACCCATGCAATCCTGTTGGTTCGGCAATTTCCAACGGCGTTACACTGGCAGCCGCTTACGCGGTGTCGCTTAGCACGGGAGACAGCATCGCTAGCCTGATAGGCGAGACGGGTACGGTAAAAGGCTCGTGGATCGGGCCGAGCGGAGTGGTTGCTCAAATTGGAGCAGTGGTTGGGGCCGCAATAACAATTAGTTGCAGTATTGACTCCAATTCGGACCTTTGCGGACAGACAGGTTGGACTGGAGCGCTCATTGGAGGCGATGCAGGCAAAGTAGTTCAAGATTCAATCGCAGTTGCGGAAGCAATTGCATGTGTCACAGTACCGGGAGCAGGTTGCCTCGCGGACGCCATTTATACAGTTGCAAACGATCTGTTTTCCGTCTTCTGGGACTTGTTCGGGCCGGCTCACTTTACGGGAAGCCTTTTGCCACGGCCATCCGATCTCGGGGGTCTGGGAACCGCGCCCACTGGGATACCGAACCAAAATCTTACAGTACAGCAGCTACTCGGGAGTTCTCCAACCGTCATGGTTCCTTCACCGGGGATGGTTCATCCATGACGTTTTTCAACAGCACATATCCTGCAGGACGCAAAGTGTGCCATATCGTAGGCTTCGTGCTGTTCACTTACTGGGCTATGCCACAGTGTATCGCTGCTAAAATCCGCCAGCACGACACCTCGGGCGTGTACCTGACGCACGACAGCCATCTGCTCCAGTCATTGGAGAAACGTACCCCGGGCACCTATTGGATCGATGGGTATCAGATGTCCATTTCCAACCAGACGCTCATCTGCTGGCACGATGCTACCCTGCAGTTTCACGATCGATTGAGTCGAGCCGGTCAGTCGTTTACGAGATTGAGAATAAGCTCGTCATGTGAAACTGCGCCGCAAGATATAGACATCAAGAGCGCCTGGCTCCAATATCGAGCAATACAGAGGGTGCCAACCCAGTTGAAAGCTGAGTTCAGACTGACAACAGCCCGAATCGACGTATGGAAGAGTGGTGCCAGGGAAAATGCGCCAGAACACCAAAACGCGCCCGCACAGCCGTCACGACAGACACTCTGCGCATCGCCTAAGCTGCACGAATTGCGCTACCCGAACGAAGGTCCCATCGACGTCGTCTGTGACGCTGAGGTAAACCGCTACATAGAGAGTATCCTTGCAAAATTGCTGAAACACGCTCCGACCAAGCTTGACCTCCCTACTGCACCACAGGAACCTACACGCTTCTACATCGTAAGGCCGTTTCAGGTTAACCATAATTACGACTTTGAGGCCATCGACGGAAATCTCATATCCAAACGGGAAGTAGATGGATATCCCGCCTATGAGAATCCTCATGCTCACGCAACTGTCCGCGAAACCGTCTACGCTCCGGACGGGGCAACGCTCATCGTGGATTCCGGCCTAACCAATCTGAAAAATGAGGCGCAGTGCGCCGCACTTCTTTCATACTCCCTTGCGTCGGAGCAGCAACAGCTAATCCAGCACCTGTTTCTTGTTCAACGGGCGAAGTTCAGTCCTTGGAGTTTCGATAATAAGACAAATTCGACAAACAATGTTAAAGGCACATTCGCTTTTGTCAGCCAAACCACAGCGCGAGTTCTACGGCTTGGCATTCGGCAGATGTACCTGGCGGGGTATGACATCCGGTATGCACCGTTCGCCTGGTCCGTCGAGCAGGGGAAGCAGATCAGAGGCCCTGTGGACGAGCCTCGCAAGCGCATGCCGTGGTATGCGACCTACGCATTTAATGCCATCAGCCACCTCTACTCCAACGTGGACTACAGCAAGCTGAAGCGTGGCCGCAAAGAGTACCAGCAGTTCCTCGTAGAACTCCGCAAGGCCGACCCGCAGGCCTTCGCCCCGCAGCCGCACAAGTAGCGCCAGAGCGCAGCCCAGCAGTATACTTCCGCACAACGAGGCTCCCACGAATGCACCGTGTAGAGAAGAGCGGCGGCAGCAATCCCATAGAAGTCGTCTACTTCAACGACCAGCCGCTGGCGCTGCTGAACCCATCCAGCGGCGCGTGGACAGACCTGATCTGGGCGGGCGTCCATCTGCTGGCCGAGGTCCCGGGCAGCCAGACCGCATCTCCAACCTACCGTCTGCTGAACCATGAAGGCTCGCTCGCAGCCACCACGGACGCCTCCGGCAACGTCACCGGAACCAACCTGCTCACGCCCTACGGCCAGTTGATGGCCTCCAGCACCAGCGACCCCTACGTCTACGCCGGCCTCTATCAGGACACCGAGTACAGCGGCGACGCCGCCTGGTATCGCGACCTCTCCACGCGCCAGGCGCGCTGGCTGACCCCAGACCCCTACAACGGCAGCTATGACCTGATGAATCCCCAGAGCTTCAACCGCTATATGTATGTCAACGGCAACCCGCTGGGGTATGTCGATCCAAGTGGGCTGGCTGGCGCGGACGTTTTTACTGGCATCGGAGAAGGCGCTTGCAAATGGGACGGGTATGAGGGAGTACCCATTTATGGCGGCTTATATCTCAACCCATGTAATTCTGTTGGATCGGCAGTCGCCGACGGAGTTATATTAGCCTCCGCATATGCCTATACACTCTCAAATGGGGGCACTATCGCAGGCCTAGTAGGTCTAAATGGGTCGTGGACGGGCGCTGGCCAAATGATTTCCCAAATAGGAGCAGTCGTTGGAGCTGCAATAACCATTGGTTGCAGCATCGACTCCAATTCAGACCTTTGCGGGCAAACCGGTTGGACGGGTGCCTTGATTGGGGGAGACGCGGGTAAGGTTGTTGGAGACTCGATTGCCGTCGCTGAGGCGGTTGCTTGCGTAACAGTACCGGGAGCAGGTTGCCTTGCGGATGCAATTTATACAATTGCAAACGATCTGTTTTCCGTCTTCTGGGACTTGTTTGGACCGCCGCAATTTACCGGGAGCCTGCTGCCGCGTCCAACTGACCTCGGCGGCCTGGGAACGGCGCCCATAGGGATACCGAACCAGAACCTTACGGTTCAGCAGCTATTGGGGAGTTCGTCAACCAGTGCAGTCCCGTCACCGGGTATGGTTCATCCGTGATGCCTTTGGTCCATCTCAAGGCATTTGGCAGGGCGCGTCTTGTCGGGCGCGTGTTGTGCCGTGCCGCGGTTCTTGCGTTGCTCAACTGTGTGATTTTGACGCAATGCGTAGCTGCCAAGCTCAAGCTCCACCCGCACCGCATCACTGGCGTCTATCTGACGCGCAACGGGCAGCTACTTCAGGCCCTGGCGGGGCGGAATCCAGGGACGCACTGGATTGATGGGTACCAAATGACCGTCTCGAAAGAGACGCGGTTATGCTGGCATGATGCGCCATTGAAATTTGGTCCTATCCTGAATCGGGATGGTCAATCGATTCCCAAGCTCAAGGCGACATCGCCGTGCGAGAGTGCGCCGCCTGGTTCCTTGATGCGAAGTGCATGGCTGCAATATCTTGGAGTTCAGAAATACAATAGTGCTTTGTGGCCTATGCCTGAGATGCAGGTTGTGGCATCCCGCATTGACGTTTGGCGTAGCGAAAATAACGGGAATCAGATGCAAGCTGCCCCAAAACAGACTTGGCGGATTCTCTGCGCATCGGCTTCCCCGCATGAACTCCGCTATCCAAATGAAGGCCCTATCAATGTGGTTTGCGACGCAAAGATAAACAGCTACGTCGAGAAGGTATTTTCTCCGCTGTTGAAGCCCTCTGCGATCACGCCTGACGCTCCCATAGCGAAACAGGAGACACCCAGTTTCTATGTCGTGGAGTCGTTTGAGGTCAGGCACAACTACGATTTTGAGGCCATCGATGGGTCTGCGTTCAGATGTGGTATTCAAGGTACCCCTTGTACATACCAACACCCTCACGCTCATTCAATGGTTCGTAAAGTTGTCTATGCCCCAGACGGCACGGTACTGATAGCCGACACAGCCTTGGCTCATCTCCAAAACGAAGCCGAGTTTGCAGCCCTGCTCTCGTACTCGCTCGCTGCCACAGATCAGCAACTCATCCAACGCCTCTTTCGCGCACAGCACTTTATGGGAGGCAGATGGTCCTCCAGTGGGCCTCGGAATGGATATTGGATATGGCAATTGATCCGGAATCTGAACGAGCAAGTGTTACGGCTTGGCATCCGGCAGATGTACCTGGCGGGGTATGACATACGCTATGCGCCGTTTGCTTGGGCCACGGCACAGGGGAAGCGGATCGAGGGTCCCGTTTATAAACCGCGCAAGCGCATGCCCTGGTATGCGACTTACGCGTTCAACACCATCAACCAGCTCTATCCGAACCTGGACTACAGCAAGCTGAAGCGGGGCGATGCGGAGTATGCCGCGTTCCTCGGAGAGTTGCGCCGGGCCGATCCGGGGGCGTTCGCGGGGAAGTAGCAGGCGGGGTGCGCAAGGGGGGATTTCCGGTTATCTGTGGCGTGGGGAGCCAGCGGAGAAGGGCGGCCATGCT
>JAJZGF010000179.1 GCA_021805025.1 Acidobacteriota bacterium
GCGGATTCGCTCAGCGACGTGGTTGCGCTCGGCGCTTTTGCGTGCGATGGACAGCGCGGCGGGTGAGAGGTCGGTGGCTGTAATCCGGGCCTGCGGCAGGTGATGGGCGAGCGCGATGGCGATGGCGCCGGAGCCGGTACCGATGTCCAATATTCGAGCTGGAGAGTTGTGAGGAGCGGACGGTGGTGCGGCGGGGTTGGGTGTGTCGCTTTCCCACCCATGCCGTCCGCTTGCGGCGGACGCCATGGATGGGACACCCGGGTTATTGCTTTCCCAGGTCTCAGAATCGAGACCGGGGGCACCCAGTTCTTGGGCGCTCGACGAGGTGTGATGTTGAGGTCCGTTGCTTTCCCACCCATGTCGTTCGCCTGCGGCGGACGCCATGGATGGGGCACCCATCAGTAATTGGATGGCGGTTTCGACGAGGTGTTCGGTTTCGGGGCGGGGGATGAGGACGTCGCGCGTGACGTGGAAGGGCAGGCCGAAGAATTCGCACGTGCCGGTGATGTATTGGATGGGCTCGCCGGTGAGGCGGCGCTGGAGGAGCGCGGCGTATTGTGTGGCGGTGCAGCCGCCGAAGGGGTCGGCGGCGTGGGCAAGGAGCCAGGCGCGGTTTTTACCGGTGAGGTGGAGGAGCAGCGCTTCGGCGTCGAGGCGGGCGCGGGTGGGATGCGGGCCTGCGCGCAACAGCTCTTCGCTGTGCCGGAGCGCTTCGCGCAGGGTCATCAGGCGGCCTGTATCTCGGCTTTGAGCTGCTCGGCCTGGTAGTGGGTGACGAGCGCGTCGACGATGGGCTGAAGGCGGCCTTCCATCACGAGATCGAGCTGGTGCAGGGTGAGGCCGATGCGGTGATCGGTGAGGCGGTTCTGCGGGAAGTTGTAGGTGCGGATCTTCTCGCTGCGGTCGCCGGAGCCGACCTGGGATTTGCGGGCAGCGGCGAGCTCGGCGTTCTGGCGCTCCATCTCCACCTCATAGAGGCGCGAGCGGAGGACGCGCATGCCCTTCTCGCGATTCTTGATCTGCGATTTCTCGTCCTGGCAACTGACGACGGTGTTGGTGGGCAGGTGGGTGATGCGGACGGCGGAGTAGGTGGTGTTGACGGACTGGCCGCCGGGACCGGAGGAACAGAATGTGTCGATGCGCAGGTCCTTGGCTTCAATCTTGATGTCCACATCTTCGGCTTCAGGCAGTACGGCGACGGTGATCGCGGAGGTGTGGACGCGGCCCTGCGTCTCAGTGGCGGGCACGCGCTGCACGCGGTGGACGCCGGACTCCCACTTGAGCTGGGAGTAGACGCGGTTGCCTTCAATGATGGCGATGACTTCCTTGTAGCCGCCGACGCCGGACTCGGAGAGGGACATGACTTCGACCTTCCAGCGATGCTGCTCGGCGAAGCGGGTGTACATGCGGAAGACCTCGGCGGCAAAGAGCGAAGCCTCGTCGCCGCCGGTGCCGGCGCGGATTTCAAGGATGACGTTCTTTTCGTCGTTGGGGTCTTTGGGTAGCAGCAGCAGCTTGAGTTCTTCTTCGAGCGCGGGCTCGCGCGGGGTGAGCGCGGCGATCTCTTCCTCGGCCATGGCGCGCAGATCGGGGTCGCTCTCGGCGAGCATGGCGCGGGCGTCTGCGAGGCCCTGGCGGACCTGCTTGAGCTCGCGGAATTTTTCGACGGGCTCTTCGATCTCGCGCAGCGCCTTGCCGATTTTCTGATACTTTTCGTGGTCGTTGAGGACCTCGGGCAGAGCGAACTGCGATTGCAGCTCGGAGTAGCGCTGCTCCATTTGTTCCAGACGATCCAACATGCGATGCCCCTCCGGGATTTCAGGTTTTGGAGTAGAGATGGGGGAAAAAAGGCGCAGAACAGTATGTGCGGCGGGAGCCGCTAGAGGAGGGCCGGGATGGGCTGGTGAAGCATCATCTACAGTGATTCTACCGCGAAAGAAGCGCAGGCCCAAGTGGGATCCTGTGCCGTATGATGGTCGGCGACCTGAGGCGGCCATCATACGGGGCGCAAAAGAAAGGCGAGGAGATTGGGATGAAAGACGGAGACGGGATGGAGTTAGGCGAGCGGACACCGGGAATCTCGCGGCGTGAGCTGCTGCGCCGGGCATCGGCTGCGGTGGCTGTGGGCGCGATGGGGAGGCTGGCGTTTGGCGAAGCTGCGATCGAGGCTTCTTCGGCTGCGGCGAAGACAGGCGGCGCGTTTCCGGAAAAGTTCCTCTGGGGATGCGCGACGGCGGCGTACCAGGTGGAAGGCAACGATACGAACACGGACCTGTGGATGCTGGAGTATCTGCCGGGGAGCATGTTCAAGGACCACTCTGGCGATGCCTGCAATCATTATCATCTGTATCCGCAGGACATTGCGATGCTGGCGGACTTGGGATTCAACACCTATCGGTTCTCGCTGGAGTGGGCGCGGATTGAGCCGGAAGAGGGATTCTTCTCGAACGCGGAGCTGGATCACTACCGGCGCATGCTGGCAGTCTGCCACGAGCACGGGCTGACGACGTTGCTGACCTATTCGCACTTTTCGCTGCCGCGCTGGTTTGCGATGAAGGGCGGCTGGGAGAATCCGCAGGCCGCAGACCTGTTCGCGCGCTTCTGCGAGAAGGCGACGCGGCACTTGGGCGATCTGGTGGATTACGCGTCCACGCTGAATGAGCCGGATATTCCGCAACTGCTGAACTGGTTTAACCTGCCGGGAGTTCCGGCGGGAATGAGCGTGGCGCAGATGATGCAGGCGGGGCTGGCGAATGTGCGGAAGCAGGTAAACGCGCCGGAGTTTTCCAACTTCTTCATGGGCGACGGAAAGCGGAACCGCGAGGGCCTGCTGGCGGCGCACGCCAAAGGCCGGGATGCGATGAAGTCGGTGCGTCCGGCGATGCCGGTGGGCTTCAACCTGGCGATGCAGGACGATCAGGCGGCGCCGGAGGACAGCCACCTGGAAGAGAAGCGGGCGGATGTGTACGGGCCGTGGCTGGAGGCGGCCAAGCACTGCGATTATCTGGGCGTGCAGACGTACTCGCGGTCGCTGGTGGGCACAAAGGACCTGCCGCCGCCGAAGGGCGCGGAGCTGACGCAGACGGGGATGGAGTTCTATCCCGAGTGCGTGGAGCATGTGGTGCGGTATGCCGCGAAAGCGACCGGCGTACCGATTATCGTGACGGAGAACGGCATTGCGACGGAGGACGACACGCGGCGGGTTGCGTATTATCAGCAGGCGCTGGCGGGCGTGAAGCGCGCAATTGACGATGGCGTGGACGTGCGCGGGTATGTGGCGTGGTCGCTGATGGACAACTTCGAGTGGATGTCGGGGTACACGCCGAGGTTTGGCCTGGTGGCCGTGGACCTGAAGACGCAGCGACGGACGATCAAGCCGAGCGCGACGGTGCTGGGGAACATTGCGCGGAGGAATGCGCTGTAAGAGCGGGACGGCGATGGGCGGCTGGGCTGTCCTGTCGCCAACTGCAAGGATTGCTTCGCCTTCCGGTTTATGTGATGGGGATCACTGAATCAGCCGGTATGAGGGAGCAAACTTCGGCGCGAAAGGTGGTGGGCCATGGTCGTCCTCATCTGGCTCGTGCTCTTTCTTGTCGTTGTGGCGTTTCTCCTGCTGATCCCCGCATTCTGGCGGCGTGCGCTGTACGAGCGGTATTCGGGAGGCCGGCCGGTGACATGCCCTGAGGACCGGCAACCTGCCGTCGTCCACATTGATCTGCAGCGGGCTTCAGCGGCCGTCATGGATGGGCGCCCCGATCTGCATTTGTGTGACTGCACCCGCTGGCCGGAACGCGCGCAGTGCGACGAGGCGTGTCTGTCGCAGGCGATTCACGCGGAACCTTACAAGGAAGCGGAAGTCAAGGCAGGACGGAAACAGATCTACCACTTGCCGGTTCTTCTGGCGGCGTTTGTGGCCTGGTATGTGGGCGCCATCTGGCACTCGCACTATCTGTTCCGCGCGCAGTGGATGGACGCCGTCGGACTGACTCATGCGCAGGTCAAGGAGATGGTGTGGTGGCTCTCGCCGCACCTGCTGACCGCGGCTGTCTGTCTTCTCTTCGCTTACGGAGTCGCGTGGCTGCTTGCCGTCTCGCACCGCAAGGGCGTGCTGCAGGGAGTGCTGATGTCCGCGCTGCTTTTCTGCGCCGTGTTCGTGGCGAGTTGGTTTGGCATCGCTCGAATGCCGCATGACCTGTTCGTGATTGAAGCAGGCTACGCCGTCCTGGCGACATTGACCGTGGGTGCCATTGTCGGCGGCTTGTACGACAAGCTCGTGCTGCGGCCGCAATGAGCTGACTGCTCGGTTGGCAACAATTGCGCTTGGTAAGTCGGCTCTGTACAAGTGGGCGCTGAGCGTGCATCCCCGGGATGTTGTGCCCTTTTCGGTCTCCTGGTCTGAGCGGATCTGGCATCATTATGGGAATGGAGCGACCGAAGCTACCCAAGAACGTAGAAACCGCGATTCTGATGAAGAGCGCCCGCAGATGCGCTTTGTACTTTTATCTCTACGGTGATCTTTCCGTGAAGCGCGGGCAAATCGCGCACCTTGACCACAACAAGCGCAACAATAAGGAGGACAACCTAGCGTTCATGTGCTTTGACCATCATGACCCATACGATGGGAAGACAAGTCAGAGCAAGAATTTTACGCTCGCCGAAGCGAAAAAGGCACAAGATGGGCTTTACGCGGCGATCGCCGCAAAGGAGCACCACATCCGCGCGAACAGTGCGCGCGTTAAGGTCCGCACGAAGCCGAAACTGAACATCGTCTACGATGTCAATCAGTGCATTTGGAGTGTCGGGGGGCAACTTCAAAAAGACGGTAGCTTCAAAAGGGTTATGTCCGTGCACTTCTGGGCAGTGATCACCAACGATTCGGACGAAGCATTGGTGATTCTGGAATCGTATCCAGAAGGAACGAAGCCTCAGTTGGGTGGCGTTCAACCCGTCATTCCACCCAGGCGGCCTATGCGTCAAATGATGTTTGCATTGGTGTTGCCGGTCACGGGCACTCCCGGCCAGCCGCTCGAGACTCGATGGGTACTTAAGGACCAATACGGTCGCAACTACTACACGCCAAGAACCACTTTCCGATGGGTTTCATCAGGGATCGAAAAGCTGCCCTAGCTGGGTGGGGCATCGCAGCAGTCTCTCGTCGGCACCCCCCACGCTCAAACGCGAAACAGACAATGCATCGATCCGGTGAATGGATTATTGAAGGGGATTGCTCCCGCTCAGCTCACCGATAGATTTGTTGCCTGTGGGTTCTTCGCTTGCGTGTGCCGTCGGGCGTCGATCGAGGAAGGCGGGATGGGTTGGTGGAGATCCATCATGGCGCTTTTCTACTTGATTTGCTGCGCGCGAAATGGATTCACGATGGTCAGCCCATCGATCACCTGGCCGTGCTGCATGTCCTGGCTGAGAAGAACCTTACAGCCTGAGGCCAGAGCACAATGCAGAATCAGTGAGTCCCAATAGGAATAGCGATAGAGCCGTTGAAGGTCGATGGCTTCAAAGACGTCGGCCAGAGCAGGTTCCACGAGGTCGAAGCGGGAGTGAAACTCGACCTGTGCGCGAGCGATGGCCGGATCAAGCCCGAGCTTGCGCGTGGCTACGTGGTAGAACTCGCCGAGCACCTGCACGGAGACGACGCCCGTACGCTGACGCCTATGCTCCACGACGAGCTCAACGGCCTTCTTCTGGCGAGCGGGAAATGCCGAATCCTCAGCATAGAGGAGGATGTTGGAGTCGAAGAAAGTGCGCGCTGCGCGGGGCGCGGGGCCTTTCGGAGCAGTCTTCATGCCTGCTTGCGGGGCCATTTCAAGCGCTCCTCGTAGATTTCCTCGCGGTTCCACTTCCAGCCGTGCGAGTTCCCCTGTCCGGCGCGACGGATGTACTCCTGCACATCGCGCTCGGGGCTGTCATCGCCGGCGATGTGCTGCAGATGCTCGCGAATCTCCTGATTGATGGTGCGGCCGCTGGCGTGGAGCTTGGTGCGGACACGTTCCACGAGCTTTTCATCGATGGAGAGCGTGACATTCATATGCACAGTTTATGTGCACACATAACCTGTGTCAAGTTGTGCCGGTCCGCTCAGAAGCACTCGATGTGGTCGCAGGGGTTCATGAGCGGAAGCTGCAGGCTGGACTGGTGGTCGGGGTCGGAGTAGAGGGTGATGGTGGCCGGTTTGTAGTCCTCGGGCTTGGCGGTCATGATGTTGGGCACGAAGGTCTGCGGGTTGCGATCGTAGAGCGGGAACCAGGTGGACTGGACTTCGACCAGGACGGTGTGGCCGGCCTTGAAGACGTGATCGATGTCGTGGAGGCTGTAGCGGTACTCGTGGATGGAGTTGGCGCGCAGGGGCGTGGGGTTGTCAAAGCCGGAGAGGTAGCGGCCGCGGAAGATTTCGGCGTTGGTCATGAGCTGGTAGCCGCGCATCTTGGGGTCGGGATCGTCGTCGGGGTACTGGTCGATGAGCTTGACGACCATGTCGTTGTCGGTGCCGGTGGTGGCGGCGTAAATGTCGGCGACGACCTCGCCGGTGACGACGAGGTCCTTCTTGAGCACGGGCATTTTGTAGACGGCGACGTCGGGGCGGGTGGTGACAAAGCGCTGATCCTCCGTGAGCCAGTTGAACCACTGTGAGCCCTGCGAATAGGTGGGCTGGATAGGGCGCTGGCGATAGGGCACGGGGTTGGCGGGGTCGCTCGCATAGGTGGTCTTGCCCTGGGTAGTGGGGCCGTTCCAGCCGAGCTGGCCGCCGGGGAGCAGGTAGAGGCTGTTGGTTTCAGCCTTGAGCGGGGGGAACTCGGAATAATGCTGCCAGGTGTTGGAGCCGGTCTGGAAGCTGGCGGTGTTCTGGAGGTCGAAGCCGGGCTCCTCTTTGAGATAGTGGCCGAAGAATTTCGCTTCGATGTTGGCGCGGAACTCTTTGCCGATCGGTTCACCGAAGTTAAGGTCACCGAGATGGCGCGACGAGGAAGACCAGTAGCCGTGACGCCAGGGGCCGAGGGCGAGGAAGTTGTCGTGCCGGGTGTCGTG
>JAJZGF010000034.1 GCA_021805025.1 Acidobacteriota bacterium
TCCCCCGAGGCTCGCAAACCCTTGTTAACACCGGCTAGAACAGCACTTCAAACAGATTTTGAACACGAAGAAGCGACACTCACCAGAAAAGACGCCTCAATCAGGTAAATTTCAACGAGTTCCTAGGCCTTCGCGGCCATCACCGCAAACATCTACGGCATAACGCTCTGCCACGAGCCCGCGTTGCACAAAACTGGAGACCTTGGGTTCATCTTCCACAATCAGAATTCGCATAGCACCAGCCTCGCCTCCGCTCACTCAATCCGCATAAGCTTCGGCCTTTCAGTGAAATCAAATTGCTCTTATGAATAAGCTACGCCCGCCGTCAAGGGCGGGCGTAGCTTCCTTTCATGTTTCGCAAAACTATTTCAAATCGAACGCAAATATCTTCGCGACATTGCTGGCATCGCCACACGAAGCTGCAAGCAGCAGCTTGCGCATTCCGGGTAGCTGCAGGGAGCAGCACAATGCCATTTGACTTCCCTAGTAAGCTTCAGCCCGTTGGATGAGTTGTGGTTGAATCGCTAATGAAATTGCTTTCATGCGGCAGATACTTCGTTCGAATTCAGCACGCGATGAGGTAGGATCGTTTCTCCAGAAGGCGTAATTGCCCGATGGATGAAGAGGGACGTTAGCATGGCGAAGCTACATCGTGTCATGGAATGGATGCATCTTGTCGCGGGACTGACCGCAGCGCCGGTACTTCTGGTTCTGGGCCTCACCGGAAGTTTCCTGGTATTTGAATATCCGCTCGACCATCTTTTCAATGCTCGCCTTGCTTATGTGCAACCCGCAGCAGAGCGATTGCCGCTGGATCGCATTCTCGCGAATATCAGGGCTGCCTACCCGACGGCAAAGATACTTACGCTTGCTCTTTCGCCGAGCTCTGCCGCTCCGGATCTGGCGTATACCGCTTCAGTCCAGCTACTGAACGCCGTCGAAGCATCCACAATTTACGTGAATGAATACACCGGGCAAGTGCTAGGCAAGCGTGACGGCATGAGCTTCGCGACCATGGTTCACGAGTTTCACACTGACCTGATGTTCGGCAATCGCGGTGCCTTCGTGGTAATGCTGACTGCTGGCCTGCTGATTGTGCTGAGCGTAAGCGGTCTGGTTCTGTGGTGGCCGCGAAAAATTATCAAGGTGCGATGGAGTGCATCTGGTCGGCGACTCGTCTTCGACATTCACAATGCTATTGGAGTTTATTCTCTCCTGTTTATGTTGCTATTTAGTGTTACCGGGGTGGTGGTGCACTGGCAGGCGACGTGGCTGCCCATAGCTAACCGCTCGATTCACCTACCAGACAACGAACCCGATCTGAAGATATCCCTACCCTCTGCGAAGGCACAGCGCATAACGCTGGATGCTGTGGCGGCGGTAGCAACACAAACAATGCCGAGCGCACGGCTTACGCAGATCAATATGCCGGGCAGCGGAGGGGTTTATCGGGCATGGCTTAAATATCCGGAGGATGGAACCCCGCTCGGCCGCTCATTCGTGCTAGTCAATGCGTACTCCGGCGCTGTACTTTACACTCGCAGCGCTCGCACCATTCATGTACCGACGCGATTCTTTCGAGAGTGGAATCGGGAGCTACACACGGGCGACATCCTGGGCTGGCCAACGCGGATGTTAGCTTGCCTGATGAGTCTGATGCTTCCAGTACTCGCGATCACGGGGCCCCTCTTCTGGTGGCGTAAGAAGAGGCGGTTGCTGCGCTGAACTGGAGGCAACGCTCACGTGTATCCCTGAGTTATAAAAGCGTCGCGTGAGATCAAGGCGGCCGATGTTGGAGCGAGGTTAGCTGTCACTTCCCCTGGATGGCTAGTTGCCGTTCCGGGGACTCATCACCCATGAAGCTTCTGCCATGCTTCTCGGGTCCGAACCCGAAGATCAAAAGTAGAGAGACAATCACGAATAGTTCAAAAGAACAGAGCGCCCAGGAGTAACCCAGCTTACTGCGCAACATGTTTTCCAATGGAAGCGCAGGGGAAGCGAATAGCACTCCCAGTTGATACACGAAGCCCGGAAACAAGCCACGGATAGCGTCGGGCGCTAGCTCATTCAAGTGCGCTGGAATTACACCGAAGGCTCCCTGCACTCCGGTCTGCATGGCGTACGATCCAATGACGATGGCTATCACCGACCCACCAAATGCCCACAAGGGCATGGCTAACAGGCATAGCAACAACGCGAACATGACTGCGTACCTGCGCCCAATTTTCTCAGAGAGCGCACCGACCATGAGAGCTCCGATGATCGCTCCGATGTTATAGATCACTGGAATTCCCAGACCTGCCTTCATGCCGAGAACGGTCGCACCGTTCATCCAGGGAAGCGCCTTCAGGAAGTCGGGGTAGAGATCCTGGGTTCCATGCGAGAGGCAGGTCATTGCGGTCATGAGCAGGAGAAGGTAGGAGAACACCCCCATGTGCTGAAACAGGGTGCTGAAGATTTTCCTCATGGGAGGTCTGTGCTGCCTTCGCCACGCGGCGGATTCGGGAGCGACGAGTGCAAGGATGACAATCAGAACAGCTACACCCGAGCCGACGAAGAACAGGATTTTCCAGCCGAACGCGGGAGCGAGTGTCTGCATGCCAACGGCAGCCATCAAATAGCCAAAGGGGTATCCACCCTGCATGATGCCGGAGAGGAGTCCCCGCTTCCGGGGTGGGGCACTTTCCATCGCGTAGGATGCGCCGATGCCCCAATAGCCGCCCATTCCGAGGCCGTACAAGAGGCGCATGACTAGGAAAATCCAATAAGTGGGGGCCAGGCCGCTGAGCATGGTTACGGTGGAGAAGTAGAGGACACAGATGATGAGCGGCCGCTTGCGCCCGAACTTATCGGCCAACGCGCCAAAGAGAAGCGCACCGATGGGCCGCATAGCAAGGGTCAGGGTCATGCTCCAGACGATGGCTCCTTTACCGACGTGGAACTTGCCCATCAACTCGGTGATGAGAAAGACGACGACAAAGAAGTCGAATGCATCCAGAATCCAACCCAGAATGCCGGCTGCGACGGCGAATCGCCATCCCGGAACTGCCCCGCCTACTGTTGTTTCATTCTCTTCGAAGTGCATGCGTGTGATCTCGTTTCGCGGTAAGGAAGGGCTAATCATGAGCGGCTATTCCAACGCACCTGTGCAGGCGCGGTAGAAGCGGAGCGGATCGCTGACAGAAATCCCCGCACATTTTCTAATGCCGACAGGACACTGAATCGACTACATGCTTCGCCGGGATCTGTGACTTTCCTCGAAGTACCTTTATGCTGGGGCAGAGTGAAGAATGAATGAACCAAAGATAAAAAAGTTCTCACTGCACAAGAATGATCAAGCAGAAAGGCATCGGGCAATCAATGCAGAACGTCCCGTATGAAAGAAAGTTCATATCGACTTCAGAGGAGCTTCATTCCGAGAGATTATTACCTTAGTCTGACAGAAAGCACATCCTCATCCGCGGCTAAACCGAGCGCTGGACGAGAGACCAAAGTCACAGTAATCCATAAAGAGTATGAAGAAAACAACCGTCGTCTCCGTTGCTGCATGGATGGCACTAGCGCTTCCAGTCTTCGCGCAAAGCCCAGATCCAAACCTGCTTTCGCCGTATCATCCACACACCCGGATCCACGGGGCGATACGGGTCTATGGAGGTAATCTCAAGGGGCAAGTCGAGATCTGGGAGCAAGGTTTCCTGCGCTTTCAGCCTGATGTGGTCTTTGCCAATAATTTCACGACCTCCAGCGAGGGGTCGATCGGGGGGCTCTATGCTCTGGGCGTTGACGTGGCGCCAGCAGGCGATGATGCGAAGATTCCCGAGAAGCTAGGCTTCTATCAGGTGAAGGGCTATCTTCCTCTGGAGATCGCCGTGGCGACAGGTGGGTATGAGAAGCGCGGCACCTTGTGGGCCATCCAAATCGTCGTGAACAAGGACAACCCGCTGACGAAGCTCACCATGAAACAGTTGGATGATATTTTTGGCTCTGAGCGGACAGGGGGATGGGACGGCATCTTGTACACCAGCAAGTATGCCCGTCCGGCGTCGGAGAATATTCGCACCTGGGGGCAGCTGGGTCTGACCGGCGAATGGGCCAGTCACCCGATTCAAACATACGGCTATATCGCACCAGGGTTCGAGATTGCGTTTCAGCGCAAGGTGTTTCACTGGTCGGACAAGTGGAATGAGAACTACAAGGAGTATGTGGAGACACGGGAAATTGCGCCCGGCGCGGAGGGAGAAAAGGTGGACAGTGAGCGAATGTATGAAGCTCTTTCAAAGGATAAATACGGCATCGCCTGGGGCCCACTCCTGCACTCAAAGGACTATCCGAACGTAAAGCAAATTGATCTTTCGGAAGATGGTGGACCGTATGTTCCGCTGACCGAGGCCAATGTCCAGAATCGTAGTTACCCCTTCAAGCGCGATGCTTATATCTATATCGATCGGGACCCGAGCAAGCCTGTTGACGATCGCGCTGGCGAGTTTCTGCGCTACATTCTCAGCCGCGAAGGCCAGCAAGACGTGCAGAAGTTTGGCCTCTACTATCCGCTACCCGGGGGCGTCGTCGATGAACAATTGAAGAAGCTTCAGTAGCAGAAGCATCGACGTTCGAGATTGTACCCAACAGACTTAGGAATCTTATTTCAGAGATAGAGACTTATGCAGTTCAATTGCATCTTGGTTAAGCGAACACTGCGAGGTGCGTGCATTATCGCGGCGGCGCTAAGCATGCCCGCCGTCGCCCAGCGTGCTGCAACTGCTCCGAGCTCGGCTTCCATTCGAATCTGGGGCCATGGCCATCGTGGACAGGATTATATCCAGACGTTGCTTGCGGCATGGGAGGGTGGTTTTCGCAAATCGCATCCTGAGGCGCACTTCGAAGATACACTCTACGGCAATGCGAGTGGAATTGGAAGCCTTTTTACCGGTGTAGGCGATCTCGCAATCATGGACCGTGAGGCTAGCTTCATCGAGCATGATGCATTCCTTCAGAGTGCTGGTTATAAGCTGTTCGGCATTCCTGTGGCGCATGGTGCGGTTTCGATTCCACATCACGCGAGGGCGCTGGTGGTGTACGTCAACCAGGCTAATCCACTGACCGAACTCACTATGGAACAACTTGATGGAATCTTCGATGCGGACCACCGGCTTGGAAGTCGAAGGTACAAGACCTGGGGGGATCTCGGACTGACCGGGGAGTGGGCCTCCAGGCCTATCCAGATCTATTCGTATGAGATCGTTAGCTCGAAGGTTCAGTTCTTCGAGAGTGCCGCCTTGAAGGGTTCACAGAAGTTCTCCTGCTGCCTAAACGTGTTTCAGGATGGGCCTGGCCTCTCTGCCGAACAACAGATTGGCGCGGCGCTGAAGAAGAACAAGTATGGAGTTGCCGTATCTGCACCGATGCCGGGGCTCAGGGCCGTTGCGCTCGCAAACCGGTCGGGGGAGACTGCGGTGCTCGCGACTGCAGAGACCATTACCGATGGAACGTATCCGCTCGCACGGACGGTTTATATCTATGTGAATCGCAAACCAGGCACACCGGTTTCGCCGAAGGTTGCAGCATTTCTGGAGTACATTGTGGGCGCCGAGGGCCAAGCCATCGTTGCCCGCACCGGAGGCTATTTACCGCTCTCCGCCGACCTCGCCGCCAAGGCCAAGGAGTTGCTCCAGTGAAACGTAGGATCCTTCTCAGGGTGATTGCCGTCGCCGCAGCCGCTTGGTCAGCGGCCCATGCACAACTTCCTCAGCACCGGGACGTGTCCGGCCTGAAGCCGTACACGCCAAGCCAACTCGTCTTCGGGGTGATCCGTGTCTATGGAAATGACAACATCGTCGCTTTGATGAAGCGATGGGAAGAAGGCTTTGAAAAGCTTCAGCCAGGTGTGACCTTCGACACAAGTCTGCCCGGCACCGAGGCTGCAATGGCAGGGATAACGTCGGGTACCGCCGACATTGCGTTCATCGGACGCGAGGGCTATCGCGCGGAGATACGTGGTTTCAGGGGACGGTTCGGCTACGATCCGCTGGGCTTCGAGATCAGCTCCGGATCGTTTGGAACGCCAGACCATGTTTTCTCCTTGCAAATCTTCACGCATGTATCCAACCCACTCAAGGGGTTGACGATGGCACAGGCTGCGGGCATCTTCGGCTGCGCGGGTCCGGATGGGAAAGCCATCCGGACGTGGGGAGACCTCGGGCTCAAGGGAGCAATTGCTACGCACCCGGTCCATGTGTACGGCTATCAGTTCGACACAGGGATGGCCGGCTATTTCAACCGTGTTGTTCTGAACGATTCAGGGCTGTGGAATGCAGACCTCAAGGACTTCGACAATGGTCATCACCCGAATGGAAAGGTGATCAATGCGGGAGTCTATATTCTGAAGGCGTTGGCAAATGATCCCGATGGTATCGCGTTTGCCAATCTGCAATACACAAACGACGAGGTCAAGCAGGTAGGGCTGGCTGAGCGTGCGGGCGAGTCGTTCGTGCTGGCCACGCCTGAAACAATATGGGACCGCTCCTATCCGCTGTACCGGTTCTCAACGCTTTACATCAATCGCAAACCCGGTACTCCGACCGATCCAAAGGTGAGGGAGTTCATCCTCTATATTCTGAGTCGCGAAGGGATGCAGGCCGTCGTGAACGACGGAGGATATACGCCGATCAACGAGAAGGTTGCAGAGGCGCAACGACGCAAGCTCTACTAACCGGTGCGCAAGGCCCCAGAGATGTATGCTGTTTGGTGGAGAAATATCCTGCGATGGTGATGCCGACGAGTGACGTTCTGGATCTGAAACCGGAGGCCCAAGTGTGCACCGCTCCTATGTATTTGTTCGGGCGCAATCGTACCGTCTCCGGGAGGATTCGGACGATTCGATGTTTTGAAGACAACGCGCTGGTCAAGGCAGCCATGGCGAAGCGTTCTGATGGTGAAGTATTGGTCGTTGATGGCCAGGGCTCGGTCCGCACAGCCCTGATGGGCGATCAGATCGCAGGCACGGGATGCGCGAACGGCTGGGCGGCGGCTGTAATCTTTGGAGCCATCCGCGACAGCGCCATCATTGATGGGTTGCAGTTCCATGTGAAGTCTCTGGGAATGACTCCACGCAAGAGTGCCAAGGCTGGAACCGGGGAGAGGGATGTAATTATCGAATTTGGTGGTATGCGCTTCGTGCCAGGGGCATACCTGTACAGCGACCCCGATGGTGTGGTGGCCGTCGCTGAGCGCGTGGGATAAGAGTTGAGCGGGAATCGGCTTCAGAAAGCAAACTCCGGAAGATCCCGGGGCTTTACAGTTGCTGTCCCGTCAAAGGAGCTCTCTCGCAACTGTTGAGAAGAAGTACGGCTGCACTGGCAAGAGCCACCTGATGCGAGTGGCTCAGGTTATGCGTGCCAAGGGCCAGGCTTTGATGAAACATCAATGCAACTATCTTGCGCTGAATCCCGCGCTGGCCGGGGAGGAGAGAAAGCTTGCATGAACGATCTCTCATCTTCTATCCCTGCGACGTTCATCTTCCAGGTCGACGCTTGTACTGGCGCGATTTTCGGGCGCCAACCATTTCTTCCGACACACTAAGAGGTTCCTCTGATGGCAAGCTACCGCATACTCACCACCACGGCAGTCATGACTCTCGCGCTGCTGTCGACAGCCGCCGGCCACACGCAGATGAGCGACAAGTATCAACCCAATGCGGAATCGAAGAAGTATCCCGAGGGTACAGCGCTCGAACGCAAGGCGCGCATGGCGGAGATCGCGAATCATCCTGCGTATACGCGCAAATTTGACCTAAGCGCACTGCCCGACTACGTTCCGCAGGAAAAGCCGACCGGCACGCTGCGCGTTTGCGGCAACAACTATCTCGGTGACTCGCCGCTTGGCGGTTGGTGGAAGGATGCGTTCAACAAGTACGAACCCGGCATCATCATCCAGTACGACCTGGAGACGGCGGCGGACGCGATTCCATGCCTCTATTTTGGCCTGGCCGACATCGGCGTCACACATGAGCCGAGTTTTTATGACTATCTCTCGTACCAGCGACTGAAGGGCCGCGCTCCAACCGGCATCACGATTCTCACCGGCTCATACGATGTCGTCGGGTGGCAGAACAACATGGTCATCGTAGTCAACAAGGCGAACCCGATCACAAAGGTGAGTATGACGCAGCTCGACCGCATCTTCGGCTCTCAGCGCGCCGGTGGCTGGGTACGCACCACGTGGCATCCTGAGTTCGCCAGAGGGCCGGAGATGAACATCCGGAGTTGGGGCCAGCTTGGCTTGACAGGCGACTGGATCAGCAAGCCGATCGACACCTATGGGTACAGTCTGCGTTACGCAACCGCGCTAGAGTTTTCTGACAAGGTGATGCATTCCACCGACAAGTGGAACGAGAACCTCCTCGGGTTTGGAAACTATACCAAGGTTGACGGCAAAACCTATCTTGAAGGCGATCAGATCGTAGATCACGTCCGGGCCGATCCGAACGGTATTGGCTACGTTCGCTATCATCCCAACTTCCCGCCCGATGTAAAGATTCTGGACCTAGGAGCGACTGATGCAGGCCCGTTCATAAAATACACAATTGATACGTTGCAGGACCACAGCTATCCGCTCTGGGGTGGCCAGTCGTTCTGGATCGACATCGTGCCTGGTAAACCTGTTGACCCCAAGGTCCGCGAGTTTATCCGCTTCGTGCTGAGCAAGCAGGGACAAGAACTACTGGAGAAAGACGGCAAGTATCTTCCGCTTGATGCCGCAACTGTACAGGAAGGCTTGAATAAGCTGCAGTAATCACTGCTGGAGAAATTAATGAACGTCAGGGACAGTTTCAGGCTTGCGGTGCTTACGCTCTTCTTCGGTACTGCTGTTGCGCAGGGCTTCGATTCGATGCCTGAATACAGGCCGCAGCAGCAGGTCTCCGGCGTCATCAGGATCAGCGGCGATTATCACGAGCAGACGATGCTGACGAACTGGGAACAGGAGTTTCATAAGTACCAGCCCAAGGTCCTCTTCCATAACAACCTGACAAGCACCGTCCACGGTATCCCGGCGCTGGTGTTCAACGTTGCCGATATTGGACTACTCGGCCGTGAGATTGCGCCTCTTGAAGACCTCTCCTTTCGGCGCATGTTCAAGTACGAACCGTTCGAAATCATTACCGCAACCGGCAGCTTCGACACGCAATACGAGGCCTTCGCAATCGGCGTGTTCGTCAATAAGGAGAACCCTCTCTCCCGGATTACACTTCCACAACTCGCTGCCATCTTCGGCTGCGGACCCGGGAAGAGCATCCGTACCTGGGGCCAGCTTGGCCTCACCGGTGCATGGGCGGACAAGCCCATCCATGTCTTCGGGTATCCCACGGGAAACAATATTGCAGCATTCTTCGAACTTAAGGTGCTGCAAGCCCCACCGAGCGGCGGCCCGACTCTTCCAAATGGGGCTCGCTGGAACTGCAACCTGAAAGAGTACTCGAATACCTACGATCAGAACGACAAGCCGGTTATCGCGTCTGACGCTTTCATGATGCAGGACCTCGGCAAGGATAAGTACGCGATCGCCTACAGCGGCATTCACGAGAAGACAAACCAGGTGAAGACTCTTGCACTCTCGACGACGGACAGTGCGCCCTACATTCCATTCACGCAGGAGACTGTCGCAAATCGTACCTATCCGCTCGTCCGCTCGATGTATCTCTATCTCAATCGCGCGCCAGCTAAACATCTCGATCCGAAGATCGCGGAGTTTCTGCAATTCATTCTGAGTCGCCAGGGTCAAGAATCTGTCGCTAAGCAAAGTGTCTTCCTGCCGCTCACCGCGACAGCAGTCGGTGAACAGTTGAAGAAGCTTCAGTAGCGTTTATTTATATGTCGGTGGTCTCCCCGACTGTGAGGATTCCGATATGAAGCAGTTTCGCAGACGTATCTGGAGCGCGACGATTTTTATGGTGATTCTCACTAGCGCGTATGCGCAGGTGGGGACTCCTAGCTACGAGAGTCAGATCGTCGCCTCTTTTCCACACTACGTTCCACAACAGCCGGTGAGCGGAGTGATCAGAGTCTCCGGACATGGCAGCGCGACCAACCCGTGGATGCGCCAGTTGCTTATTGCGTGGGAGAAGGACTTTCAACGATTCCACCCCGGGATCAGACTCGAGTACAGGATGTATGGGACTTCATCGGCCATTCCTGCGCTCTTCAACGGTATCGCGGACATCGCCGTACTCGGCGAAGAGATCGACCCTGAGGCGGTACGTGCGTTCGAGCGCGTCAAGCACTATCCGCCGCTTGGCGTGGACCTATTTACGGGCAGCGTCGACATCAGGAACATGGACTATGCGCAGATGTTCTTCGTGAATAAAGACAATCCACTGACGAAGCTGTCGCTCACTGAACTCGACGGCATCTTTGGTGAAGAGCATCGGCGAGGGACTACCAATATCCGCACATGGGGCCAACTGGGCCTGACCGGAGAATGGGCGGACAAGCCGATTACGCCTTATGGTTGGAAAATTGACGATAGTTTCGGTGTTTTTCTGCAAGACTACCTGATGGAGGGGAGCCATCGCTGGAACTGCGATCTCCATGAGTTCTCGCACATCAAGCGTCCCGACGGAACGATCTATGACCATGGTCAGCAGATTCTGGACACTCTGGCAAAGGATCGTTACGGCATTGCGGTCTCGAACATTCGTTACGCAGGGCCGAACGTCAAAGCACTCGCAATTGGAGTTACACCTTCCGGGCCGTTCTATGGAGTCACAAAGCAGACGCTTATCGACCGAACCTATCCGCTGGCACGCGTGATTCCGGCGGTCATCGATCGGGTGCCGGGTATGCCAGTCGATCCGAAACTGAAGGAGTTTCTCCGCTATCTCTTGAGCCGCGAGGGGCAGGAGGTCGTGGTGCATGATGGCCGCTACCTGCCTCTATCGCCCACCGCCGCGCTAAAAGAAATGAGGAAACTCGAATGACTGTCCGTAGACATTTCTACTACCTCTGTACCCTGTGTTTCGCCGCGCTCGCCGCCAGTAACGTGCACGCGCAGGTACCTTCGGCTGAGTTCGCCCCACACCCAGTCTCCGCTGGTACGTTGCGAATCTGGGGAGACACTTTCATGTCATCCGTCGTACAAGCCTGGGAAGAGCATTTCCGTCGCTATCATCCTGACGTGCAGTTCGAGACCCAACTGATGGGCACGGACACGGCCATGCCTGGCCTTTACGGCGGGATTGCAGATCTAGCGCTGTTCGGCCGGGAGAGCAATGCCTCTGAGCGCGATGGCTTTCTGCATTCGCTCCAGTACAAGCCGCTCCAACTTCACCTGATGACTGGAAGTCTCGACGTACCGGGCATGAGCTACGCACCTGTGCTGTTCGTCCACAAGGACAACCCACTGGAGAAGCTGACACTCGAGCAGACCGACGCGGTGTTCGGATGCGGGCAGCTGGGGGTGATAGCAGCGCGGACCTGGGGCGACCTCGGGCTTGGCGGCGAGTGGAAAGACAAGCCGATCCACGTGTACGGACTCGACATGGAGTCGGGTACGGGGACCTTCTTTCTACACGCACTGCAGGGAGATAGCAAGAAGATGAACTGGGCGATCGTGCGCGAATTCAGCGACGGCAGACGAACGGACGGCACGAGCGATGAGGCTGCTGAACAGACGATGGATGCACTGTTGCGCGACCGCTACGGTCTGGCGGTATCCAGCTTGCGCTACGCCGGCAGCGAGGCGAAGGCTCTGGCTGTGGCGGCGGGCGGGCAGGTGTATGTGCGTGCGACTCGGAAGACACTGATCGACGGGAGCTATCCGCTGGCGCGGCTGACTTACGTCTTCGTGAATCAGCCGCCTGGGAAGCCGGTGCCTCCGCTGGTGAAGGAGTTCCTGCGATTTGTGTATAGCGATGAGGGACGCAAGGTGGTCTCAGACTCTCATGGGTTTCTGCCGTTGACGCAGGCTGATGCGGTCCGACAGGTGGAACTGATGAGATGACGCGTTCCGTACTCCGCGCGAGGGGCTCTACTCCTCGCACCTGACCACTTGGAAGCGACAGCGGAAGCAGGGTGAACTCGACGCCCTCACCGCCCACAAACGTGGCCCCAAAGTGGTGGTCAGCTCGCTGGTCAAGGAGAACCGTGTACTGCGGGCCGACGTTACCCGCCTGACCAGGAAACTGAAGCATGCCGAGTTGATCATCGAGGTTCAAAAAAGTGGCGGCGTTGTTGGGCAACCCGATTCCGAACATCCAGATCGACGAGGAGAGCTGATGAGCGCAGCTCTGGAGTTGGGTGGTCAGGCGGCCGCCTGTCGCGCCGTGCTCGCCCCACGCCGGAGCGGGCTCTCACGGCCGCTGAACGACAGACCGTGCTCGACCATCTGCACTCGGAGCGCTTCTTGGACAAGGCCCCGGCAGAGGTCTATGCCACCTTGATCGACGATGACATTTTCCTCTGCTCGATACGCACCATGCATCGCATCCTGGCCCAGAACGGGGAGGTCAAGGAGCGCCGCAACCAGCTTCAGCATCCGCAGTACAAGCAGCCGGAGCTGCTGGCCACCGGGCCCAATCAGGTTTGGACCTGGGACATCACGAAGCTGCTCGGCCCGGCCAAGTAGACCTACTTCCACCTCTATGTCATCCGGGATATCTTCAGCCGCTACGTGGAGGGCTTGATGGTGGCTCCCCGCGAAACTGCCGAGCTCGCCCGGCGCTTGATCGCCGACACCTGTCTCAAACTCGTTGACACGCTCCGGGCAAGACAACTCCGGCGAGCAGCATGCCGTCAATCAGAAGCTTGTTCCGACGGTATTTAAAAGTCATATAAATGCCACTTGCGGTGGAAGTAATCAGGCTGACAGAGACGAGCAGGAAGAAGATTTTCAAAGGCAGAGCTGGATGCCGCTCCTCTGGCTGGGAAAGCGTCTGCGCCGTTGGCGACGCCTCCGCGAGGTGAGTGTTCACTCCAGCTTTGCCCACAGGAGCACCGGCTTTCTTTTCGGGAATAGTGTCATCTTCGTCATCAGCTGCTTCTGCTGTGGCCTTTAGCTTCAGGATGGGAGCCTGGTTCTTGTGAATCTGGGCCAGTACCGCAAGAGCCCGGGGAGGCTTGTCATGACAGTCTTTCGAGACTCACTGGAGTTGAAAGGTCTGGAGTGTTCGAGTAATTGCAAAGAAGAGTACTGCAGGCGAAATGAATACACCAAGATGGAGGTGGATGAGCCGGGCCACTTTGATGACGGATACTGCAGTTGCCATGCGAGTACTGTAGAGACCCGATTCCGACTGCTGGATGGATGATCTATTGAATATTACTCATGGGCGTTTGCAGCTTGGCAGTAGGGTTACACTGTGTTACGCCCTTCCGCCGCAGAACATTGGCGGTCGCATGCCGGATTCTGCAGCAGACGATCATTCTCCGCCGCTGATACTCCAGCGTCACCCAAGCCTCCTCAGCAAAGCACACCAGACGATCAGCCCAGTCCATCAGAGCCAAGCGCTGCAATGTCCTAACCGGCGCAAGCGTCGCCCTCCTCCGAAGCCTCCGAAACTCTGCCGCACGAGGGCCCGATTGGTCATTGAATCTCCTTTAGTCCCTCGTGCACTGTCGCGGCATCGAGCGGAATGTACTTTCCGTCTTTTTCAACTAGCTCTTGTCCCTGCTTGCTGAGGACGAAGCGGAGGAACTCACGAATCTTGGGATCGATCTTCTTGCCGGGCGGGACGTCAAACCAGAAAGACTGTCCTGTCCATAGCGGATAGGAATGGTCGAAGATTGTGTCCATGGAGTAATGGACGTAGGGCCCGTCCGCGCTGTCCGCAACGTCGAGAACTTTGACGTTTTCTGGAAACTTCTCGTGGAACCGCACGTACCCGATGCCGTTTGGATCGGCGCTCACATGGTCCACGATCTGGTCGGCTTCGAGATAGGTTTTGCCATTGGGCCTGTCGTAGTTGCCGAAACCGAGCAGGTTGCCATTCCATTTATCTGAGTTCTTCAGAACAAGATCTGAGAATTCGAACGCGGTGGAGTATCGGAGGCTATAGCCGTAGGTATCGATCGGCTTGTTCATCCAGTCTCCGCTGACGCCTAGCTGGCCCCAGGTGCGGATGTTATATTCCGGCCCGCGCGCGAACTCTGGGTGCCAGGTGGTGCGAACCCACCCCCCGGCGCGTTCCGAACCGAAGATACCATCCAACTGCGTCATTGTGACCTTTGTGAGCGGGTTTGCCTTGTTGACCACGATCGCGAAGTTGTTCTGCCAGCCGACGACATCATAGGATCCGTTGACGACAAGTACACCGACCGGAGCGCGGCCCTTGACGCGTTGGAAAGAGAGATAGTCATAAAAATTGGGCATGTGGGTGATCCCGATATCGTCGAGATCGAAGGTAAGGCAGGCAGTCGCGGTGGCCGCTGTCAGAAGGTTGAACTCGATCTTGATGCCTGGCTGATACTTCTCAAAAGCATCTCGCCACCAGCCGCCGAGAGGTGAATCGCCTATGTAGTTGTTGCCGCAGAGACGGAGTACGCCGCTGGGTTTCCCTTCTGGTACATAATCCGGCAGGCCACTGAGGTCGAATTTGCGAGTGTAGGCGGGATTCTTGGCGATGGCTGCCATGCGGATTCTACGCTCTATCGCTGAGCCTTCGGGGTACTTCTTCGATTCAGCATTGGGCTGGTACTTATCACTCATCTGCGCGCAGCAGGCACCGGCGCTCAACAGTCCGACGAGCACAGTTCCGGCGGCGATCATTTTGCTGGTGTGTTTCATGGTTTGGTCCTCTTTCTTGACTCGGGTTTGGTTTTGATGTGGGCGGCTCAATCTTCAAAAACAGGGAGGACCCGTTGGTTCACTCAAGTTTTTCTAGTTGCAGCATCTGGTTGGCCGCACTAAGAGGGAGGTAGCTGCTGTTTTGAGGGATAAGGGCTTGCCCTTCCGGACTGAGAACGAAGCGGAGAAACTCCTTCAACGTTGGGTCGACCGCTTTATCCTTGCGACGATTGATATAGATGTATAACCCCCGGGTGAGAGGATAGCTTTCCGCTATAAGTGCTTCGGGCGAGAGGACGACTGCGGGTCCGCCGGTGGCAGCTACAGGAAGAGTCTTGATGCCCGGCGCTGCATGATCGAGAGTGGAGATGGCAATCCCGTCCGGGTCGCTCTTCAATGCAGTAACGATCTGCTGGCCGGCATTTGTTTGGCTTGCAGCCCCATTCCTATCGCATTGCGGGCACACGTCACTGAACTCTTTTACAATATTCCAGTTCCAGCAATCCCCGTCGCCCTGCACCGCCGCCTGAAGGAAGGCGCCTGTGTTGGTGGACATTGCGGGGATATACGCATGAACGGTATGCACGGCGTGTGGCCCCGTGACCCCTGCCAGCGCCCAGATTGGCGTTACGTTCTCATTGGATGGGCAATCAAGGATGTCAGCGAGTTGCGCCATGGTGATCTGGCGGATCGGATTGGAAGACGAGACAAAGACGGCCAAGGCTGCGGACTTCCCTTCGCCCTGGAGACCACCTGTCATTACCTCAATTCCCAACGGCTTGTAGCGAAAGACCCATTCAAAGCCCTTGATCTCGTTTGCAGTGGCCCGCCTGCCCATCAGTGATAGATCGGAGGTACCGGTAATGATGCCCGCCATGCCGCTGCCGGAGCCCAACAGTGTGTCCTGAAAGGTAACCTCAGGGTGTGTCCTGCGGAACGCTTGCTGCCATGCGGCCATGATCGATCGCATCTGGTCATTACCCCAACTGCGGATGACTCGCGGCTGAAGTGGAGATGGCTGATCTGGAGGCCGTTGCGCTCCGCAAACAAGCCAGGATGCGACAGTAAGCAGAGTAACTCCGAGTGCTCGCGTAGTGGACCTGGATACTATCAATTCAACTTCTCCATTTCACTCTCCGCAAGTTCGGGCTGCATGGGCAGATATTTTCCGTTGTGAACGATCTCTGCCTGTCCTTCGCGGCTGAGGATGTAACGCAGAAACTCTCTCACCGCGGGATCGATCGGCTTGCCGGGCTCGCGGTCGATCTCCGCCGGGATGATGCGACCCAGCGGATACTGGCGATCTATTAAAGTGGCTTTGGTGGATGGATAAAACGGGCCGCCAGGCTGGCGTCCGAGATCGAGCGGCTTCACGGCATTGCCCTTTAGATAGCGAAGGTTCGAGAGCGCCATCCCATAGGGATCCTTCGCGAGGGCGTCGAGTATCTGCTGTCCACTGTCGTAGATACTGCCATCTTTTTGAACGATGTTGTCGTAGCGTTTCATGCTGCAGCGCCACTCGTGGCTGCCGTGCATGGCGGTGCGCTCGACAAAGGTGGAAAAGACATCCTCATAGTGCCAGCCGTAAAGGTGGATCGGCTTGTCGGCCCAGTCGCCGGTCAGGCCGAGCTGTCCCCACGTCTGAATGTTCTGCGTAGCCCCGCCTTCATGAAAGGCGAAGACTCTATCGAGTTGATCGAGTGTTAAGTTCGCAAGCGGGTTGGCCTGGTTGACAAAGACGCCGATAGAGAAATCGAAGTTCCGCACATCGACACTTCCAGTCGCGATCTCAATCTCCGTAGGCGGATAGTGTTTTACCTTCGTGAACGTAGCGATTTCAAAGGGATATATTTCCTGGCCCAATATAGCGATGTCGCCGGCACCTGTATAGAGAGCTCCCATGGCAGAGGCCGTGCCATACATGTCGTATTCGAACTTCACGTTGGGCTGGAACTTTGCGAAGCCTTCTTCCCAACTCTTGACGAGCTCGCCCATGAAATCTAGTACTGGAGCGCCGTGACCCCAGAGACGTATACGGCCGGTGACCTGCTCTAGAGGGACATAGTGGGGCAACCGGGCAAGAGCAGCCTGCTCGGGGTTGGGTGGGACAGTCGATGTTGTTTGCGCGGGGAGGGACGCCGCGCAGAGGAGGATGCCGCAACCCAATAGGGTCCGAAATCGCGAAGCAGGGACAGTGAGGTTTTCGATGGTTCTCATGTGGATTCACTTCGTGCAAGAGCATTCGTTTAGAAGATGATCTTGAGGCCGAACTGGATCTGGCGCTCAGCGGTGGAGGTGGCGGTCAACAATGGAAGGTCAGATGCTGCACCCGCAACGGCCGGATCCTTCGACGCCTTATAGATGACTGAATTGGGGCGAGAAGGGACCTGGAAGTTAGGGTGGTTAAGCGCGTTGAAGGCCTCCGCCCGGAACTCGACGCGACCTTGTTGGCCCAGCTTAGGCACCGCCGTGTTCTTGACGAAAGACACGTCCATTGTCGTAATTCCAGGGCCGTAAACTGAGTTGCGACCCACGTTCCCGATGCGCGGGTAATAGGTTCCGTTGGGTCCCGGAATAGGCATGGGGTAGGCGAAGCACTGACGCTTGAGAAAGTTTACCGACTGGTGGGTGGGGCCCCGCTGAGTCAAGTCGGTAGGATTGCCCTCACAGCCCGGTCCATGAAGTCGGTCCGGGAGAGAGAACGTGTTCCCGCTGGAGAGACCGAGAGGGTCCCCAGAGATCAGCGGAGTGAAGGGCAGGCCGGTGGCTACGCGAATGATGCCGCCCAACTGATATCCATCAGTTATTGAATGAAGCAAACTACCACCACCCCGGACACCTGGAAGCGTGTAGAGGCCGTTAAAGACGAAGTTCTCCGCCACGTTGAAGTCCGAAGGGCCCTTGAATCGACCAGCATAGTTGGGGAACGGTGCAATGATCGAGTTAACGAAGTTCGTTCCCGCAGTCGAGGACGATGATTCGTCGATCGACTTGGACCAAGTGTAGGAGGCGCCTATGCGGTAGTTGCGTCCTGTGCCGCGCAGGGCGACGTTCAGTGCGTTGTACGTAGTTGATTCATTGAACAACGTGGTGTCTTCCACGCCGACGGCGGGGTTGAGCTTGGTCCCGCTGGTCTTGTATGTGGTCTTACCTGCGACGGTTGTCGGGACGAGTGCGGGCCAGATCAGGTTATTCAGCGTAGAGCCCGGTCCAGTCGGTTCGACGATGTTACCGTCGTTGCTCTTGAGCGGCTGGCGGATGCCGTGAGAGCCGGTATATCCGATCTCGAGGCTGATGCTCTTGGTCAGTTGCTGCTCTACGTTCAGGATAACCTGTTGAAGGTACGGGCGGCTGAAATTCCGCTGGATGTAGGCGACCTTGTTGGTAGGGTGGGCAATTGCAAGGTTGAAGGCCTGCGTAGAGCACACTGGAGGCGTCCCGGTGCAGTGGGGGATGTAGTTACTGTACGAGCCGAAGCTGTATGCGGGCGCGGGATCGAGATTCGCTGTGCTGCCGAAGGGAGCTGTTGTAACGGTGTCCAATGCGAAAAAGCTGGTCAGAGGCAGCGTGTCGTAGATACCGTAGGCGGCCCGAACCGATGTCTTGCCCGCTCCGAATGGATCCCAAGCTACGCCGAGACGAGGTGAGAGGTTGAACAACGAAGGATTGCTGAAGAGAGAGTTGACAACGCTCACGGTTGATGCAGTTGGAGTGAGGAGCTCCCCGAGATGGCCATACTTCTCGCCGACCGATGAGATTGGCTCGTAACGGACCCCCGCCGTAATTGTCAGGTTAGTGCGCGGGTGGTATGTGTCCATGAGATAAGCGCCATAGACGCTCTGTCGAAGGTAGATGGGTATGCCCTTACCGGGAATATTGGAGAGAAAAGTGGTGGGTGCGTTGGTAATAAAGCTCTCAAAGGACGCAAAAGAGTAGCTTCCGTTGGTTGAATTACCAACATCATTGGACTGGATGCGCTCGAAAGAAAAGCCCGCCTGAAGAGAGTGTGCGCCCTTGGTGAGGTAGAAGTCGTCCCCGGCTTGGTAGCTATGGTAGTGGTAAGCGTAAACCCCCTGGGCGTTGACCCCACCTCCGAAGGTGCTGAGGCCTCCGATCAACAACTCGCCAACTGTAGCGCTAGGAGCGAACCCGAGCGCTGAACTTGAAGCCAGGGGATTGATGGCTGTATTGGATGCCGGTGAAATGGCGAAGGTATAGGCGTACCCTGCGTGCACGAAGTTCAATGTGCTGGGCGAGAAGACGTGCTGCTCAGAAACAGAGTAAACCCGGCGCGTAACGTCGAGCCCTTCTTCAATGAAGTCGAAGGAGTCTGGCTGGGTGTCCGTGGAAGCGTCGTTGAGGGCCGTCACGTGCATGGCATCTTTGGCAGAGAAAGTGTAGTCTGCCCGACCGGTGTAGAGGTCCTCCTTAGCGATATCCGCTGCCCGGAAAGTCCAGGTTCCGGTATCGCCAGAGATGCCGGCGTTGGGTTGGGGATACACCGCAAGATATTGAACTACGTTGGGGTCGATGGTGTACTGCTCAAGGCCGATGCCATTCGCAGACTCGATGGGGCCGCCAGGGCCGGCAAGGCAGCGCTTGTTGGAAGCCGTCGCAGTCTGCTTGCATTGCAGCAGGCCTGCGTCGGCATTGGGAGAGGGCACGGTATCGATCGTGGTGGTGGTGAGACTCTGGCGCAGGCCCTCATAGTTGAAGAAGAAAAACGCTTTGTTCCTGCGGATGGGACCGCCGATGGAGCCGCCAAACTGATTTCGTTTGAAGGGCGCTGAGGTGCCGGACGGGGTGAAGTAGTTGTATGGATCCAGGGCGCTGTTGCGGATGAACTCATAGGCGGAACCGTGAAATTTGTTGGTACCTTGACGCGTGACGGCGGATATGACGCCACCGGAAGTCCGGCCGTACTCAGGCGTCGCGTTAGAAGTTACCACGGTGAACTCCTGAATGGCATCAACGCCGAGCGCGAGGCCGAGCGCGCCACCAGGACCTGTCCCTGCATAGTCATTGGTTGTGATGCCATCCAGTCGGTAGTTATTCTGTGTCGGCCGCGTGCCTCCGATGGATATCTGCGTGCCTATGCCGCGGTTGGAGCGGGCGTTGCTGCCCGCGGAGATACTCAGCTGATTGTCCACGGTATGGACATTGGGTTCAAGAATGCTCAGGGATGTCCAATCGCGACCGTTGAGCGGGAGTTCGCGGAGGGTCTTTCCGTCCACGGTCTGGTTGAGCTGGGTGGAACCAAGGTCGACGAGGGGAGTCGACGAAGTTACGTAAATGACCTGGTTATTGGCTCCGGCGATATGCATTGACATCTTGAGAACCGTGTCATGGCTTACGTCGACCAGCGCCTGCGTCTTGGTTGTCGCAAAGCCCTTGGCATTGAAGATTACATCGTAGGTCCCGGGGTCAAGATTGGGTTGATTGAAAAGCCCGACCGAGGTTGTGGTTAGCGTCTGCCCGATGCCGGTGCTGCGATTGATAATCTGCACGGTAGCGCCCGGGATGACCGCGCCACTGGGATCGGTAACGGTGCCAGTGATGCTGCCTCCGGACATTTGTGCCAGCACCGGAGCAGCCATGCCGATCAGAACCATGAGCAACGCCACCGCCCAGGCACAAACCTTCCAGGGAGAAGCGGTGGTGGTGAACATTTGCACGAGCCGGTCGCCGGTGGGTACGACGGATGCGTTGCTTCGGGCTGTTAACAAGGTAGGCATTGGTTCGTCTCCATAGGTGCTGCTAAATCGTTCCAACAGAAATTGATCTTAGGGAAGCCGGCTTATCCTGCCGCATTCTTATTGCTTAATCCAAAAAGTATTCATTGAGCCCGTGACGGCATCTTCAGGAGGGCCAGACTAGATTGCACAACGCCAAGAGTCAGAGGGAAGTAGACCTGCTGTCGGGCAACCTGCTGTTGGCCTTGGCGGCTCAGGATGTAATGTATGAACTCGTTGACGGCCGGGTCCAACGGCTTACCCGGCGCACGGTTGACGTACATGTAAATGGAGCGCGTGAGCGGATAGGTACGATTCGCAACCGTTTCGCGGGTAAGCGGGATGTAGGGTCCGTCGTCCTTTTCCGACAACGCAATGGCCTTCACGAATGGGGTGATCTGCGCGATACTGCAGTACGCGATACCGTATTTATCCTTCGCGAGATCCTTCATCATGAGTTCGCCGGAGAAGACCACGGGCGGCGGGTTGCCGTCGGGCGGATAGATGTCTGAGTACTCGCGCATGTCGGGGTTCCACTTGGTACTACCGGCAAAGACGACGTCCTCAAAATAGCGGTCGAACCGCGCAATCGCAAAGCCATAAGTGTGGATTGGCTTGTCCGCCCATTCGCCGTTCAGGCCGAGTTGCCCCCAGGTGCGGATATTTTCCGCTGCGCCCCGCTTGTGCTCATAGCCGAAGATAGCATCGAGTTGCTTCAGACTGAGATGGGTGAGTGGATTGTCCTTGTTGACGAAGATACCGAATGCAGCCGTCTCGAGCGTCACGTTGTAGCTGCCGGTAGCGACTACGACTTCGGTTGGCGTGTAACGATATTCGCGGCGAAACTCAAGGGTCTCCAGGGGCAGAATGCCGCGACCCATGACGCCGACATCGATCAGGCCAAAAGACAGCGCGGGAATGGCAGTCGCCGTGCTCTTGAGGCTATTTTGAAAGCGTATGCCAGGTTGGAACATGTGGAAGTCCGCCTCCCACATGTTCAGTAGAACGTCTAGATGATGGGTGCCTCCGACGCGGATTGTGCCTGAAACCTGAGTCACTGGCTGGTAGGCCGCAAGCTGATCCACCCGCTGTCCCAGGGCGGCGAGCGAGCATAGGCAAGCTGCAAGCGACAAGACGGCCACTCGGTCTCCCCTTCGTTTGTCCCTCGACATCAACTGGGCCGTACCTGCGGAATTGGCGAAGATCATCATGTTCCTTAGTGGGGCAAACCGAAACGCTATGTTTTAGGAATGAAGTTCGAGTGAAGCCTAAGTGAAAAGCCTTTCATTGAGCCAACACGCATCCCAGTGCAAACGCGAACAGTACGATGCATGCAGTCTTGGCAATGGTTTGCGAGGCGGAAGCCATTGTGCCGATGGCGATGACTGCGTGAGCGATTCGCTTGGCGAAGGCTAATCCGTAGCATCGGATCTTTCAGTGCAATATTGCTAGCCGGAGGCGCAATGAACGCAATTTCACCGCCGGTTCACTGGTGTCTCATTGGACCGCTCGAAACTTGGTGACACGGTAAGTGAAGTCTGCAAGCGGTAGTAAGACAGCCGCCAGCGCACTACGAGGCCCCCCATGAAGCAGCTATACGGCATTACCCTGGCCCTTGTGATTACGGTAGCGACGCCTTCGGCGAATGCTCAGCGCGCAGCCTCAGCCACACAGCTCAACGGCATGATCCACGATAACCAACCTCCCCACTATGTACCTACGCAGCAGTACAGCGGCACAATACGTAGTTGGGGCCACGGCTACCTGAAGGTTGCAATGAAAAACTGGGAAATAGGATTTCAAAAATTCCAACCCAACGTGAAATTCGACGACACGCTCGTCAGTAGCGCCGCTGCAATCGCCGGTCTGTACAGCGGCCGTGCAGATATCGGCGTTCTAGCCCGCGAGATTACACCACCAGAGGTCGCCGCGTACGAGAAGATGACGCGGCAAAAACTATTTGCCATCGACGTGTTGACAGGAAGCCTAAGCAACCCGGACAAGATCATGGCGCTTGGTATCTTCGTCAACAAGAACAATCCGCTCGCCCAAGTCACTTTCGACCAGCTCGATGCTATCTTCAGCGCGGAACGGCGCCGCAGTGAGAAGAATCTTATCCGCACGTGGGGGCAACTCGGCCTGACCGGGGAGTGGGCGAATCATGCCATTCAGCCCTATAGCGGCCCTGCCTTCGAAGCCCCCGGCTATTTCTTTTCGCAAACCGTACTGAACGGCAGTGTCCTCTGGAACTGCGACCTGAAACAGGTTGACGACTTGCCGATGCCAAATGCACATGACGTGGATGGCTATCAGCGGATCGTTGACTCGGTGGGCGCCGATCGGTACGCCATCGGCATTTCGGGCGCGGGTTACAAGGACCAAAATGCGAAGCTCATTGCCATCGCTCGTCCCGGGGGCTCGTTTGTCCTGCCCTCTCCGCAAAACGTCGCAGACCGCACCTACCCTCTGTCCCGTCCGGTTCGCTTCTATATCAACAACGGACCAAGAGTTCCACCGAATCGCATTGTGCTCGAGTTCTTTCGTTACATTTTGAGCCGGGAAGGTCAACAGGATGCGCAACGCGAAGGTGAGTTCTTTGCCCTCCCCAATGCTGTCGATTTACGGGAGCGTGCGCACCTCGCAGCGACGCCGGTACAGGGCCCTCTGGCCCGCTGAGCCCTTAAGACCATGAATAGCTTTTCACTGAGAGTTTGTTTGACCTTCATGTCTCAACGTCAGCATGGGTTCCTCACGGAGATTGGCGCACTGCCAATCTGGATAAGAAACGGGCTTATGCCACTTCGTTTCAAAACTGAAAGGCAAGAACAAATCATGAAGGATCTTCAGAATATTCTCCTACTCTCGTTCGTTGCATTCGGTTGCGTGGCAACGGTCCAGGCGCAGGACACCCGTGAGTCAGCAGTCGCCGGAATGCGCAAGGTTGAGACTAAGGAAATGGACCCAAACTTCACGCAGGAGCCCGCGCCTTCCGCGAATGCTCCAAGTCAACCACCGTCCCTAGGCACAGCCCAATCAAACGCCGCTTTGACACTCGTAGGACGCATCCCCGTGCCTCGCATGACCGGAACATGGGACCATCTCACTCTCGATGCGGCTACCGACCGGCTCTTCGCTTCGGCGCAGGAGGACAATCAGGTCCGCGTCTTTGATCTCCGCGCGCGCAAGCCACTCTACACCATGAGTTCGGGATTCACCCGCCCGCAGGGACTCTACTATATCCCCGTCGACAATACACTGGCCGTTACCAACGGCAAGGACGGCACCTTCCGATCATTCAACGGCAAGACCTATGAGCCCATCAAAATCGTTCCGCTCTCGCTCGGTGCTGACATGATGGACATGGACCGTAGGACGAGATATCTCTACGTCGACCACGGAGGCACGGATTCCAACCGGGGTCCGGGCGGCCTCGCCATCATCGACAGCAAAGACTGGAGAAAGGTAGGGGAGATACCCACCGAGTTGCGTCCCGCGGCGCTTGCAATGGAGAAGGGCGGCAACCGACTTTACCTTCTCATCCCCGGACTCGCACAGGTTGGCGTCATTGACCGTGCTACCAACCAGATTTATGCGCGCTTCCAGCTTAAGGCCCCGGCGCAGCCTACCGCTCTTGCACTGGACGAGGTACGCCATCGGCTCTTTGTGGACATGCGCCGACCCTCCTCTTTCAACGTTCTCAACTCAGACACCGGCAAGCCGGTCGCGACACTCGACACCATCGATGGCGTTGAGAGCATGTATTACGATGCCAAACTGCGCCGCATCTACATGACAGCGCTGGATGGTTACGTTCAAGTTATTCAGCAAATCAACGCCGATCACTATAAGACCATCGCCCGATTCTTTACCGGGCACCACGCCGGCACATCACAATGGGTACCTAATTTGAACCTTCTCTGTGTGGCCGTTCCTCCGGTTGACGGTCAGGCTGCCGAGATATGGCTCTTTCAGCCTAAGCCGTAGAGATTTTTGAAAGGACCGAAGCATGAAACGCTTTGCCCATCTTGTGTTCGCCATCACGTTCGCCGCGTTCTGCACGAACAGTGTTCCGGTGCGAGGGCAGCAGTCCTCCGCGCCGCAAACGATCCCGGCATACGTTCCGCAAACCATCGAGCCGGGTGTGATCCGAAGTTGGGGTCATGTGTTTCTCAAGAAGATCATGTTGAGTTGGGAACAAGCCTTCACGACGTATCATCCGGGGATTACGTTTTCCGATAATCTAGTCTCCAGTGCCGCGGCTACTGGCGCCCTCTTCACCAATACTGCGGACCTCGGCATTCTCGGGCGCGAGATCCGACCGATGGAAGTCGCGGGCTATACCCGGGTCATGAAGCACAAGCCCTTCCCGTATGAGGTGATGACCGGCAGTTGGGCCAACGCCGACAAGAGCGTTGCTCTGGGTATCTTCGTTGCGAAGGACAATCCGCTGACACATCTCACCTTCACCCAGTTGGATGCCATCTTCGGCGCTGAGCATCTGCGCGGGGCGCCCGCCAACATTCGCACGTGGGGCCAACTGGGACTCACGGGAGCCTGGGCCTCGCGGCCCATCCATGTTTACGGTGGAGAACTCGACGCGGCACCGGCATTTTTCTTCTCCCAGACGGTCCTCAAGGGCTCACTGCTCTGGAACGAGGGACTCCGCCATTTTGACGATCTCGATCGCCCTGACAAGACCACGTATGTGGCCCAGCAGCGCATCGTCGACGCGTTGGCGAAAGATCCCGACGGAATCGCTCTTTCTGGCACAGGCTTCGTGAGTCCGGGGACAAAGTTGATCGCTGTCGCTGCAACCGATGCGGGCCCGTTCATCATGCCGACACCGGCGACAAATGCGGACCGAAGCTATCCGCTCTCGCGCTCCGTGTGGATTTATACCAACCAGGCGCCCGGCCATCCGCTTGACCCGCGTATCCGCGAGTTCCTTCGCTTCATCTTCAGCTACGAAGGCCAGGAGCTTGTACGTCAGGAAGGCGAGTATGTCCCGCTCACGCCCGCGCTGGACGCCGCCCAGTTGAAGAAGCTCGACCAATGACTTTATGACACAGCGCTCGGCAAACCAATTCTCGTTCGTTTTCGCGTTGGAAGGCCGGCAAAAAGCAGGCTTACGACTGCTGCAGTTTACACCCGCAAACTAGATCCAGGAGCCCACCCCATGAAGACAGTCCGCTGCTTCGCGCTCGCCGCTTTTCTCGCATCCGTTCTTCCGCTTTCGGTCCTTGCGCAGAAATCGCAAGCCGACTCCGATGCCAGCACCCTTCAAGCGGCACGTGCCAAGAGTGTCCTTCGCAAAGGACACGAAGTGCACTACCCGCCGGACCGGTTCGATCTCTCCGATCTTCCGCACTACAAGCCGGATGTGCAGGTCTCCGGAACAATTCGCCAGTGGGGCTCCAACTACCTAACCGATTCGCCTCTGGCAAGCTACCTTGAAACCTCATTTCAGAAGTTTCAGCCGAACGTGAAGTTCTCTGACAACCTCCGCACCTCGGAACATGCCATCTCCTCGCTCATCTTCGGCATCGCTGACGTCGGAATCATGGGGCGCCAGATCATGTGGGACGAGCGCCTCGCCTTCCAGCGTGAATTTGATTATCAGCCGACGGGGATTATCGGGATGACCGGCTCCTACGATGTATCTGGCTGGAACCCTCCAATCGGATTTTATGTCAACGCCAAGAACCCGCTTGCGCACCTCTCAATGTCACAGATCGATGGTATCTTCGGAGACTTTCGTACCGGTGCGTATGACGGCCTCATCTGGAACGAGAATGCTGCCCGGAGTGCCGATAAAAATATCCGCACCTGGGGCCAACTCGGCCTCACCGGCGAGTGGGAGAATAAGCCGATCCATGCGCTTGGCTACAATCTTGAATTCCACTTTACTGAAGAGATTGAAACTCGCGCCTTCGGCGGTGTCACCAGTAAATTCAACGGCGGCCTCATCGAATATTCCAACGCCGCCAACCCGGACGGCACTCTAAAGATCGCTGGGCAGACCATGATCGAGGATGTCGCGAAAGATCCTTATGCCATCGCCTACGTCGCCGGAGGAGAGCTTTGGAAGACGCCCACGGTAAAGACTCTCGCCATCGGATACAAAGATAGCGGTCCCTTTGAAGAGCTCACGATGGGCAACGTCCGCAACCGCACCTATCCCTTCTATGCCGACGTATTCTTCTGGATCAATCGCGATCCTAAGAAGCCGGTCGACCCTAAGCTCCGCGAATATCTCCGCTTCATACTCTCTCGTGAAGGGCAGGAGCAAATTGTGCGTGATGGCAAATACCTGCCGCTCACCAAGGCCGTCATAGAACAAGAGCGCAAGAAACTCGACTAGGTGTCTCGAACCGGCGTTTGGTGGATTAGATCGAGATTAAGTCTCACTGGGGCTTGCATCCAGAGTTTGCAAAGGTATTCGTGAGGTGCGAAACCCTTGAGGGCCTTAAATCTTCGGACGAAGTTGTAGGCTCATTCACGATTGGGGTGCCCGTCTCGAATTTGCTCGGCGGTTATTGTTAAAGAGGCTGTTAGAACTTGCATAGTGCGTCAAGCTATGTGCTGCGGCTGCTCATATCCGGGCAATTTCTGGACTGCAAAATGTGCATTACTGCATGCACTTTTGCCGGAAGCAGATCCTACAAATTCTCTCGAATTCTGCATTTGTGCATGCAAATATTGAATCCATGCTAGTGTGGTGAGTCATTAGTTCGTTCAACTATTCATTATAAAAACTCGTCTAACATGGCAGGAGTTACGCCATGGGACAAGGACGCCGTTTACCGTCGTTGACGCTGACCATCGAGGATCGAGAGACCCTGCAGGGCTGGTCGCGTCGTCGCAAGACAGCGCAGGCGCTGGCCCTTCGCTCACGGATCGTGCTGCGTGCCTCGACCGGAACGACGGCCACAGCGATCGCGTTGGAGCAGGGTATCTGCATCCAGACGGTGAGCAAGTGGTGGCGTCGTTATGCGGCCTCAGGGCCAGACGGGCTTCTCGATGAGGCTCGTCCCGGTCAGCCGCGCAAGCTCGGCGATGCCGACATCGAACGAGTGATCGTGCGCACGCTGGAGAGCAAGCCGGACGGGGCCACACACTGGTCGACGCGGTCGATGGCTCAGGCCACGGGACTGAACCAGTCCACCATCAGCCGCATCTGGCGCGCGTTTTCGCTGGCCCCGCATCGTTCCGAGACCTTCAAGCTCAGTCGCGATCCGCTCTTCATCGAGAAGGTGCGCGACATCGTCGGTCTGTATCTCGATCCACCCGACCGCGCTCGTGCTCTGCGTGGACGAGAAGAGCCAGATGCAGGCGCTGGATCGCACCGCTCCGCTGTTGCCGAGGCGGCCCGGACAGATCGAACGTTGCACCCACGATTACCAGCGCCACGGCACCACCAGCCTCTTCGCCGCGCTCGACACCCGGACCGGCAAGGTCATCGGCCAGACCCGGCAACGTCATCGCTCCGCCGAGTTCCGCAACTTCCTCGACACCATCGAGAACAACGTGCCGACCCAACTCGACGTGCATCTGGTGATGGACAACTACGCCACCCATAAGACGCAGATGATCCGCAACTGGCTGGCCAAACGTCCCCGCTTCCACCTCCACTTCACACCCACCTCCGCTTCATGGCTCAATCAGGTCGAGCGCTGGTTCGCGGCGCTCACGGACAAACAACTACGTCGCGGCGTTCACCGCTCCACCAAAGAACTTCAAGACGCCATCCGACATTACCTCCACCACCACAACGCTCA
>JAJZGF010000180.1 GCA_021805025.1 Acidobacteriota bacterium
TCAAACCCGGTAGTTATCACGCGTTGTGTACGTTCCAATATGAGGGGCAGACCGAGACACGGCCGATTGACTTTACCGTGCGATGAAGCGGCTCCTTCCATTCTCGCTGCTGGCAGCAGTGTGCCTGAGCTGTATCCCGGTCCGCGCGCAGCGGCCGGAGACAGAGGCCGTGGTGGTCGCTGCCGGTCACTCCATGTTCTACCCGGCACCCGAGGTAACGGCGGCGTACTCGATGGATACGGACATCGTGCAGGCTTCCGCGGAACCGGGAGGCTATCGGCTGATGGGCATGGCCGCGGGTGAAGCGACCGTAATGCTGGTCCTGGTCCGGGGAACGCGCACCATCCGGGTCACGGTTCCGGCGCCGCGGATGCCGGCCAAGTTTGGTGGTTCGCAGACGGGCGTGGACGGGCAGACGGTGGAGTTCGGGCAGGAACAGTTTACCTACAATAACAACCCCACGCAGATCACGATGGTGCAGAACCTTACGCAGATCGTCGGCGACCGCCAGATTCATATCCAGATCATGAATGCCGATATCTTTCCCTCGAACGGAATTGCGCCGGTTGGCTTTCCTATTCTCTCGTATGAAATCTCGCGACCAGGACAGAAGATCACCTTGGTCGACCAGATGATGGCAAACACCGATCTGACCATCAACCAAATCCTGCTGCGCGGTTTCCACCTCCAGCAGGGCGCATGGGAGTTCCATGCCGGCATTACCTCCGTCACTGAGTTTCAGGACTTTCTGCTGCCCAGTTCCCGATATGAGGTGGCCGGTATCTCGCGGCACTTCAAGGTGCGCAAGAGGCTTGGTCTGGAGGCGAATCTGTATTACTTCAACACCGACACCTCGGTGAACACCACTGCCACGCCCGGCCCGATTGCAACGCTCTACATGGATTTCGCGCAAAGCCCTCACCAGCACATAACCGCCGAATTCGGAGTGGGGCAGGGGATTGCACTCTCCGGCAAGATCGATCGCGAGACGAAACGGCAGATGCTGCAGGGGTTCTTCAACTACGAGTCGCCGCGGATCGCTTCCCTCAACATCACTATGCTCCATGGGCGCATGGGAAACCTGGTGTGGCAGACGCGAGGGAACAAACACTTTCAGACGCAATTCTACGGAGACGATACGAGCATCAATCTGCCGACCGATCAACAGACCGTCGACACGGCGACCCTCAACCAGACAGTCTGGCTGAATACGCACATTGGCGCCACCGTGGGATTCACGGGATCCCGCTTTATCTCGCAGTTGCCAGTCGCGGCCCCGCTGAACAGCCTGGGCTATCTGGCGGGCCCGCAGGTCTTGTGGAAACACTGGGGAGGATCGTTTTCGTACCAGAAGCTCCACAATAGCGGCGATACCCCGAGCAGCAATTTCTACCAATCGGCCGCTAACTTCAATGTGATGGGGGTCAGTACGTCGGCCTTTTTCGACCTACAGACCCAGGCCCCGATCTTTGCGCCTCTCCAGAGCTCGCAGCCGGATTTGCGCCAGGCCTTGCAATACCAGAGTGAGACCGCGACAACGGCCGCGCAGATGGTGGGATTCATCCATCAGACCTCTGAACTGACCAGCCAGGGCTACCTGACAGCGCCAACGGTTGTCCTGGCAGCGAAACGCGAACAGTATGGCGCCACCATGGACTGGGCAAACAAAAAGGCCGGCCACTTTTCCTTGAATTCGCTCATCGATACCAGCCAGGGCGGGGGCATCGCGTCCATGCGCCTGGTGACCGGCGGTGTGCAGTGGACGCGGAAGCTGGGAGTCGCGAACCTGCTGAACGTGGGCTTTTCCATGTACCGCAGTACCACCGGCGGACAGAGCACCTTGCAGCCCATCGAGCAGATTTCTTTCCAGCGCGAGCTGAACTCGATCCCGCGATTCCTGGTGCCGGGCCGGAGAGGCACCATCACCGGCCACGTCTTTGTCGATGACGCCTTCGCCCAGTCCTATGCCACCGGCGCCGCGCCCCTGGGAGATGTGCTGATCTACCTCGACGGACGCCGCACCACCCATACCGACAAATCCGGCTACTTCGCCTTCCACGGCGTGCCTTACGGGTTTCACCGCGTGGAAGCTGACTATCGCAGCGCTCGGCCGTTCTATCTCACCAGCAGCTCGCCGAAATCTGTCCCCAACAACGGAGTGGCGGACTTCGGGATCAGCTTTGCGCAAGGCAAAATCTTTGGCAGCTTCAAAAACGACGCCGGTGAGGGGTTGACGGTGAGCCTGCAGTTGACTGGGCCACACATGACTCGCGAGGTGAGCACCTCGGGCGACGGGAGCGTAGAGGTAGACGGCTTGCCACCCGGAAATTACACCGTGGAGCCCGTTTCCTCCTCCCTGCCACCCGGCTACTCGCTCGCCAATCTTGACGCCCAAACGGTGAAGGTTACCGGTGAGCTCGCGGGGCGCTTTGCATTCACGGCGCAGGCCCAGCGCAGCATCGCGGGCACCGTCGCCATCTTCGACCCTAAGACCGGCAAACACACTCCGGTTCCTGGGGTCGAGGTAAAGATTCCCAGTTTGGGCCGAACCGTGCACACAGATCGCGCAGGCCGTTATCTCTTCCGGGAGCTTCCTGCAGGCTCCGCCATCGTTACTTTGGTTTATGGCGGGCAGACGTTTACGCATACGGTTCTGCTATCCTCGGCTCCGGACTTAGAGAGTGGAGTGGACATCGTCATCCCACCGGCCAGCGCAGCGGGGAAGTGACAAGGATGCATGAGCGGAAGCGGGTGAGATTAAGCCTGAATCAACTGAGCCGCTGCCTGCACGGACGGAGCGCGGATGGTAGAGAGACCACGGGACAAGGATGGAAAGTCCAGGTAAATCCCACGATTGTTGTAGGGCGGAGTCATTTCTTCGGTTGCGGCGCACTCCATTCGGAAGTACAAGAAATTGAGGATATGCGATAAGGACGCGCACAGGGCAGGCGCTGGTGGGCGAAGAGCCATGGACCAGCCCCACGGGAGCCCTTCAGCTGATCTCACGATCTGTCCTGCCACGCTCACGCCCTTGTGAACTACCGCGAACGGCACCTTCCCCCAGGACGTACCCCAGGTTCTTCAACCCGTTTCTGCATCTGTCAACGGAGCAGCGCGTGCAAGGCTTTTTTGAGAACGAGATCGACAACGAACTGCGCCGGCAGATGCTTGCTTACGGCGAGCGTCACGATCTGCAGACCGGATTGTTGAATTACGCGGCATTTCAGGATGCGCTGGCTGCGTGGATGCGGAACGGCGCGCCCGGCCGCGAGATTGCACTGGTCTGGATCGAGGTGTTGAATCTGCGCCGCGAGTTTGCGCTGTGGGGCAGCCGTGGCGCCGACGCGTTGATTGCGCGGGTGGCTGAAGCGTTGCGCGCCGCGGTGGATCCCGGTGCGCTCATCGGCCGCTACAGCGCGCGCTGCTTTCTGGTGGCCCTGGAGGCAGAACACTTCGACAGCAAGGAAAGACGGCGCATCCAGGCGATTGTCGACGTGCTTTCGCCGATGCGCGTCTTGGGCACCCGATCGATGATCGAGGTCGCCGCCGGGGTGGCGTTCTGCCCGTCCGACACCACCTCTGCCGAAGACCTGGTGCGGTTCTCCAGCCTGGCGGCCAGCCGCGCAGCTTACGTGCGGAGCAGCACTGTGCTGGCTTTCCGCAGCGGCATGAACAATACCCTGATGCGCGATCACCAGTTGGAGACGGAGATGCTCAGGGGCATGGCCCAAAAACAGTTTCGCATCGTCTACCAGCCCAACGTGGAGGCGGCCTCGGGAAAAATTCTAGGCGCTGAAGCGCTGATCCGCTGGAACCATCTGGATTGGGGCGCGGTGACGCCCAGCGAGTTTATTCCGATTGCCGAGCGCTCCGATCTGATTCAGCTGATCCTCGAGTTCACTATGAGCACGGCGCTGAAGGATGCCCGCCAGTGGGCGGAGGCGGGCACCCCGCTTCCGCTCCTGGCGGTGAACGTTTCCTGGGCCAACATGCGGCGCAACGACTTCATTCGCTCGATACGGACGCTGCTCGAAGAGAATCCGCTGGACGGTACGCAGATCGAGATCGAGGTCACCGAATCGGTGCTCTTCGATGACGAGGAGCTCTTCGCGGCGCGCATTCGCCAGCTCAAAGCAATGGGCATCAGCATCGCCATCGACGATTTCGGTACGCGCTACACCGGCTTCAACGTGCTCAAGCGGCTGCCTCTCGACGCGATGAAGATCGACCGCTGTTTTATCCACGGCGTCCACCGTACACAGGAGGCGCTTTCGCTCTGTCAGACCATCGTCGCCATGGCGCGCCAACTCAAGCTGCGAACGATAGCCGAAGGTGTGGAACAGCGGGCGGAACTGGACGCTGTGCGCGAGATCGGCTGCGACGCCTTGCAGGGGTTCCTGGTCCACGCCCCGATGGCCAGTACGCGAATGGCGGATTTTCTCAAGGAGTGGCCCGAGAGCGCGCGCCGCGCGGAGCTGTTTGGCGGCAGCCATGCGAAAGCCTCACGCGTCGTCACCATGCCCGCCCGCGCCTAGCGAATTCCTGCCCCTCGAATCTCCACATCGGTAAATGCTGCTCCCGGTGCGGGGCCATGTCCGATGGGATGAGGGGCTCACTTCGGAGGGGCACCCTGAAAAGCGCTCCAAGTGAGGCCAAGGATGCTTCTTTCCGGCCGAAAAGGTCAACGGCCAAATGCCTCTAGTGTCCTGTCCCCAAAGTACGAGTACAAAATCGTGCGAGTGAATCGAGGATTCGATCTGCGGTTTTGTGCCAGACGAAGGGCTTTGGGTCGTTGTTGTGGTGTTGAATGAAGTTGCGAATGGCGTTTTCCAGTTCTTTGGTTGAGCGGTGTACGCCGCGGCGGAGTTGCTTTTCAGTCAGTAACGCGAACCAGCGTTCAAGCAGGTTGAGCCAACTGGCCGAGGTGGGCGTGAAGTGGAAGTGAAAGCGTGGTCTCTTGGCTTTCCAGTCACGAATCGGTTGTGTTTTGTGTGTGCCGTAGTTGTCCAGGATCAGGTGAACGTCCAAGTCGGCCGGCACATTCTTCTCGATCGTATCGAGGAAGTTGCGAAACTCTTGGGAGCGATGGCGACGCTGGGTCTGGCCGATCAGCTCGCCGGTTTTGATGTCCAACGCGGCGAACAAGCTTGTAGTGCCGTGGCGGGCGTAATCATGGGTGCGGCGTTCGATCTGGCCCGGACGCATGGGCAGTAACGGTGCGGTCCTGTCCAATGCTTGTATCTGGCTCTTTTCATCGACGCATAAGACCAGAGCGCGCTCGGGTGGGGCCAGATAGAGACCGACGATATCGCGTACCTTGTCGATGAACAGAGGGTCTTTGGACAACTTGAACGTCTCGGAGCGATGCGGGGCGAGGGAAAAAGCTTGCCAGATACGATGAATGGAGTTGCGGCTGAGTCCGACACGCTTGGCCAACGAGCGTGTCGACCAATGTGTAGCATCGGCTGGGGTTGACTCCAGGGTGAGCGTCAGAACACGCTCCACGTCACGATCGCTGAGCTTATGCGAGGTGCCGGGCCGCGGTTCATCCAAAAGCCCATCCAGACCGGATTCCAAATAACGCCGACGCCATTTGCTCACGGTGTGCTGCATGGTGCGCAACTGGCTGGCAATGACGGTATTGCTGAGTCCATCGGCGGCCATCAGAACAATGCGCGACCGCATGGCCAGCGCCTGCGCCGTCTTGGGCCGCTTACTCCAGCCAACAAGCTGAGCGCGATCCTCAACGGTAAGAGACAACGGAGTGAGTGGACGACCTTTCCGCATCGGGCTTCCTCCCACTCTATCCGATGCTGGGTATGTCGATATTTATGATAATTATTTCAGGGACGGGACACTAGGCACTTGTGCCAGGTTACTTTGGGGAATCTGACCTGGGAATCTAGTAATCAGAAATTCTTGAATTTCCGCTTGCCTTCTACGGCTTTACGGGGGATGCTTGTTGTGGCAGCTTCCATTGAATTGCGGTATCGCTCTCCCCTGAACAGGGGATTGCGCTGGCACAGAAGTTCTGGGCCTTCCCCTCATTGTTGATTGGTGGGTGACGGGAATTTTGGCAGGCTTAAGCCTGCGGGTTTCTGCACGGTTGAATAGTTCAGACTTCGGTAGTTTGTGCTGCTATTTTGACGTCTTTGGGGCGGTTCGCCCTTGGTTGCTTTCCCTCTCCAGTTCCTAAAGGTCTGCGCGTATGGCAAGTTCGGAGTTCTGGCAACGGATATCTTCTCCCAGCCCTGGATCGGGCGAATGGGAGTCGGCCCGAGTTGCATCTTCATCCCGCGGAGGACATGCCGCGTCGAAGGTGTGGATGGCCGCCGATGTGGGGACGGTGCTGGCGGTGGCCGCAGGCTCGACGCTCTACCGCTTGCAAATGGACCCGGTGGTCGGCGCGCGCGATTTGTGGGCGGGAACGCTTATCCACGGACGTTCAATGTGGATTCTTTTGGAGTTTCTGCTCGGGTTTACTGTGGTGCTGGTGGTAGTGAGCCGGCGTCTGAATCTGTACACACCGCTGCGAATCGCCAGTATTCTGAACGAGCAGCGGCTGAGTGCGCAGGCCTGCTTGACGGCGGGTCTTTTGCTGACCGGTGCCCTCTATCTGGCGCACGCCAGCGATATTCCGCGTGAGATCGTGCTTTTGACAGTAGGCCTGGTCACGTTGGCGGTGGGGGCGCGGCGGCTTCTCTACCGCCTGGCGCTCTACCGGCAGTTCAACCGCGGGGTAGGAACGCGCACTGTGCTGATTGTGGGCACCGGCCCAGAGGCGCACGCGCTGCGCCACCATCTGGAGAGCATGCGCAACCTGGGCTATACCTTCAAGGGGTACGTGGCAGCCCCGGGCGAGGCGCACGGGCCGGATGTCGATGTGGTGGGCACGCTCGAGACGCTGTTTCACAGCACGCGGCGCTTCTTTGTGGATGAGATCTTCTTCACCGCGCGCTGCAACCGGAAGACCGTGCAGGGGGTGTTGGAGCAGGCACGCACGCAGGGTGTGGACCTGCGGCTGGTGCCGG
>JAJZGF010000181.1 GCA_021805025.1 Acidobacteriota bacterium
GGTGAGGACGATGCCATCGACGCCGGCGCCATCGGCGACCCGCAGCAGTGCGCCGAGATTCTGCGGGTCTTCGACACCGTCGAGCGCGAGGACGAGGCGCGCTCGGCCGGGCGCAAGCGGTGTGAAGAGATCTTCAACCGCGAGCATCTGCTGGGGGCGGACGAGAGCGACGATGCCCTGATGCATAGGCGTGCCGGCGATGTGGGTGAGGTGCTCGCGCGGCTCCTGACGCACGCGCAGGCCCGCGGCGCGGCAGGCGGCGACGAGCTGCGCGAGGCGGTCGTCGTGGCGCTCGCGCGCAACGAGAACGTGATCGAACTTGCGCCGGCCCGCGCGCACGGCCTCTTCCACCGAGTGCACGCCGTAGAGAACATCCATGCTTCAAGTGTAGAAGATGCGGGATGCGTACTGCCTAGGCCGGCGGTTCTTCGAGCAACAGAATGCGGGCAGGGTCGAGCTGTACGAGCCAGGGCTGCGGTTGGACGCTGAGCACGCGCCACTGATCTTTGGGGATGTCGGCCTGGATGGGATGCGAGTCGCCGGCCGCGGGCGCGGCGTGGAGACGCAGGTAGAGCGTCATCTCGTGCGGGGCCTCGCTGGTTTCAACGAGCCAGCAGGGAAAGACGTTGGGCGCGTCGGCCGGTGGCGCGAAGCGCAGCTGATGCGAGCGGTAGCCGATGTGTGTGAGACCTGCGGGAGGCGCGACGGCGAGGGCGAGTTCGCATTGCCATGCCGGAATAGCGATGCGCATTGGCTGCGCGGGGATGATGCGAGCGGGCGCAATGTTTTTGCAGCCGGTGAGGCGCGCGGCGGTGACGGTGCGGGGCGCGTCGAAGAGCTGCTGGCGCGGGCCGGAGGCGATGACCTGCCCGCGGTCGAGGACGAGGAGATCGGTGCAGAAACGGAAGGCCTCTTCCATGTCGTGTGTGACGAAGAGGATTGCACCATTGAAGCCTGCGAGCGCCTCGCGGAGCTGGCCCTCCAGGTGGCGGCGCAGATGGGGATCGAGCGCGGCGAAGGGTTCGTCGAGCAGGAGCGCGGCGGGCTCGACGGCCATGGAGCGGGCGATGGCGGTGCGCTGGCGCTCGCCGCCGGAGATTTCTCCTGGGTAGCGATGGGCGAGGTGCGCGATGCCCATGCGGGCGAGCTGATGCTGCACGCGGCGATTGCGCTCTGCGGGCGGGAGCGCGTGCAGGCCGAAGGCAATGTTTTCGGCAACGGTCATGTGGGGGAAGAGCGCGTAGTCCTGGAAGACGATGCCGATGCGGCGCTGCGCGGGGGGCAGGTTGATGCGGGCCTCGCTGTCATAGAGCACGACGCCGTTGAGCGCGATGCGGCCGCTCGCGGCAGAGGCGACGCCCGCGATGAGGCGCAGCGTCATGGATTTGCCCGCGCCGGAAGCGCCGAGCAGGCCGACGGCTCCGCGAGTGGCGCGCAGGTGAATGTGAAGGGTGAAGGAGTCGAGGGGTCGGGTGACGTCCATCTCCAGCGCGGGACTGCGGGGCTGCGGTTGGGGAGGGTGCGCGGGGATTTGCAGTGGCTCGGTGGGTACGCTCGCAGCGAGCGGCTGCGCGATGTTCTGGCGACGATGCCGGAGGCGGACGCGGCTTTCGCGGTGGAGCAGGCGGATGATGGCGAGCGAAAGAGCGACGATGAGAGCGACCCAGAGCGCGGCGGGGCGCATATTGTCGCTCTCTGCGGCGGAGTAGATGGCGAGGGGGAGGGTCTGCGTGCGGCCGGGGATGTTGCCGGCGAGCATGAGGGTGGCGCCGAACTCGCCGAGAGCGCGGGCGAAGGCGAGGATGGTTCCAGCGAGAACGCCGGGGGCGGCGAGAGGCAGCAGGATGCGGCGGAAGATGCGGGGCTCAGATGCGCCGAGGGTGCGCGCGGCCTCAAGGAGGGTGGGGTTCACCTGCTCAAGCGCGCCGAGCGCGGTGCGGTACATGAGCGGAAAGGCGATGACGGTTGCGGCGAGGACGGTGGCCGGCCAGGAGAAGACGATGGTGACGCCGATGTGCGCGAGGGCGCGGCCGATGGGGCTCTGGCGGCCGAGGGCGAACAGCAGAAGAAATCCGACGACGGTGGGAGGCAGGACGAGCGGAAGTGTGAGGATACCGTCAATCCAGGGGCGGAGTTTGCTGCGCGAGTCGTAGAGCGCCCAGGCGGCGAGCAGGCCGAGGCAGAAGGTTGCAAGCGTGGCGCAGACGGTGGTGGCGAGCGAGATGAGAAGCGGCGATGCGTCGATGGCGAGCATTACTGTGCAGCCATGGTAAATCCACGCTGCGTAAAGAGGCTGCGCGCGGCGGGCGAGGCAAGCCAGGCGACGAAGTCCGATGCGGCGGCGGGGTGCGCGCCGGTGCGGAGTGCGGCGGCGGGATAGACGATGGGGTCGTGGGTGAGCGCCGGCGCGGTGGCCACGACGCGGACCTTGCCGGAGGATGCTGCATCGGTGGCGTAGACGAGGCCTGCGTCGGCGTTGCCGGTCTCAACGAAGGCGAGCACCTGACGGACGCTCTCTGCGAAAACAAATTTGGGATGGAGTGTGTTGTAGAGGCCGATGGCGGTGAGGGACTGCTGCGCGTAAAGGCCGGCGGGGACGGGGCCGGGATCTCCGATGGCGATGGTGCGAACAGCGGGACCAGCGAGCTGATCGAAGCCCGAGAGCGTGGATTGGAGAGGCGCGATGAGAACGAGCGAGTTGCGCAGCAGGTCGCGCCGGGAGCCGGGGACAAGCAGGCCCTTGTCGTCGAGCTGGTTCATGGGGCCGGCGGCGGCGGAGAGAAAGATGTCTGCGGGCGCGCCGTGCTCAATCTGCTGGGCGAGCGCGCCGGAGCCGCCGAAGTTGTTGCGGAACTCGACCTCGGGATGGGCCTGCGTGTAGGCGGCTTCCGCGGCCTGGATCGCGTCGGTGAGGCTGGCGGCGACGGAGGCGGTGAGGACGATGCGGCGGTCAGTGCGACATGCAGTAAGCAGCAGAATGCAAGAAGAGATCAACGCGACGGCAAGGGCGCGGCGAATGATGCGGCGTTGAGCGGAGAAGAGCATCGGGCTTCTTCAGTCTACGGTGCGCTAGAAGGGCAGGCGCATGGTGAGGACGAGGTTGTGGTTGGAGGGATGGAAGTGGGTGACGGCGATCTGCTCGCCCGCGCCGAAGGTAAGGCCGAGACGGCCGGGTTTGCCGTCGGGACCGTGGGCGAGCGGAACGCGGCCGATGACCACGCCCGGCGTGGCGTAGGTGACGGCCTTGCCGTCATTGGAGCCGCCGTAGAAGAAGGTGGAATTGATCTCGGCTTCAGGCCAGAAGAGGCGCGCGACGCCGGTGCGGGCGAGACGGTATTGCGCGACGGAGTTGGAAAGGATGCTGTGGCCAAGGCCTTTGCTGTTGGTGACGGGCAGGGTGCCGCCGGCGGTGGAGGTGAGATCGAAGAGGCCCCAGCCCTTGCCCACGGCGAGGGTGGGCGTGACGACGGCGCAGCAGGAGCCGTTGCCGTTTTTGCCGGTGGGCACGGAGCCGCCGAGGAAAGCGGTGACGATGGCGTTGCCGCTCTCTTCGTTGCGGGCGAAGAGGCGCAGCTTGCCGAGGAATGTCACGTCGCCGAAGCCGTCGTTGGTGTTGGGCGCGAGGTGATTGAAGAAGGGTGGCGTGTTGAAGAGCAGCTCGATGCGGCGGAAGGGGATGAGCTCTAGGCCCTTGCCGTTGTCATAGACCCAGGTGTCGTAGCCGGAGTTGGAGACATTGCGCACGAAGTCGGTGCGCAGCTCCTGCTCGAGGCGCGGGGTGACGGTGACGAGAGGCGTGATCCAGTGGGGCTGTGCATTCTGGGTGGCGGTGACGCGGGCCTGGTAATGATCGATGAAGGACGCGACTGATTGCGCGCGGATGGGCACGGGAGCGATCAGGAGGCAGGCGACGAGGGCTGGGCGAAGCGAGAGCGCAAATCTGCGCAGGGGAATGAGGGGAAGTACCATGCGACGATTTTACACGACATACAATAACGAATCTATGCGACTTGTGTCCGGCCCGATTCGGGGCAATGATCAGGGCGTTGCGCGGGTGCGCAAGCGGGATGTAGGCTGGGGCCTTGCAGGACGGCAAGAATGTGGCGCTGCGATGGAGGCGGGAATGGCGAAGAGCGATGTGTTGTTGACGGCGCGGGAGGCCGCGGCGGCGCTGGGCGTGAGCTACGCCACGATCAAGCAGTGGATTCTGGCGGGGAAGGTGAAGACGCGCAAGACGCCGGGCGGGCATCATCGCGTGCCGCAGAGCGCGCTGCGGACGCTGCTGCAGGCAGAGCCGGAGAAGCCGCGGATTGAGTCGCGAGAGCGCTTCAGAAATGTGAGCGGGCGCAACCAGCTTGTGGGCACGGTGGTCGAGGTGAAGTTCAGCGGGCTGCTGGCCAAGGTGGTGCTGTCGATCGGGGAGCAGCGGATTACGTCGATTATCACGTCGGATGCGGCGCGGGAGATGCAACTGCGCAAGGGGCAGACGGCGGCGGCGCTGATGAAGTCGACCGAAGTGATGATTGTGCGGGTCTGAGCCGGCGCGCGATTAAGAATCCATGCGCGGCCCCGATCCGGGCCGTTCGTGATGCAGAGCACAGATTTAAGCAACAGGCTGACGGCTGCTTCCGGCCGCAAGTTCTTATTTCGCCAAGAGCTTTCTGCCGCGGCAGGCCCACTCTTCAAGAGTGGCGGCCTGTGAGCGCGCTCACAGTACGGAGAGCTGAATTGTATGCCCCTGTGACGAGTGTCACATACAGCCCCCTCTGCATTTTGATTCCATTCGTATGAACGACACCGAGTCGATCCGGTGTACCTGAACGGTGAGCGAACTCCGCAAGGGCTCGCCCGCTCAGGCATGTATTCGGGTCGCCTCTGTTACAAGGTGCCGTGCAAGATTCGGTCCCTACGAATTCACAATCCAGGCAAGGAGGAACTATGAAGTACATCGTTCCATCAGTTCTCGTGTTTCTGATGGCTGCTGTCAGTGGGCAGGCAGGCACTATTCATGGCAAAGTGACGGGCGCCAAGGGTGAGTCCGTTGTTTATATCGACGCGATTCCGGGCAAGACCTTCCCTGCTCCCACGCAGCATGTGGAGATGGACCAGAAGGGGCTGATGTTCATGCCGCATTTGCTGGTTGTCGAGACGGGAACCACGGTGGAGTTCAAGAACGACGACAGCGTGGAGCACAACGTCTTCTGGCCGGCGATCAGCGGCAACAAGAGCCTGGGCCACAACATGGGCACGTGGCCGCGGGGACAGCAGCGCAGCTTCAAGTTTGACAACGCCGGCGTGGTGCCGCTGCTCTGCAACGTGCACCCGGACATGGCGGCCTACATCGTGGTCTCGCCGACGCCGTATTTTGCCGAGACGGACAAGACGGGCGCGTTCAAGATCGAGAACGTTCCCAACGGCACCTACAAGCTGACGGCCTGGAACGAAGCGGGCAAGGGCAAGACGCAATCGGTGCAGGTGACGGTCTCCGGCGACGCGGAAGCGAACATCGCGCTGAAGTAATCGACAACAACAGGCCGTGGGCGCATGCGTCCACGGCACAACCCATAGGCGGGGCGACGGGGAACGGTCGGCATGCTGAAGCGATTTGAAAACAAGGCGGTCGATGCGGGATGGTTGAACACAAACTTCCCGTGCATGATGGCGTGTCCTGCGCACACGAATGCGGGCCGCTACGTTGCTCTGATCGCGGAAGGAAAGTTCGAGGAAGCGTACCGCTACGCGCGCGAGCCGAATCCGCTGGCCAGCATCTGCGGCAGGGTCTGCGCGCATCCATGCGAGACGGCCTGCCGTCGCGGGGCGATTGACCGTCCGATCTCGATTCGTGCATTAAAGCGGTTCCTGACGGAGCGCCATGGGCCCGAGTCGCGGCGGCCCGTCGATGTGAATCGGGGGCGCAACCAGAAGAAGCTGCCTTTCAAGGTGGCTGTTGTGGGCGCGGGGCCGGTTGGCCTGTCGGCGGCGCACGATCTGGCCCTGATGGGCTATTCGGTCACGATCTTTGAGGCCGCGCCGGTGGCAGGTGGAATGCTGCACCTGGGCGTGCCGGAGTATCGCCTGCCGCGCAGCGTGATCCAGGCGCAGGTGCGCGAGATTCTCGCGGTCGGCGACATTACGCTGAAGCTGAACCAGGCGGCGGGGCGCGACTTCACGGTTGCCGGATTGAAGGATCAGGGCTTCGACGCGGTCCTGATCGCGGTGGGAGCGCATCGCAGCCGCGATCTCACGATTCCAGGCGTCGATCTCGATGGGGTTCACAAAGGCATCGATTTCCTGCTCAACGTCAACCTTGGATATCAGTTCACGATCGGCAAGAAGGTGATTGTCATCGGCGGCGGCAATGTGGCCATGGACGTGGCCCGCTCTGCGGCGCGCGAGGTGGTGCGGCAGCATGCGCCCGGAGTTGAGGAGCATGAGCCGGAACAGGAAAACATGGATGCGGTTGCCGGCAAGGAGATGATGGACATCTCGCTCTCCGCTCTCCGCCTGGGCGCCAGAGAGGTGCATCTGGTGTGCCTTGAGGGCCGCGCGGAGATGCCCGCATCGCTGGAAGAGATCACCGAGGCGGAGGAGGAAGGCGTGATTCTCCATCCGGGTCTTGGTCCGAAGCGCATTGTGGGCGGGCCCGGCGGCGTGACGGCGCTCGAAGTGATCAAGACCAAGCAGGTCTTCGACGAAAATGGGCGATTCAATCCCACGTTCTACGAGAACAGCGAGTTTCTGCTGGATTGCGACACGATCATCATGTCGATCGGGCAGGCGCCGAAGCTGGACTTTCTGCGGCCGGAGGACGGCGTGGAGATTTCGCGGCGTGGGCTGATCGCGGTGCAGCCGCGCACGCTGATGACGTCAGTGGCCGGCATCTTTGCCGGTGGAGATTGCGCCTTTGGGCCGCGGCTGATTATCGACAGCGTTGCCGACGGCAAGCGCGCGGCGATGGGAATTGATGAGTATCTGCGCGGCACGACCCACCCCGAG
>JAJZGF010000003.1 GCA_021805025.1 Acidobacteriota bacterium
CACGCCGTGACATGGCCTGGCAGTTCACACAGCAAAACTGGGAGAAGATTCATGCGCTGCTGACGCCAGAACTCGGAAACGTCCTTGTCGAATCGACAGGGACCTTCTGCACGGAAGAGTCCAGCAATCAGGTGCAGGCCTTCTTCGCAGCTCATCCGGTCGCTTCCGCAGATCAGGGCGTCAAACATGCGGTTGAAAGAATCGAAGGCTGCATCGAACTGCGCTCCACCCAGGAGACGAACTTGAACACCTGGCTCGCTGCGCAGTCGGGCAACTGATCGCAGACCCAATGCCGGCCGAATGAATTTCCCTGGCGACGGTCAAAATCCGGCGCAACAAAAGAAGACTCCCTCACCACGGTTCGCGTGGTGAGGGAGTCTTCTTTTGTTCTGCTCGATTGGTTGATGTTTCGCTCTTATTCCTTGGCAGCCTGAAATTGAATGACGAGCTGCACATCCATCGGAACAACCTCGCCATCGAGGGTGGCCGGAGCAAAGTGGAAATCGCGCACCGCTGCCAGCACGCGAGCATCCACCGTTGGATTCACTGACTGGAGCATCTTCACGTTCTGGGTTGAACCTTCTTGATTCACCTTGAGGCTGACGACTGCCTTTTGCAAGCTCAGATCCTCATCTGCGAAATCCGTAGTGGCGACGACGATCTTGGGGTTTGAAATCAGTTTGGGTGCAATCACACCCGTGCTGATGCGGCGGGCAGGGTAACTACCGTTGACATCGGTTGCGGTTGGGGCTGCCGCAGGAGCCGGCAGCGCGGTGGAACTCGCGTTGGTCGCCTCCATCGTGACACCCTGGCCGTTCGTGCGTGTCTGCGCGTGGAGCAGCACGGTGGAGAAAACAAGAATGCTGACAAAAAGCTTGCGCATGATTTACTCTCCGTTAGGTCAAGAGTGACCATCACCAATATAGCTAATTAACGATTCGATTGTCAATTAAATATTTTATTTTACTTATTTTCATGCATTTACAATGAGACTGTCGACGGTTTTTCATCACACTGTGCAAAATGCAATTCGTCGAACACGCAGAGATGCCCGCCACATCTTCATGTGTTCCCTTGAACGTGCCGCGTCGGATCTGCAAGCAAGAAAGTCGTCTCGATATCCACGACTGCGGACTCTCAGTGATGCACCCGGATTCGATACCATGAAGGCATGCCGCGATTCCCTGCCGGTCAAAACCTGCTCATTGATGCCGACGACACGCTGTGGGAGAACAACATCTATTTCGAGCGCGCAATTGCTGCGTTCATCGGCTATCTGAATCACCACAGATACACGGGCGCCGAGGTGCGGAAAGCTCTGAATGAAGTGGAGCGGGAGACGATCCTGGCTCACGGCTACGGGCTCAGCAGCTTTACGCGTTCCCTGGTCCAGTGCTTTGAGCGGCTCAGCACTGAACCCGTGACAGAGGACAAGCGTCGGCGGGTTGTGGGATTTGCCGAGGCCATCGCCGACCAGGAGATTGAGCTGCTGCCCGGCGTGGCAGAAACCCTTGAAGAGCTTGCCGCACGCCATCGCCTGATACTTATGACCAAGGGCAACCATGCGGAGCAAGCGGACAAGCTGGCGCGCTCAGGGCTGGCGCAGTATTTCACCGCTGCGGAGATCGTGGCGGAGAAAGACCCGGCGACTTATCGTTCCGTGATCGCGCGCCATGAACTCAAGCCGCACACAAGCTGGATGATCGGGAATAGCCCGAAGAGCGACATCAATCCCGCACTCGCGGCCGGGTTACACGCGATTTTTCTCTTTCATAAGGACACCTGGGTACTGGAGCACGCAGAGATCGCACAGGCTCCGCCGTCCCAGCAACTGCTGGAACTCGATTCGTTCGCAAAGCTCGCCGAGATCTTTTAACCGCCGGGCAGGGACGGCGCCCGGCACCAAGGGCCGACAACCCGGCCTGGCGCGGTGCACATTTGGATTTGCCCGCTTTGCCAACATGCGCGTGCTTTTTCATGGCGTGGAATTAAGGGTCTTTTCTCTTCCCATCGGATGGGACTATACTCAGCTTGCTTTTGAATTGTTCCCCGATCCGCAGGCTCTAATTCTGCAGAAAACGCCGATCGCACTTTGGCTGCTTTCCGGATGACCAGCGTATTCTAGCCTGCAGTTGCGTATGCTGCATCCTGACGGGGCCGGCATAGCCTGTCATTCAGGCTGGCGGCCATTCCGCAAGTCCAACAATTGCAAGGCTAAGGAGGAAGGCATGTCCGGCCACCAGCCACCGCACAAGGAACTACCCGAAGCTTCATCCACCCCGGCGACCAAGGGCATTACACGTCGCGGCTTCTTGAAAGGCGCAGGCATCACTGCAGCAGGAACAGCGCTGCTGGATGGAGTGCATGGTCTGCAGCAGGAAGCCCACGGCGCTACGACGAGAGACGTGAAGGAGTACGGCCCCGAAGCGTTTCCCGTCACTTTGAACATCAACGGTACGGAACACGCGCTCCACGTTGAACCGCGCACGACGCTGGCTGAGGCTTTGCGCAACGGCCTGGGCATGACGGGCACCAAGATCAGCTGCGATCGCGGAGTTTGCTCCAGTTGCACCGTCTGGCTGGACAAGATGCCCGTGAACAGTTGCATGACTCTCGCCGTCGACGCAATCGGGCACCGCATTACGACCATTGAAGGACTCTCGACCGACAGCGAAGTGCATCCGGTGCAGGCCGCCTTTGTGCGGCATGACGCGATGCAATGCGGCTTCTGCACGCCGGGTATGGTGATGAGCTGCGCGGCCCTGATCGAACGGAATCCTCATCCCACTGAGGCGGATGTGCGCGTGGCAATCAGCGGCAATCTCTGCCGCTGCGGTACCTATCCCAAAGTCTTCGCGGCCACTCTGGACGCGGCTGGCCAGCACGCGAGCAAGGCGTAGGAGGACAATTCCATGGCGACCCATACTTCGCATTCCATTCCAGATGCCCTTCTGAGTGCTGCCGCTGACACGACCGATGCGTCGATGAGAACGGCCACGATGCCCATCGGCATTCCCGGCTTCACACTGCGTGAGGAACAGCGCACCATGCCCGCTTCGGAGCCGCCGGTTTGGCCGATCAACAAGGATCTCTCCTACGTAGGCAAACCGCAGGAGCGCTGGGACGGCGCTGCCAAGGCGGCCGGCCGCGCCCGTTACACGGCGGACGTGCAACTGCCGGGCATGCTGTATGCGCGTTTTGTCAATTCGACCGTGCCGCACGCCAAGGTTCTATCCATCGACACCTCGGCCGCAGAGAGCTATCCCGGTGTAAAGAGCGTGCATGTGATTGAGAAACTGCTGGGCGGCGCCGTGCTGCGCGATCCTGCGCTCGAGCAGAGCCGCTATCCACTGGTGCGCTACGTGGGCCAGCCCATAGCTGCCGTGGCCGCCACCACGCCCCAAGCCGCCGAGGACGCCCTTGCCAAGATCAAGGTCACTTACGAGACGCTGCCATTTGTGGTGGACATGAATCTGGCGCGCGAGCAGAATGCGCCTCTGGTTTTTCCGGGGGCTGCTGACCAGGCAGGCACCGCGGGCGGCGGAGGCAGCGCCAGCGGCATTCCGCAGACAGGTAACGTGCACGGCCCCGCCGTGCACAAACAGGGCGATGCCGAGCAGGGCTTCAAGGAAGCCGATGTGATTGTGGATGCGCACTACACCACGCAGGTGCAGACGCACTCTGCGCTGGAAACGCATGGCGTAGTCGCCGACTGGAAGCCCGATCTGCTCACCGTCTACGCTTCCACGCAGGGCACGGCAAGCGTGCGCGAGGAGTTGGCCGCTTACTTTCAGTTGCCCATGTCCAAGGTTCGAGTCATCACGGAGTTCATGGGCGGCGGCTTTGGCGCCAAGTTCGGCGCCGGCAATCCCGGCGTTGTGGCGGCCACGCTCTCACGGAAGGCCGGCGCACCGGTCAGGCTGATGCTGGACCGCCAGGAGGAACATCTCTCAGTCGGCAACCGTCCCAGCTCCGATCAGCGGCTGCGCATCGGCGCGAAGAAAGACGGCACTATTACCGCCATTCAGCTCATCAGCTTTGGCACCGCCGGCTGCGGTACCGGGGCAGGTTGCGCCGGTCCTGCCTCGAATCTTTACAAGTGGGCGACGCTGCACGTGGAGGAAAACGACGTCTTCATCAACGCCGGTCCGGCCGCTGCCTTCCGCGCTCCCGGCCATCCCCAGGGCGCCTTTGCGCTGGAGCAGTCCATCGACGAGCTGGCCGCCCGTCTCAACATGGACTCGCTGGACCTGCGCGACCGCATCGACGAAAACCCTGTGCGCCGCGTGCAGCGCCAGATCATTCGTGACAGTGCAATCTGGAAGTCGCGCAACCCACGCGCGAATGCAGATGCCGGCCCGATCAAACGCGGCATCGGACTCTCGCAGTCCATCTGGTACAGGCATCTCACCATGGATTCAGCCGCTGAGGTGCGTGTGCATAAGGACGGCTCGGTCGAAGTCCTCTCTGCCGTGCAGGACATCGGCAGCGGCATCAAGACCGTGCTCGCGCAGATTCTGGCCGAGCAGTTCGGCGTGCCGCCGGCTCAGGTAGAAGTCAAGATCGGCGACACAAATTACCCAGTCGGCCCCAACTCGGGCGGCAGCGTAACCACTGCATCCTTAACTCCCGCGGTGCGCGACGCGGCCTGGCAGGCTGCGCAGAAGTTCCTCGCCAGCGTGGCTCCCGCGCTCGGGGCCAGGGCCAGCGACCTTACGCTGACGGACGGGATGGTGCGCAGCGCCTCCGGCAAGTTCCAGCCCATCTCCTTCCGCAGCGCGGCGGCCAAGATGGATACCAATCAGGTTTCCGCGCAGTCCAAGCGCATTCCCGACTACGACCCCAAGAAGTACGACACGTACGGTGGCGTCGATGTGGCCGAAGTGGCCGTGGATACGGAGACCGGGCGCATTCACGTCAAGCATGTCCTGGCCGTGCACGACTGCGGCCGGCCTATGAATCCTACTGGGGTCATCAGCCAGATCAACGGCGGCGTGATCCAGGGCATTTCCTACACGCTCTTCGAGCACCGGCTAATCGACCCCAACTACGGGATCATGGTCAACTCCAACCTTGACAAGTACAAGATTGCCGGTTCGTATGAAGTTCCAAAGATTGAGGTGCAACTCACCGAGTCCTACATCGGGCAAAGCTCGACGGATGCCTCGGGCATTGGCGAAGCCGCAGGCATCATCTCCGCCGGAGCCGCTATTGCCAACGCCTTCTACAACGCCACCGGAGTGCGTATTCGCCAGTTGCCCATGACGCCCGCCGTGGTGCTTGCAGCCCTCAACCAGCCCCAACCGCAGATGGAGGCGCTATGAATTCCTTCTCACTTGCCGATTGCTCCACCGTAGAGGCTGCGCTCTCGCAGTTGAAAAACGGCGCTGTGGTGAAAGCGGGCGGCGTGGACCTGCTGGACCGGATGAAGAACGGCACGGATACGCCCGACCGCCTGGTGAATATCCGCAACATCCGCGAGCTGCGTGGCGTGCAGGCCACGCCCGATGGCTTGACGCTCGGCGCACTCACCACGCTGGCCGAGATTGCCGATCACCCGACGATCCGCGCGCAATACACCATCCTTTCGGACGCCTGCGGACGCGCCGCGACACCGCATATTCGCAACGTGGCCACCATCGGCGGCAACGTGCTGCAGGAGTTGCAATGCTGGTACTTCCGCTCGGCGGAGTTCCAATGTATCCGCAAGGGCAAGGACCAGTGCTTTGCTTTTTCCGGACTCAACCAGTACCACGCCATCATGGACTACGGCGGCTGCCCGTCGGTCGCACCCTCTTCCGGCGCGGTCGCTCTGCTGGCGCTCAATGCGACCATCGAGCTCACCTCGGCCGCCAAGGGCAAGCGCACCGTGGCCATCAAGGATTTCTACGTGCAGCCTGACGCCAATCCGCACCGCTTCAACGTGAAGGCCGATGATGAACTGCTGACGGCGATCCACATCCCAAAGACTGCTCCCGGCACGCGCTCCGCCTATCAGAAGTACGGCGAAAAGGAGAGTCACGACTGGGCTATTGCCGACGCAGGGATCCTGCTCGAGATGGATGGCGAGGTCTGCCGCCGTGCCGTAGTCACCATGGGCGCTGCGTCGCCCGTGGTGCGCCGTTCCACCGAAGCGGAGGCTGTGCTGACCGGCAAGCCCATCACGCGAGATACAGCGCGCGCCGCCGGACAGGCTTCCATGACAGGAGCCATGCCCCTTTCGATGAATGGCTACAAGGTGCAACTCTTCCCCACCGCCATTTACCGGACCATCCTGCTGGCCGCCGGACAGATGGAGCGCGATCCCAGCGCCGCTGGTTAACCACCGTAAAGCCCGCGCCTGCCGTGGCCGGCACGCGCTGAAAGGACGCCTGATGAGCATCCCTGTGGAAAGTCCGACCAAACCCTGCAAGTGCCTGCGCACCAAAAATCCCTACGGCACCACCCCGCAAAATTCTGAGTCGTGGCTGCCGGGTGTCGATACCAGTTCAAGCTACTGGTGCCTGCGTACCATGGGCCCTGCCGGACCCGACGACCACTTTGTTCACCTGTCGCGCTGCACGGCCTCGCGCACATGCTACGAGCAATCCGAAAATTAACCTCTCCAGAGCCGATCAGTATCCCGTTCTTTCTTCGCCGCCAATGGCGTCGGAAGTTCCGCGCAGCATGCACAACCGCAACGGTTTGAAGCATCTGATAGACTCTTTGCAGAGAGTATGCTTGGTAATGTCTCGAACGCCCACGCCCTGCCTGCCTGCATGACAGAAGTTCTCTCTATCTCCGGCCTCAACTCGAGGTTCGTGAGTGAGCTCTGCAGCGGATCAAGATCTAAAACAACCGGCCTCCTCGTCCAACGACAATCCCAAGCTGACGTGCAGCGTAGTTATCTGCACAGTGGGCCGCCTTGATCTCTTACGGGGCTGCCTTGGCGCTGTCTTCCAGATGGTTCCTTCTGCCGATGAAGTGATGGTTGTCGACAACACGCCCGGCAGCGCTGCAATCCGGGCCATTGCTACCGAGTTTGGCGCACGCTATGTTGTGGAACCTGCTCGAGGGCTGAGCCGCGCCCGGAATTGTGGCATGGCTCAGAGCGTGTCTGCGCTGGTTGCTTATTTGGATGATGATGCGACACCCAAAAGAGACTGGCTCGGGCACATCCTGAAGCCGTTTGAAGATCCCGAGGTCGCAATCGTCACAGGCGAGGTGGTGTTTCATCCGGCCACTACAAACTCGGCAGTCAAAGGTCCTCCACGCACTCTGAGCAACCGGGATCCCCAATGGTTCGAGATCGCAACATTTGGCGGTCTCGGTCTGGGATCGAATATGGTTCTGCGAAGATCGGCGTGCGCAGGCCGGAAGGTCTTCGACGAGAGGCTTGGGAGCGGTGCTCCGTTCAATATTGCCGAGGAGAATTACGCTTTTGCCTCCCTGCTGGCTAGCGGCTTTCGCGCCGCGCATGTTCCCGCCGCGGTCGTGTTTCATCCTGCGAAGGCTCTCAATGTGCTGAAATTTGCCACCTGCGCCTTTGCGTATTGGCTCCTTCTACTGGCAGAATTTCCAAATCACCGCGCTGAACTGATCCGCTATCTCTTCCGGCGCTGGCGAAAACTGCCACTTCCCTGGCCTCGCGATCCTCAAGGGGCGGGCGAAATCATGCGCGCCGGATGGCGTCTCCAGCTCAGAGCTGTTGTTGCCGGATTCTTTCTCTTTCTCCGCCATCGAGGTGCATCGCGACAGGCAACATTCGTCCGCGGTCAATCCTGATTTGCCGTAGAGCCGCTCCGCGCACGCGATGTCGGCCCTTTGGGCACGTAACGGAGTGTCACTGCTTACAGGAATGCGGTAATGAAGATTGACGGCTCATTCGATCCAGCGGCAGCTAGCGATACTCGCGCGAAAACGGCCGGTCGGCGCCGGGTGCCGGCTCCCCCCTTCTGCGTACTAGTGCGCAAGGTGTCGATTCCTGTGTTTAGCGCTAAGGCCTCTGGAATCTAACCGTCCGAGCCACCGGACTCCGTCGCCCGCCGGCCTGCCCGGTCGTATCTGGACCCCTCTGGCCACTGATTGATTTCAACGTGTTATTGTGCTGCGAGCGGCCCAGAGACGCTGCGCTCGAGAGGATAGCAAGCCTTGCGCCGAACGCGGCCCTAGAATTCGGCCCAGAGTTCGGTTGTGTCAGTTCACCTCTATTAAACCGAATGTTTCAAACAACATCCAGAACGGTGAGTGTATTACGCTAAGATTTTAATGATGACGATCTTGACAAACTTCCATCGCGTTGCCTATCGTTAGCAATTGGAAGGCGAGACTGCTAGCAGACTGCTGGCAAAACTGCTTGAGTCTGTTTCGATCAGCTCTTGCAGCTCGCATGGAATTCCTCTGAAGCTCTTATTAACAACAACTCAACTGCTGTGGCATGTCCTGAGACATGACCACATATGAAGGAGAAGCGAAGCAATGGCAACAACATCTGTGACCACCACCTTCACGCCGCTCCACGATCGCATCCTCGTCCGCCGCGTCGAAGAGGGCGAGACCGTTCGCGGGGGGATCATTATCCCTGACAGCGCCAAGGAAAAGCCCCAGGAAGGCGAAGTAATCGCCGTCGGTAAGGGCAAGTCGAACGACGAAGGCAAGGTCTTCCCCCTCGATGTGAAGGCGGGCGACCGTGTTCTGTTCGGTAAGTACTCCGGCACCGAAATCAAGATCGACGGTGAGGAGTTCCTGATCATGCGCGAGGAAGAAGTCCTCGGCATCGTCAAGAAGTAGCAGTTTAGGCGCGTTACGGCGAGCGGTCCAGCCAGTCAGCGGCACAAGGCGATGATTTCTGACGCTCGAATCAAGCACTGAAATCTGATTAGGAGAGTTAAAGGCATGGCAAAGCAAATTCTGCACGGTGAGGAGTCCCGTCAGGCGATCCTGCGCGGCGTGAACACGCTGGCGGATGCAGTGAAGGCAACGCTCGGTCCCAAGGGCCGCAACGTCGTCATCGAGAAGAAGTTTGGTTCGCCCACGATCACCAAAGACGGTGTGACCGTGGCCAAGGAGATCGAGCTGAAGGATCCGATGGAGAACGTCGGTGCGCAGCTCGTGAAGGAAGTCGCTTCCAAGACCTCCGATGTAGCCGGAGACGGCACCACTACGGCGACCGTTCTGGCCCAGGCCATCTTCCGCGAAGGCGTGAAGACGGTAGCGGCCGGCGCCAACCCGACGGCTCTGAAGCGCGGCATCGACAAGGCCGTGACGGTGATCATCGGTACCCGCGACAAGGACGGCAAGTGGACCGAGGGCGGTGCCCTGGGCAAGCTGTCAAAGCCCGTGGACGAGGGCTCCGTGGCCCAGGTGGGCGCGATCTCAGCCAATGGCGACCAGGAGATTGGCGACATTATTGCTCATGCGGTCAAGGTGGTGGGCAAGGATGGTGTCATCACCATTGAAGAGTCCAAGACCATGCACACGGGCCTTGAGACTGTGGACGGTATGCAGTTCGACCGCGGCTACCTGAGCCCCTACTTCGTCACCGATGCGGAGCGCCTTGAAGTGATTCTGGACGATCCCTACATCCTGATCTACGAAAAGAAGATCAGCGCGATGAAGGATCTTCTTCCTCTGCTCGAGCAGGTTGCCCGTGGCGGCAAACCCCTCCTGATCATTGCTGAGGACGTTGAGGGCGAGGCCCTGGCAACCCTGGTGGTGAACAAGCTGCGCGGCACGCTGAATGTGGCTGCCGTCAAGGCTCCCGGCTTCGGTGACCGCCGCAAGGCGATCCTGGGCGACATTGCCATCCTGACCGGCGGCAAGGCCATCACTGAGGACCTGGGCATCAAGCTGGAAGGCGTAAAGCTCGAGGATCTGGGCCGCGCCAAGCGCATCACCATCGACAAGGACAACACCACCATTGTGGACGGCGCCGGCAAGGCTTCGGACATCGACGGCCGTGTAAAGGAGATCCGCTCGCAGATCGAGAAGACAACCTCGGACTACGACAAAGAAAAGCTCCAGGAGCGTCTGGCCAAGCTGGTCGGTGGTGTGGCGATCATCAAGGTGGGCGCGGCAACTGAGACCGAGCTGAAGGAGAAGAAGGCTCGAGTTGAGGATGCCCTGCACGCCACCCGCGCAGCAGTCGAGGAAGGCATTGTCCCCGGAGGCGGTGTGGCTCTGGTGCGCGCCATTCCCGCGGTCAGCGAGTTGCTCAAGACCCTGGAGGGCGACGAGAAGATCGGTGCGCAGATTGTGCTCCGCTCACTCGAAGAGCCGCTGCGCCAGATCGTTGCCAACGCCGGCGAAGAGGGTGCTGTGGTGGTCGCCAAGGTGCTCGAGTCCAAGGACCAGCACTATGGCTACAATGCCGCTACAGGCAAGTTCGAGAACCTGGTGAAGGCCGGCGTCATCGACCCCACCAAGGTCACTCGCACTGCCCTGCAGAACGCGGCGTCCATCGCCGGTCTGCTTCTGACCACAGAAGCGCTCGTGGTCGAGCTGCCCGAGCCCAAGTCTGCTGCCCCCGCTGGCGGCCACGGCGGCGGTATGGACGGGATGTACTAGGACCTGTCGCCACAGGCGCACTAGCCTGCGGCACAAAGTCTGAAGCCCCCAGCTCCGGCTGGGGGCTTTTTGTTGCCTCTGCGAGTCATCACACAAAGAGACCGGGAGCCCTGGAGGGCTCCCGGTCTCTTGCACTGCTCGGTATGCCGAGCGGTCAGTAGGTGAAGTGGACACCCATCGTGAAGGCTCGGTTGCCTCCGATGGTGTTTGTTGCCGAGCCGAAGTTGGCTGCGTTGTTGGGGCAGCCGGTCGTTGCACTGATGGCATATACCGCAGCGCAGGTCCCAGTGCCGACAGGAATCGTGGTCGGAAGCTGCGTTCCCTTCCCGCTGCCGGTTGAGTACGGCAGTTGGTCGAGGTTGGACTTGGCCGTCTGCTGATCCACCGGATTGGCACTAGTCGCGATCTGTCCGTAGTTTACGAAGACATTGCCAGGCGTGCAGTTGTTGCCGGCAATGGCCGCCGAAGTGGAACAGGCATCATTCTGCCGAATCTGCGCCTGATCCTGCGGAATATCAAGGCTCGTCGTGTTGGTGATATTAAATGCGTTGAAGTCGTACTGGATCGCCATCCGCTCGGAAATGTGGAAGAGCTTGCGTACGGAAAAGTCCAATCTCTTCTGCGCTCCCTGGCGGAAGATGTTGCGCTGCCCTGAGTTGAATGCCGTTTCGTAGATGTCCTGCGGGTCCGTGCCGGTCGAAACGGGAACCCCCATCTGGCCCGGCGCCACATAGTTGATGGCAATCTGGGTCGGATCAATGAACGGGATATAGTTACCGCCCACAGCGCGTCGCGCTCCGTTGTTGCCCGTGATCGCAGTCTTGGGATGCGCCGGATCCTTGATGCCAAGGATGGGATTCATCAGTGTCGGGAAATTGCCGAAGTTGACACTGCCGACGGCGCCGTAGAACTCATAGAGCGAGTAGGGCTGTCCGCTTTGCAGCGTACCCATGCCGGTCAACTGCCAGTCGTTGGTGACGTAGGAGGCAAAGGAGTGCTCCTTTGTAAACCTGGGCAGATTCACCAGAAAGTTGCCGTTGAAGACATGCGTGCGATCGAAGTCGGCGGATGCATAGGAATCACGCAGATTCTTCGGGTTGTCACCGGTAAAGAAAAGACCGATGTCGCTTTGCTCGTCCAGCGCGTGGCTCCAGGTATAGCTGCCTCCCACCTGGAAGTTGTGAGAGAGTCGCTTTTCCACGTGCGTCTGCAGCGCATCGTATGCCGAGACGCCTACGGACTTGAAGTCAGCCGCATTCGGGCTGTAACCGACATACGGTGCTCGAAAATCGGTGTTGCCGCCGTCCGCGGTGTTCCACGGTTCAGCGGCAATCGGGTCGTAGTCGTAACCATCGCTCATTGAATTCTGGTTTAGAACTTCAAAACCATAGGTAGAGGTTTCACCCCATATCGGATTGCTCGGAGTGGCGATACCCGGCTCGTTCAGGGGCAGCGGCATCACCGCATGGCGACCGCGATTACCGGCGTATCCGACGGTGATCGCCACGCTGCTGGTCGGCTGCCACTGCACATTGAGCGTGTAGTTGATGGTGTAGGGCAACACATTGTTTTTGTCATAGGCGCCAAAGTTCAGCGTTGGCGTGCAGAGCAGGTATCCCTCCTGGTTCTGAATACCGCCGCAGTTGTTGCCGTAGGGCGCATACTTGGTGCCTGCCGCGGGCGCACCGGTCATGATATTCAGCTGGTTCTGCAGCGCCTGTTTCACGGTTGCGGGATTTGAGTTGGGGGGAACATAGCTGGAAACGGACAGACCGGTGCCGATCGGGTTCGCGAGGGTCGTTCCGTTCCCGTTGGCATAGCTGACCAGCGGCGCAGACTCCGTGACGCCAAAGGGACCGCCGATGGAACCGCCCGCTGGCTGCGAGAGATAGCTCACTAACTCGCCGCGATCATAGTAGAGGCCGCCACCGCCGTTGATGACCAGGTTGCCGTGGAACGACTTCGGCGAGTATGCGAAGCCCACACGGGGCGAGATACCCCACTGTCGGCCATTCAGCGTGGAATTGCTGACGCCGGGCGTCGGATTGTACTTGTTGTTGCCGGCCACGATGAAGCCGGAGTTATTCACCGTGAAGCCCGTTGTTGAAGTACCCGTCACGCTGTAGAGCGTCGGATCGAAGTTGAACATGTTGCCGTACTTTTCCGTGAGACCGCCATGGTAGTCGTAGCGAACGCCAGCAGTAAGGCTCAGGTTAGCCAGCGCCTGCCACTTGTCCTGCACATAGCCCGAGAGTTCATTGGAGCGGTAGTAGCGGTCGGCATTGTTGCGGTGGCTCAGTGGATCGACACTCTCAATCACATTCGACGAGTGTACGGTGCCCTGTAAGAAATTGTCGAAGCTGCTCGCATTGACTTCTGCAAACCCGGTCCGATTGTTTGTGATATTCAATTGCGTGTAGCTGTACCCGCCGCCGGCTACGATGGTGTGCTTGCCCGCCGTGAAGATTACGTTTGTCGATGGATTCAGCCTGTTCTGGTAGTAGCCCATGTCGACAAAGGCGCTATAAGGGCCGACCGTCAGGCTGGGAGAATACTGGCTGTTGTTGGCAAACGCGCTGATCGAGAGACCTGGCAAGCCGGGGTTCAGGCCGGTCTGTCCCGCGCCAACGCCGAAGTTGCCGCCGGAAACGGTCTGCGTAAAGTAGCTGTAGGATCCCATGCGCACGAAACCCAGCCGCTGCTCCCAGTTCAGACGTTGCCCAATGGCGATCGTGTTGTCAATGGCCGCGACTTGTGAGCCGTTGTTCTGCGTCACCGGGAATCCGCCCGTCTGGGAATAACCGTAGGGCTTGTTGACCGGGGCGTTCTGGAAGAAATACTTGACCGACAACCGGTCGTTCTTGCTCACGTCGTAATCAAGATCCACTGTGGCCTGATCGGAGGTCAGCACCGAGGTGCCAACCAGAATGACATTCGGCTCACCATATTGATAGGGCGCATTCGACTGAGCGGATGGAATCATGTACTGACCGTTCGGCAGCTTGGCGTTCAACAGGCCCGCGGCAATCGGATCGACTGTGGTTGCCGACCCTCCCCAAACGGCATCGGCATTCAGGAGCCCGGCCGTCGAGCGATCATCTGTGAGGGCAGAGGGAACCGTCATCTGCGAGATGCCTGTGGCCTCATCGGCGTTCGAGCGGCGCTGATAAGCCGCGAAGAAGAAGAGCTTATTCTTGATGACGGGACCGCCCAACGTCGCACCGCTCGTCCAGCGCCGCAGAAACGGATGGATGAGCGAAGACGGAAATACGCCCACGCCCTGCTGAGCAAGTTGATAGGCCTGGCTGAAGAAGTACGGCGAGGCATTCATGTCGCCGTTAGCGTAGCTGCCAAACATCTGACCATGCCAATTGTTGGTGCCCGTCGCGGTGCTCACGTCAATCTGCGCGCCGCTGGTAGCGCCCTGCTGCGCATCGTACATCGAGGCATTCACGCGAAGTTCCTGCATGAACTCCGGCGGCGGCGAAGGCAGACTGTTGCCGTTCGAGCCATAGACGGACGTGCCTACTGAGTAAGCGCCGCCGACGCCGGGCGCGCTGCCTATGTTGAAGTTGTAACGTTGCGAGGTATCGCCGCTGGAGCTCATGCCGTTGAACAGATTGGTCGAGTCCACGCCGTCCATCTGGAAGGTATTCGATGTGGCGCGCTGCCCATTGGCCCATATGTTCTGGTTGCCCAGACCGGAGTTTGAATCAAGGTTTGAGAGCAGTTCGGCGCTCACGCCCGGCGAAAGCACGGCCACCTGCGTGAAACTTCCTGTGGCCAGAGGAGTGGTGTCGATTTGCGCGGAGTCCAGCGTATAGCCATTGGTTGCATCGGTGGCGTTCAAGAGCGGGTTCGCCGTCACTTCTACGGACTGCGACACCTGGCCCATCTTCAGGTTGGCGTTCACTGTGGTGGCGCGTGCCTCCTGCACCGCAATCCCTTTCAACTCCATCGTATCGAAGCCTTCGTGCGTCACCTTCACGACGTAGGTTCCAATCGGCAGGTTGAAGATTTGAAAGAAACCCGATGACTGCGAAGTTGTCGTGCGCGTCACGTTAATTGACGCGTTGCGCACCGTCACGGTTGCGTCGGGAATGGCTGCTCCCGTCGGATCCAGCACAGTTCCATTGATCGAGCCCAGGGTTTGCTGGGCCCGCGCGGACACCGTACAGCCGAGCACGGCCAGAAACAACAGACCGTACTGTGCGACACTCCTCCAAAATGAATGATTCATATTCTCCTCGCGATGTGTGGCATGAATAGCCGACTCGACTCTTTGCAGTTTCTGGATAAGGGGCAAACGCTCAACAGCTACGCCTTACCCGCAGTTCCTCAGCACGCGTGGTTCTTCTCAAAAGATGTTGGAAGGCTGGAGAGAACTAATTTTTCAGGATGATATGGTCTACCGATAGTTTCCAACACGGGCGAGCTCTTTCCCAAGAAAAAAACACACACCGTCTCATTTCCACGCGCAAGGGCTGTGGAAAAGGCGGCCGAAACCTACCCTTTGCGAAGATTTAACTCTGCATTAATTTCGAGGGGAAGGAATCGGCCGCCTTCGGGCGCGTTTGGGATGTCAGATCAGCGCGTCTTTGATCGGCCCCACTGCAGCCGCAGCCCAACGCGGAAATCGATCGGGAGGCTGACGTAGCCGATGGGCGCAATATGCTGGTTATTGGTCAGATTATCTCCAATACCGTAGACCCCAATCCACGACTTGAACTGATAGCTCGCGCCAAGGTCGACCTTGGCATAACCAAAATCCAGATTGCGATTCGGCAAGAGCAGGCTGTTGCCGCCGTTGATGTCGTCCCCGCCCAGAAAGTCCGAGTCGTCGGACCTGCTGGCAAAGGCGGTATTCAACATAGCCGACAGCGACTTGTGGGTGAAGGTCGCGGTGATGAAGCCCGCATGGGGTGGCCTGCGAAACGGGCGCGCACCTTGCAAGGGCGAGTCTTGACCAATGGGAATACCGTTGTAAGTGGGCAGCGGCCCAAGCAGCGCCACATCGCTGTTGGTAAAGCTACGCTGGATCACCGCGTCCAAATAGGTGTAGCCGCCGCGCAAAAAGATGTTACGCCCAATCCCGCCTTCGACCGTCGTCTCCACGCCCAGCGCACGGTAGGCCTCCGTATTCAGACTCTGCTCATACGCACCGTTCGCCTGCAGGAACTGCTCCAGCTGATTCTGCTGTGCGGCGGTCAGGTTCGGCAGCAGTAGCGGGATCACGTCCAGGCCCACGTATTCAATCTGGCGGCCGTATTCGTTGTGAAAGAAACTGGTGCGAAAGACGAGGCGCTGACTGAAGAACGACTGCTCGACGCCGCCGTCATAAGTTCGCGTGGCCGGCGCCGCAAGCGGTCCAATGTGCAGCTGCTGGATAGTCGATTGACCGCCGTTGCTCTCAAGAAAGTTGTAGAGCGAGTAGAACTGATCGGTCAACGAAGGCTCACGCACTGCGTCGCCAAAGTTGAACATCACTCGCGTGCCGCTGAAGATGCCATTGCGCGGCTTCAATGCATAGACTGAGAAACCGGCGCGCGGCGAGGTCTGCGTACCGAACAGCGAGTAGTGCTCAAGGTCGCCTCCGAGGTTATAAAAAAAACGATTCCTGAAGTCCCCATGCACCGCGGCGCGGTAGTCGTAATTGGTCCGCTCCACAGGCGTGTAGTAGGTACTGCCCGGCTCGGCACCGCGCTCGTCCTCATACTGAAAGCCAATCAGCCCCACGATGTGCGGCGTGAAGGTGTAGTCTCCCTGGTAGACAAGCGCATCGCGATTCGACACAAGCTGATACCCCTGCGGATAAGTACCCGCATAGTCCATCAGCGCGCGTCCGGTCACCGAGTCGCCATTCGCGCCTGTAATTGTCACCAGATTGCCAAAGCTGTCTCCATAGGCATCAAAAACACCTGAACCGCTCTGGCTCCAAAGATGGTACTGTTCGCGTTTCCGCGTCATCCCATAACGCACCACGTTGTGAAAGTCCGGCGTTGTCTGGTTGTCGATGGATCCGCTCAGAAAAATGTCCTGGTCCTTCTGCGTGGCGCTGTCTGACAGCCCATGAAAGGCATAGGCTCCTGGGGCACCGGTTCCATCTACTCCGTAGTGCACCGTGCCCCGGATTTGGGTCTTACCGTTGGGCTGCCAGCCCAGGTTGGCCGCCGCCGTGCCCACGTGATACTCATCGTTGGGCAGGTCATTAGCCGTCTGCAGCCAACTGTACTCGCCCAGGTAATCCAGCTTGTTGCGCGCGCCCGCTACCTCAAGATCCTCCTGCGACGTCGAGTAGTTGCCTACGTCTCCATGGAAAAGAAGCGAGGGAAAACTGGTGGTGCCCCGCGGTGTCGTCAAGCTCACCACTCCACTGGCCGCGTCTGCACCGTAGAGGCTTGAGTCCGGTCCTCGATACACCTCGGCACGCTCGACCGCGGTGGTTGCCAGCGGCCCGAAATCAAAGCGCCCGCCCAGGTCGCCTGCGTCCACGCCATCCACCAGGATCTTGTTGGCATCCGAGTCACCGCCGCGAATAAAAAGCGAGGACTGCGCGCCGCGCTGGCCAGTTTGGACGACAAAGGTGCCCGGCATCATCCGTAGAGCACTCACCAGGTCGCTCCGCAGGCTAAGTTCACTCTGCCCCAGCACCGTGGTCGCGGAGCTGGTCTGCGCCTGTGGCGTAGGCGTGCCGGTGGCCGTCACCACAATCGACTCGCGCGCCCACTCCGGCTCCAGCACCAGGTCTCGCTCAATCGTGTCGAGACGGCCCGCGTAGAATACCGGCGTCTCCAGTTGCCTGAAAGTCGGCGCGGAGATCACGAGAAAGAAGCGGCCCACCGTACCGGTGTCAATTTCAAAACTTCCATCGGCCCCGGAAACCGCCGAACCTACCGGGGATCCGCTTTGAATCAGAACCACCTTTGCGTTTCGCACCTTGGCGCCGGACGCATCGGTCACAACGCCGTGAATGGTGGCAGCACGGGCGAAAATAGAAGTGAAAAGAAATAGAAAAGATGAAAGGATGAGCGCGGAAAAAGCGCGCAAGAGGCGAGACGCTGGCATCATGGCTCCTTCGTTCCCCTCGGAACGTAAGCGGGTTTTGGGCGCCAAGGACCGGTCTCCTGACTTGCGCCTGCACCAGCCACCTTCCCAGCGACCGGCCCGTGGGCCTGTCCCCAGTGGTTCCGTTGCTCTTCCAATGAAGCAGAAAGGGCTAGGGCTGATATCCTGCCCTGGCCAATACGACGGCCGGTCTGGCAGGGGCGCTCACAGTTGCGGGGCAGTGGCGGAGTTTCACCGCCTTCCCGAGCATCCTGGCGATTGCCGTGGTAAGCTGCGCTGCGTTTAAGCACAGCAGAAGTGATGGCATGGAATCGATTTCCATGCCATGAATAATTCTAACGGCGAGGTGAGGTTGAGTCAAAAGGCAATCGCGCAGAAATTCCGTATGAGCAACAGAACTTAGCGCAGGATGGAAAATTGGTGACCCCGGGAAGATTCGAACTTCCGACACGCAGTTTAGGAAACTGCTGCTCTATCCACCTGAGCTACGGGGCCACTTGAAAACAGCGGGCCTAGATTGCGTCTTGAGCTCCTGCCCTCAATTTGCCTCACCCAAGTATAACGACCCTTTCTTTGAGGAAGAAAAGTGAGGCGAGTTGAAACTGACGAAGGCGCGATATCAACAGGGTAGCATCAAGCAAGTCGAGAGGGCGAAGGCGTACGCCTGGACTTGGGCCCCACACATTCAAGAAGTCGTCCGCGCTCGGCGAAGCCCTGCACAAGTCGGAACCGCTAACGATATTGGGCACACCGCATACAGTGTTATGCAGTGGAAGCTTTAACCTCTGCACGGGACGCGGTCTCTGCGAAGGTGGCAATGGCCGCGTGATCAAGCTCGCCTTTTCCGTCGGCAATCAACGACGAAATCATCTGTTGGACCAGGGCAGTAAAGGGCAGAAAAACGCTGTTTGATTCCGCGGTTTGCAATGCATTGCGCAGATCTTTCTGATGCAGCCGAACCTTGAATCCCGGTTTAAAGTTGCGTGCAATGAGCATGTGCCCTTTGGCGTTGAGCACCGCGCTGCCCGCCAGCCCGCTTTGAATCGCATTGACGACGACGGTGGGATTCAGGCCGCAGCAGGTTGCCAATGTCAGCGCCTCGCCCATGGCGGCAATGTTGCACGCCACCATGATCTGATTGGCGAGCTTGGTGGTATTGCCCGCACCCACCGGGCCCGTGAGAGTGACACTTGAGCCCATGCACCTGAGAATCGCCTCGGCCTTGCGGAATACCTCCTCGCTGCCGCCTGCCATGATGGCCAGCGTTCCCTCTATCGCTTTCGGCTCTCCGCCGCTCACCGGCGCGTCCATGAACTCCACGCCTTTGAAAGCGCAAGCCGCAGCGATCTTCTGCGAGACCAGCGGATTGATGGAGCTCATGTCGATGACTAGTGAGCCCGGCTTCGCTCCGGCCAGAATGCCATTTGCACTGAGCACCACCTCTTCAACCTCCGGCCCATCGGGTAGCATCGTGATGACGACAGGAGCGCGCGCGCCCACATCGCTGTTGGATTCACCGCGCTGCGCCCCGTCGTGTACGCAAGCGTCAAGTTTTTCGGCGTTGCGGCTGAAGGCGATGACGGTGTGGCCGGCCTTCAACAGATTTCTCGACATGGGACGGCCCATGATGCCGAGCCCGACAAATCCTACAATAGCCATGGCTGTTCTCCCTTGGTTCTCATCACAGTTTCTTAAATCGCGCTGCAACACTCTCCGCGCCGCGCGCAAGAATCGCTACATCGCTACCGGTGGCCGTAAAGTTAAAGCCGAGGCCGAAAAGAAATTCGACCTCGTCGACGCTGCCAGACAGCGTGCCTGCGGAAATACCCGTAGCGCGAATGCGTTCAGCGGCGTCCCTGATGGCTGCCTGGACATCTGGATGCTTTGGGTTGCCGAGATGTCCAAAGTCCGCGGCCAGGTCGCTTGGTCCGATGAAGATGCCGTCAATGCCGTCCACCGCTGCGATGGCTTCAATCTGCTTGAGCGCGGCGCGCGTTTCGATCTGCACCAGAACACAGATATCCAGGTGCGCATTGCGATGATAGTTCTGGATTCGGCCGAAGTCGTTAGCGCGCGGCCCAACGGAAACCCCGCGGATGCCGAGCGGCGGATAGCGCGTTGCGGCGACGGCATGTTCGGCCTCTTCCAAGCATTGCACGAAGGGAATCAGGAGCGAGCGGGCGCCCACATCCAGTGCACGCTTGATGATGACAGGCTCGTTCCACGGCACTCGGAAGACAGGCTCTGCTGTACCCGCACGCATCGCCTGTAGTTGAGGAAGCAGCGAAGAGATGTCATTAGGCGCGTGTTCGCCGTCGATCACAATCCAGTCGAACCCCGCCCCGGCGATGATCTCCGCCGCGATGGGACTTGCCAGGCCACTCCACAGGCCCACTTGCCGCTCGCACTTCGCGAGTGCTTGCTTGAATGTGTTGCGGGGTAGATTTCCTGGCCACTCGGGCATAGCCTTATTCTCCTATGGCAGCGCGCGAACTTCGCTGCCAGCTTAAGCAATGACGCACCGCCGCGGGAAGGCTTCCCTTGCGAGAGCGCCGGCTCAACTTGCGCTCGCAACGGGATTGAGTTCGATGCGCTTGATCTCGCCCACGATCGGGCCATAACTCACAATGGCACAGAAGGCAATCAGCGCGACAAAAATCAATGCGCCGTTGTACGAGTGTGTCTTCTCTACGATGTAGCCGATGATGAGCGGCGTCGTGACCCCGGCCATATTGCCGCACAGATTAAACAAGGCGCCGTTCATGCCGACCATCCCTTGTGGCGAAGTGTCGGAAACGACAGTCCAACCCAGTGCGCCAATTCCCTTGCCGAAAAACGAAATGGACATGAACAGCAACATGATGCTTTGCGCGCTCGCGTAGTTGCAGGCAATGATGGTCATTGAAAGTGCCATTCCGACCATGATGGGCGCTTTGCGCGAGAGGCTGAGCGAAAAGCCGCTTTTGAGAAGCCGGTCAGAAATCACGCCGCCCAGAATTCCGCCGATTCCTCCGCAGAGCCCGGGCACAGCGGCCGCTAAACCGACCTTCAGAACTGACATGTGCCGTGCCTGCGCCAGGTAGAGGGGAAACCAGGTAAGAAAGAACCAGGTAAGCGTAGTGATGCAATATTGGCCGATATAGACTCCCACTAACATGCGATAGCTTAACAGCACTTTTACCGTGGCCCAGGTGAGTGTGTTCTTCTTCGCGCCTGCCCGCGCGTCGGTATTTACCAGGCCTCCACCGCGCTCGATAAATTCAACCTCTGACTGAGAGATGCGCGGATGTTCCTTGACCCCGTAAATGCTTGTGAACCAGACAACCGTCAGCCCAGCCCCGAGGACGCCCAGAAACCAGAAACAGCTTTGCCAGCCGGCCGCGTGAATGAGCCATCCGAAGATAGGAGCAAAAATGGGCAACGCGAAATACTGCGACGAGTTGAAGATCGCGGATGCACGCCCGCGTTCGCTGGTTGGAAACCAGGCTGCGACAATACGGCCGTTCCCCGGAAAAACCGGCGATTGCGCCAGGCCCGAGAGCAGCCTGAGGAAAAAGATTACGGTGAAGACGGCGCCTGCTGTTCCATAGCCGGCGAGGCCGGTCAGAAAAGCGAAGATAGACCACAGCACAATGCTGATGCCGTAGACACGTTTGGAACCAAAACGGTCGAGCAGACCCCCGGAAGGTAGCTGCCCCAAAGCATAAGCCCAACCGAATCCAAAGAGCAGATAGCCCATCCTTTCCGGGCTGAGGTTCATCTCTTTCGGCATCGAAGCCGCTGCCTGGGAAATGGCAGAGCGGTCAGCAAAACTGAAGCAGCTCACCACAAAAAGAATGCTGATGATGAGATAGCGAATGCGAGTTTGCCGGGCTTCAGCCAAAGTAAGGTTTTCCATTCCGATCAGGTGGCTCTGCGCTGGTTATGATTCGTTCTGACGGTATCATGCTGAAGGCTGCGGGCCTCAGGCGGTTTCTTTTAGCGACTGAATCAGGCCGCGGATATAGCCGTAGCAGAATGCGAACGACTGTAACGAGCCTGGGTCGTTTGCGGCCAGTGGTACATGATCGGGCATCAGCATGTAGGGATAGCCAACCTCACGATAGACCTTGATCGCCTTCACGAAATCGATATCGCCCTCATCCGGGTAAACCTCAATAAAGTCGTTGCGATGGCCGCGAATATTCCGAAAATGCACGTTGAATATCTTCTTGCGCGTGCCGAAGTAGCGAATGACGTCAAAGATTTCAACCCCCGGATCCTCCAGATCCTCCGAGATGGTCCCCTGGCAAAAGTTCAGGCCGTGATAGGGGCTCTCCTGAATGGTGATGAATTTCTTCAGACCGTCAACCGTGCCGAGCACACGGTTTACGCCCTGGTAGCCTTCGGGCGGAACGCCTGGATCCTGCGGATGACACGCCATACGAATCTTGTATTCGTTGGCCACGGGAATCACGCGGTCGAGAAAGTAGGAGATTCGTTCCCAGAAGGCATCTGCGCTCACAACGCCGGCCCTGGTGAGCGGCGTCTTCGGGCGCGCCTCTGACAGTTTCCACTGGTGATACAGTGCATCGCCGCGCCCCTGCACGCGCCCGGTGCGGAGTACGCCAAGAATGCTCATGTTGTACTTGATCGATGGAATCCCCGCCAGGGAGCAATTGCGAATGAAGACCTGCAACTGCTCGATGTCGCGGTCGCGCTCGGGACTCTCGGCCAGCATGATCGCCGGATGCTTTTCGGTATCGATATAGCTGGACTCGAGGAACGGCGGCGCCGTGCAATCAACGCTGATGCCGAACTTGCCGGCCATATCGATCATGCGTTGCAACTCGTCCACGGTTGCGTAGAGACGGTCGCCCTCAATCTGGGGATAACCGCAGATGTGGCGTACGCCATAGCGAGCGAGATAGGCAAGGTGTGCATCGTTGGTGGGTGCGGTCTGGTCTCCCAGCTTCATAAGCACAGGATGGGATGCGGTCTCCGCGCTGCGGGAAGTGCCTGGAGCTGGGCTTGCCACTGCCAGTCCGGCACTTCCGCTCGAAACGATGAACTCCCTCCGATTCATGTGTTCCTTTCCTCCAAAGCATCACTATTCGGATTCCGCCGAGCCGGCGTCTATGGTCCCCATATGTATGCCATTCATCGCTCCATCGTTAAGCCGCTTGATTGGCTGCGGGGGAAGTGTTCGCTGGGACCAAATGGCCTCTATCTGCTTCAGCCAAGCTCATGCAGGGACATAGACCTTGTATGCGCGTGAGCACACGCTTGTAAAGTTGCGTCCGAAAGGTCAATCGCCGGCGTTATGATTTGTTGCAGTGGTCGCGAATGAGACCACTCCCAAGGATCAGATGAGCGGAGATCGATCGAGCACCGCGGGGAAATCGCCGCGCGTTACTGCCATGCGAATTGTGCCTGTAGCGGGCCAGGACAGCATGCTGCTTAACTTGAGCGGAGCGCATGGGCCCTATTTCACGCGCAATCTCGCCATCCTGACAGACGAAGCAGGAAACTCCGGCGTGGGCGAGGTGCCGGGGGGCGAAACGATCCGCCAGGTGCTCGAGGATGCCCGGACGCTGGTCATCGGGCGCGACATCGCCTCTCACCATGCAATCTTGAACGAAGTTCAGAATCGTTTTGCGGACCAGGATTCGGGCGGACGAGGTCATCAGACTTTTGATCAGCGCGTAGCGATTCATGCAATGACGGCCATTGAATCGGCGCTGCTTGACCTTCTGGGTCAGTTCCTCGGTCTGCCCGTTGCGGCCTTGCTCGGGGAGGGCCAGCAGCGAAACAGCGTGCCGATGCTCGGCTATCTATTCTTCGTTGGCGACAGCAAAAAGACTGGCCTCGGCTACCGACGCGCAGGCGATGCCGCAAGCGGCTGGTTTCGCCTTCGCGATGAGGAGGCCCTGACGCCGGAGGCCATTGTGCGACTCGCCGAAGCGGCCTGCGAGAAGTATGGCTTCAAGGACTTCAAACTGAAAGGCGGCGTGTTGCCCGGCGCCGAAGAGATGCAGACCGTGGAGGCGCTGGCTCATCGCTTTCCGCAGGCTCGAATTACGATCGACCCCAACGGTGCATGGAAATTAAACGAAGCTATCGAATTGTGCAGGGGAAAACAACAAGTGCTGGCCTACGCGGAGGATCCGTGCGGAGCGGAGCAGGGATTCTCAGGTCGGGAGATCATGGCCGAATTTCGCCAGGCCGCGAGCCTGCCCACTGCGACAAATATGATAGCCACGGATTGGCGGCAGCTCAGGCACGCGATCCAATTGCGCGCGGTCGATATTCCGTTGGCCGATCCTCATTTCTGGACAATGCAAGGCTCCGTGCGTGTAGCACAAACCTGCCGCGATAATGGACTCACCTGGGGATCGCACTCGAACAACCATTTTGACATTTCCTTGGCCATGATGACCCATGTGGCCGCTGCAGCGCCGGGCGAGATCACGGCCATTGATACCCACTGGATATGGCAGGATGGGCAGTATCTCACGCGAAATCCGTTTGAGATCAAAGAGGGTGCGATTGCCGTGCCGGACCGCGTCGGACTCGGCGTCGATCTTGATCTTGACGCAATCGAGCGCGCACATGAGCTTTACAAAATGAGAAGCCTGGGCGCGCGCGACGATGCCGTCGCAATGCAGTTTCTGATTCCGGACTGGAAGTTCGATTCCAAACGTCCGTGCCTTGTGCGATAACAATGAGCGATGGCCGGAAAGCAGCGATGAATCCTTTTCTTCAGCCCCGATACATTCGCGTTCACGAGAACGACAACGTCGCTGTTGTGGTGAACCAGGGCGGCCTGCCCGCTGGCAGCAGATTCGCCTGCGGCTTAGTGCTCACAGAGATGATCCCGGAGACGCACAAAGTCGCGCTCGCCGATCTGGTGGAGGGCGATGCCATTGTGCGCTACGGTGTCGTCATCGGCCATGCAAAGCGCGCCATTCAACGTGGAAATTGGGTGCACGAGGGGCTGGTGATTCTGCCCGATGCGCCGCTGCTCGCGGACTGCCCGCTTGCAACTGCGGTGCCCAAAACTCTTCCGAAGCTGGATGGATTCACTTTCGAGGGCTTCCGCAATATCGACGGATCCGTGGGAACCAGAAATATCCTCGGCATCAGCACCACCGTCCAGTGCGTAGCCGCCACCGTTGCATACGCGGTCAGGCGCATCAAGGCCGAGATGCTGCCGCACTATCCCAACGTAGACGATGTCATTGCGATTACCCACCCATACGGTTGCGGCGTAGCCATCGATGCTCCAGGCGCCGCGGTGCCCATTCGCACACTCCGCAACCTGAGTCTGCATCCCAATCTCGGCGGGGAGCTCTTGCTGGTGAGCCTCGGATGCGAAAAGCTGCAACCGGAGCGGTTGATGCCCTCCGGCACGCTTCCGGTGCTCAATGAGGAATCCTCGCTCACCGTAATGCAGGACGCGCAGCAGGGGTTTGGCGAGATTGTCGACGCCATCATGACACTGGCCGAGAGAAAGCTGAAGAAACTGAATGAGCGGCGGCGCATTTCATGTCCTGCATCCGATCTGGTTGTAGGTTTGCAGTGCGGCGGCTCTGACGCACTCTCCGGCGTGACCGCGAATCCTGCGGTTGGGTTCACCGCCGATCTGCTGGTAAGGGCCGGCGCGACGGTGATGTTTTCTGAGGTCACCGAGGTGCGCGATGCCGCTCATCTTCTCACCGCACGTGCGGCGACGCCGGAGATCGCGCAGGACCTTGTGCGAGAGATGGCGTGGTTTGACGAGTACCTGCACGCGGGCGGGGCTGATCGCGCTGCGAACCCCACGCCCGGCAACAAAAAGGGCGGGCTGGCCAACGTGGTGGAGAAGGCGATGGGCTCAATCGCAAAAGCAGGCAGCACCGCATTGATGGGGGTGACGGGTCCGGGCCAGCGCGTCACGCAGAAGGGGCTCGTCTTCGCAGCCACGCCGGCAAGCGATTTCATCTGCGGCACGCTGCAGTTGGCCGCCTCGATGAATATGCACATCTTCACCACCGGTCGCGGCACGCCATACGGCTTGGCCATGACGCCGGTTATCAAGGTATCCACCAACAGCGGGCTCGCGACTCGCTGGAGCGATCTGATCGACGTGGATGCGGGAAAGATTGCCACGGCAGAGGCAACAATCGAAGAGGTCGGTTGGGAAATCTTCCGGCTGATCCTTGAAGTCGCCAGCGGACGCAAAGAAACCTGGGCGGATCACTGGGGCCTGCACAACGATCTCGTGCTCTTCAATCCAGGCCCTGTGACGTAGCACCCGCGCGGAACCTCTCCATTCAAATTCAGCCCAAAAGGGCAGAGCCTCGTCGTGCAATGAAACGTCTCGCAGCGGTTTCGCGGCGCACGCGCGCCGGACAACCGCTACTTGCGACGCTCCCGTTATCTCCGGATTGCACCAGCCGGCATCTCGGCGGTGTTAGTCGTCTCCAGCCGTGAGCGATGCGCCCAAAGGCCCAGCCCCGGATTCGCAATGAAAAAGATCTCTTCGCCGTCCACCGTATTCCATCCGTGGCTGAGTTTCGCGGGGTCATAGCGTTTCATCATCTCGCCAAGATCACCATACGCAAACCCTACGCCTTCGACCTCGGCTTTGCTCAGATGACCGGGGCACCAGGTGATTTTGAAGCGACCTTCGGAGGAGCCATGAATCAGATGCGCGGCCGCACTCAGTTCATTGGCCAGATCTGCATTGCCCTCCACCGCTGCCAGCGTTGCAGGCGTACCGTGATATCCATACTTGCGAATCAACCCATCGATTGTCTTGTCTTCCCCAAACTCCCGCACCGCGGGTGCCAGTACGATCAGTTCGCCTCCATCGGCCAACGCCATCCGCGTGCGATACACCGCCTTGTTGCCAAGCCACGTCGAGTGAAACTCATGCGGATCGAGGTAGACTACGGCTTTTCGGATGGGTTGTTCCACCAACTCGAAATTCACCTTCAGGCTCAGCTCCGCCGCGCGGTGGAAGCACTCCACATCATCCCCGATGAAGAGCCCGCGCACTGCCAGTTCTCCATCAGCTCGCCTGCCAACAACGGTCAGCACATATACAATCGGCAGGTGCCGAAGAAAATGGTCCGATGCATAGTTCAGCACAGCCCGCACGGGGTTTTCCGCGCGGCCCATGATGCGCTCCATGCCATACACTGCGCCGAGGTAGTGGCTGCGATTGATCCCCTCGCGTCCGCCCGTGCCCACCAGAATGTTCTTGTTGTAATTCGCCATGCCGATCACTTCATGGGGCACCACTTGACCGACGGAGAGAATCAGGTCGAACCCACCTTGCGCGATCAGCCGATTTACTTGTGCAGGCCACGCAAAGTTCAGTTTGCCCTCTGATTGCTCGCGAATAAACTCTGCAGGCACTTCGCCGACTGTTTCAATATCCGTGCGCCAGTTATGCACGCGGAACAGCGCCTGCGGCACATCGCCGAACATGCCTCTAAGTTGTGCAGGCTGCATGGCCGTGTGCGTGCCCAACGCGGGAAGCACCGCCTGCAAGTTCTCGCCATAGTGCTTCCAGGCTGCGTGGGTAAGTGCGCCCGCTTGCGAGTGCGCCCGCGTCTGGTCCGGCGGGACCGCAAGCACGCGCCGGCGCGGACCCAGCTTTGCAAGGCTCTCCGCCAGCAGATCATTCAGTTGACCCAAAGAAAAATCGGATTGGACGCTACCGACTGCGCAGTACAGACTCATGCCATAAGATTACTCCCACAGACGCATGAGCGCCGACGAATGGAAAGGACCCGCGATGGGCAAGCGCCGCACCAGCCCAGGCACCCGACGCCATGCGCTACTGAACCACGCGCCACATGCTAGACTTCCCCTGCATTGTGCAACGTTGCTGCTTGAGGCTTGAACCACATGCCCACCCGCAGTCAATGCAACTTCCCGTAGACCCAGGAGGCCGCTATGCTTCGTGCTCCATTCGATTTCAGAAGCCCCATGAATATCAGCCGCCGCCAGTTTTTCCAGTCCGCAGCTGCCACCGCGGCCATTATCGCCAGTCCCCTTGCCCGCGCCAGCCGCATGCCTGCCTCGAACCGCATCACCATCGGCGTCATCGGCTGGGGCATGATGGGGCCGGCAAACACCAAATCCTTCCTCTCCTTTGACGATTGCCAGGTCGTCGCTGCCTGCGACATCCACACCGGACACCTGCAGGCAGCGGTCGACACCGTCAACAGCCATTACGGCAATAAGGACTGCCGCGCCTATCACGACTATCGCGAGCTGATTGCGCGCGACGACATTGACGCCCTCATGATCGCCATTCCCGATCACTGGCACGCAATTGTCGCCACAGAGGCCGCCGCCCGCAAAAAGGACATCTACGGCGAAAAGCCGCTCGCCCGCACCATCGCCGAGCAGCAGGCTATCGTCCGCGCTGTCCAGCAGAACAACATCATCTGGCAAACCGGCTCCTGGCAGCGTTCCCTGCCCCAGTTCCATAAGGCGGCGGAGATCGTACGCAACGGCCTGATCGGCAACGTCAGCCATGTTGAGGTTGGCCTCCCCGGCGGCCATCACGACTTTCCCGGCACAGTTCCCTCGCTGCTCAAGCGCCTCGCGGCTCTTCCCGACAAGATCACCAGCCCTGCCCAGATCGTCCCCGGCACCCCCGCGTGGAACCTCGCAGTCACCGAGCCGCCACCCGAGCTCGACTACAACACCTGGATCGGCCCCTCCAAAATGGAGCCTTACATTGAGCAGCGCGTCTACCAGAACTGGCGCTGGAACTACAACACCGGCGGCGGCCAGCTCCTGGACTGGATCGGCCACCACGGCGACATCGCACATTGGGGCCTTGGCTTTGACTCGACCGGACCGTCTGAGGTCGAGGGCTTCGGCGAGTTCCCGCCCGCCCACGCCGTCTGGAACACCGCAACGAAGTACACCGTCGAGTGCCTCTATCGCAAAGAGGTGACAGGATATGCCAACGATGTCCACATCACCATCGCCGGAGGCTCGCCCGCCATTGCGATGGGAACCAAATGGATTGGCCCCGACGGGTGGGTCTGGGTGGACCGCAGCGGCTTTGACGCCTCAAATCCCGACTGGGTCAACGAGGAATCTCTTCCCGAAAGCCAACGCAAGGTCAAACTCTACGAGTCCTCCGAGCATCGTCGCAACTTTCTCGACTGCGTCAAATCCCGCAAGCCCACCATCGCTCCCGTCGAGACGGCGCACCACTCGATCATCCCCGGCCATCTCGGCCTCATCTCCATGCTCACCGGCCGCAAGCTCCAGTGGGACGTCGCCAACGAAACCATTCTCAACGACCCCGTGGCCAGCGCGCTGCTGACGCGCCCCTACCGGACGCCTTACAAGCTCGCGTGAGTGCAAATCATTGCTGCTTTTTGCGGTAGACGGGGCGCCACGCAAGATGCCTGGCGCGCAGATCTCGCCGTCCGGTTCACTCGTACCGCAGCGCCTCAATCGGGTCCAGGTTCGCTGCGCGTATCGCCGGAATCATCCCGCTCACCAGCCCCGTAACAGCTAGGATCACCGTGGCCACAATCACTGAGAGCGGCGAAATCTTCAAATAGATATCCGCACCCTCAGCGTGCAGGGCCAAAGCACTATAGAACGGAATTCGTCCCACCAATATCGACACTAGATACGCCAGCACAATTCCGCTCATGCCCCCCACACCAGTAATCACAAAAGCCTCTGCCAGAAACTGCAGCAGGATATGCCGCTTCTGCGCACCCAGCGCCTTCTCCACGCCAATCTCCCGGGTGCGCTGCTGCACCGCCACCAGCATGATGTTCATCAGTCCGATTCCCGCTATGCCCAGCGTGAGCGCGCCCACCAGGGACAGCAGCACCTGCAGTGCCAGTGAGAGAATCTGGAACTGGTGCAGCTCGGTCATCAGGTTTGCAACATAAATGGCGTTGTGGTCTGAGGGCCGAAAGTGATGCGCCACGGCCAGCGTCTCGCGCAGACTCTTCTCCACCATCTGGTAGTCGCCGCGATAGTTGAACCATATCCCATCAAGGTATTTCGTGTCCTTGATGTCGCTCATGGTACTGAACGGGACATAGATCTGGCGGTTGCGATCGTTGTCTTCGCCCTCCTGCATCTTGGGCGCCAGCACTCCGACGACGGTGAACAGCACGCCATTCAGCCGGATCGTCTCGCCCACTCCCCATCCGCCCGAGAAGAGCTTCGTCTTGGCTTCCGATCCAATCACGCATACGTGCGCCCGCTGCTGCTCTTCCTCGCCGTTAAAGAACCGCCCCTGATCCGTGTCCAGTTTCCAAATGTCCTGGAAAACGGGGAGCACGCCATTCACCGTCCACGTATAGGTGTGCAGGTCGTTCTGTACAGGCACATCTTTCTGCACCTGCGGCGAGATACGCTCAATCCCTGGAACACTGATCGCTACGCGGTCCAGATCGTCCTGGGTAAACCGCACCAGCACACCGGACTTCTCTCCGCCAGCCTGCTCGCTGGTACGACCCGGAAAGGTACCGATGATGTTGGTGCCCCACTGGGCAAAAATGGCCTCAATGGCGCGGCTGAATCCCGCGCCATAGGCCAGCAACAGCACCACCGTGGCGATTCCCCAGGCCATGCCAATCATGGTGATGGCCGTGCGCCGCCGGTTGTAGACCATCGCCTCCCAGGCCTGACCCCAGATATCTTTGAACATGACGGCCTTCCTTACTCTCTGCGCAAAGCTTCAATCGGGTCCATCTGCGCCGCTTTGCTCGCCGGATAAAGCCCTGCGGCAATGCCGCTCAGCACCAGCGAACCAAGGGCCAACGCGGCCGACCACGGCACAAGACGCGGCGGATCCCACCCTGGCATCTTGTCCGTCAGAAACATCTGAAGCAGTGACATGAAGCCCGCCGACAGCGCAATGCCGATCAGGCCGCTGATACCCGTCAGCAACAGTCCTTCCCAAAAGAACTGCGACAGAACGCTGCGCTTGGTGGCGCCCAGCGCCTTCAGCAGGCCGATCTCACGTGTGCGCTCAGAGACAGACACCAGCATGATATTGATGATGCCCACCGCGCCCAGGCCCAGCGTCACAATGCCGACCCCGCCGAGAAATATATCCATCGCGCTGAAGATGGCTCCAATCATCTTTTCTTCCTGAATCGTATCGAACTCATAAAAGGCATCCTTCATCGCGGGGTCGAAACCGTGGCGTTCAGCTATCACGCGATGCACGGCGGCCACCGCGGCATCAATCTCGCCTTTGGTGACGGGCTGATATTGAATCGATGTGAGCGCATCCTGAGGGATGTTGTAGCCCTTAAGCGGAAATAGCTCCTGCATGGTAGTCACAGGGACGTAAACCTTCTGGTCGTCGTAGTCGTTGTTCCCGCGGCTGATTTTGCCCACTGATCCGACTACGGTGAATGCGGTTCCATTGATGGTGATCGTCTCACCCAGCATGGGGCGGCCATTAAACAGCAGCGCCGCCGCCTTGAAGCCCAGCACCGCAACACGCCGCCGGTTCGCCAGATCGGCCGCGTCGATAAACCGACCCGTTGCCATCGGGATAAAACGCACAACTGTGTAGTTCGGCTCCACGCCCATGACATGGCTGGAAGTGTTGGCCCACTGGCTCACTTCATAAAGATCGGAGCGACCCAGTTCCACCGTCACGGCGCGCAACTCCCGCAGTTGACTGACAGCGGCCGCGTCGCCCATCGTCAACTCATAGGGACGCATTCCGGTGTGCTGGTTGGCAACCGCCGGAATGGTCCCGTTCCACATCATCACCAGGTCATTGCCCAGCGTAGCAAGTTGCCGGTGCTGGCCCGAACGAAACCCCTCGCCCAGACCCACCAGAACCAGCAACGAGCCCACGCCCCACGCGATCCCAAACATGGTCAGGAAACTGCGCAGCTTGTTTGCCGCAATCGCTCGAAGCACCTGCCCGAGAGTGTCCGTGAAGCTTTGCATAATCATTGAACGCTCAGATCGCGCCGTGCGTAGAAAGAAACCCGCGCACGCAGCTGAGCGACTGCAATCGAATACGCAAAAGGTGGAGGGACAGTTCCGGCAGGATTGGTGAAAGCGGGGATCGAAAAGGAAATGGGCCCGGCGGGAGGTTCGCCAGACCCATTCGAATGAGCTTACTTCAACGAGTAAACAACTTGCAGTTCCTTATCCGCCAGGTTCTGCGGCAGCGGAGCATAGGAAAGAGCGGCGGAATCGTTCTGGCCGGACTTGACGATCCAGCTGAGCAGATCCTTGAGCACCTTGCGATTTACGGGATTTGGGCCATCGACAGGCGCGATGATCCACGAGAAGCTGGAAATCGGATACGCATCGGCTCCGGGAGCGTTGGTGATGGAGACGCGGAAGTCCGCCGGCATATTCTTGACGCTGCCTGCCGCTGCGGTGGTGCTGGCGATGGATGCCGTAATCCAGTTCCCGGCGGCATTCTTGACGGCGCCGGAAGACATGTGGTTTTGCAGCGCATAGATCAGCTCGACGTAGCCAATGGCGCCAGGCAGCTGGCGCACAAGACCGGCAACGCCCTCATTGCCCTTGCCGCCCACTCCCACCGGCCAGCTGGGTGAAGTGCCTTTGCCAGGGCCCGCCGCCCAGTCCTTGCTCACCTTGCTCAGGTAGTCGGTCCAGACAAAGCTGGTGCCTGAGCCGTCCGAGCGGTGGACCACAATAATCTTCTGGTCCGGCAGATGCGCACCAGGGTTATCCTTCGCGATGCGGGCATCGTTCCAGTTGGAAATTTTCCCCATATAAATATCAGCCAGCACGTCGCCGCTGAATCTGAGGTTATTCACGCCGGGAATATTGAAAACGGGCATAACTGCGCCGAGTACGACGGGAAGGTGAACAAGCTTCACCTTGGATGAAGCCAGCATCTCATCGGTCATCGGCATGTCTGATGCGCCAAAGTCCACCAGCCCTTTGATCACCTGGGCGATGCCGCCTCCGGAGCCGATGGACTGGTAGTTAATCTCCACTCCGGGGTGCGCCGTGCTGTACTCATCAAACCACTTGGAAAAAATCGGGTAGTCGAAGGTTGATCCGGCTCCGGTCAGGTGCTGGGCCTGAACGGTACTGAGCGCAACCACAAATAAACCAACTGCAACCAAAGCTTTCTTCACGAAGAACTCCCTTGCGGATTTACCGACACTCATCATTCTCTACTCGCAATGTTACTGGCGTTTGAAAGAACGGCAGAATTGGGCGCTTCCTGGTGCCGCCGTCGAGCGGACAGACCGGTCATGCTTCGGTCTTTGCAGGCTGGCTTGCCTCTGGCCGGGAGACCGGCGGCGCCAACGGCAGCGTGAAGTGGAAGTTTGCGCCTGCGCCCAGTTCACTTTCCACCGAGATGCGGCCCCCGTGCACCTGGACGATGTGCTTCACGATGGCGAGCCCCAGGCCAGTCCCGCCCGACTCGCGCGAACGAGCCTTGTCGACGCGGTAGAAGCGCTCGAAGATGCGCTCCAGGTGCTCCGAGGCGATGCCGGGACCAAAGTCCCGCACCCAGAACTCGATTCCCTCGGCCACCGGCCTGGCACCCACCTCGATCCGCTTACCAGAGCTGCCGTATTTCACAGCATTTTCAATCAGATTTCCGAATACCTGATTCATCGCGTCCGCATCGGCAATGACACAAGTGTCGGGCGCACCTGCAGACTGCAGTTCCACACCGGAATCCACCACAATGCCGCCCAGGGATTCAATCGCATCCTGCACCAGCGCCGATGCGCGCATGGGCTGTGCGGCGAGCTTGTAATCGGGACTCTCCACGCCAGCCAGGGCAAGCAGATCCTCCGTTAACCGGCTCATTCGGCTCACATTCTTCTGGATAATTCCAAGAAATTCGCGCGTCGTCCCCGGCCTGGGTTTCGGATCTTCAATCAGCGTCTCCACGTAGCCCTGGATCGACGTGAGCGGAGTACGCAGTTCGTGGCTGACGTTGGCAATGAACTCCCGCCGCGATTTCTCCGCTGCCTCAATGCGGGTCACATCGTGCAGCACAGCCAGCGCGCCGCCAGAAGGCAGTGGTGCGGCATTGATCTCAAACGTGCGGCCCGGCGCAAGCGAGTTGGAGCGGCCAAAGCGAACCTCGCGGCTCTCGATGGCGCCGCGTACACATGCCAGCAACTCGGGGTCGCGCACCGAGTGGACAAGCGGCCTGCCGGCGCGAATCTCAGTCCCCGCGATGCGCTGCATCACAGCATTCGACCAGCGCACCTGACCCTCGGCAGTGACGGCCACTACCGCCTCCTGCATGGAGTCAAGCATGGTTGCGAGTTCGTGTCGGCGGCTCTCAATCTCTGCAAAATTGCTGTCGAGACGCTCCGCGGTCTGGTTCAGCGCCGCCTCCATTGCGGAGAGTTCGTCGCCCCCTTGCGGGCTCAGGCGCGCGGAAAGATCGCCCTGCGCAATGTGTCGCGCGAAGTCCACCACACGTTGCAGTCTTGCTGTCACGCCCCCGGCAGCCCAGGCGGCCAGCGGCAGCGCCACGGTCAGGGCCAGCAGGCCAGACCACAGCGCCTCGCGATCGAGCCGATGCAGGGTTTCGGCCTGCGTGTGCTCCACGAAGTGCCGCAGAATCAACTCCATGGCCACCGTCTGAAAGACGAGCAACAACACAAACAGGGCCAGCAGCTTGGTAAAAACTTTGCGGGTCAACAGAAGCCGCCCCCATCCGTCTTGATGCGGCATATGCCTGCGCCGAATCAGCAGTTATTCGCCCTTGGGAATCTCGAAGCGGTAGCCGGCCCCGCGCACGGTTTTCAGGTAGCGCGGGTTCTCCGGGTCCACCTCGATTTTCTCACGGATGCGGCGTACATAAACGTCCACCGAGCGAGGCGTGACAAAGCGCGCATCGCCCCACACCGCATCCAGCAGATGGTCGCGGCTGAAGACGCGGCCGGGATGCCGGGCCAGGTAGTCGAGAAGACGAAACTCGGTGGCAGTGGTCGTGGTCAGCTCGCCGCGCACACGCAACTGCATCGCATTGGCATCGATGACAACCTCTTCAAAGCTGATAACAGAAGGCGTCGTGGGGCGCTCAAAACGGCGCAGCACTGCCTTCACGCGGGCCACCAGCTCACGCGTGGCAAAAGGCTTGGTGATGTAGTCGTCGGCGCCCAGTTCCAGACCCAACACCCGGTCATTTTCTCCCGCGCGGGCGGTGAGGAAGATAATCGGCACCGTGGAAAGACCCGGATGGCTGCGCAGCCTTCGGCATACGTCTAGCCCGTCGCCGCCCGGCACCATAATGTCCAGCAGGAAGAGCGCCGGAGCCTGTCGCTCAGCGTCGGGAATCAGGTTATTGGGGGTCTGGAACAACCGAACGGCAAATCCCGCGGCTTCAAGATGGTGCTGCACCAGCCGCGAAATATCTGTGTCATCTTCCAGTACAAATACAGTCTGGCTCAACCGGTGTGCCCTTTCCCGGCGACCGTTGAAGATCAATCGTGCAGGCCGCCCGAGACCATGAACAGACTACTGCAGTCAGGCAAATAGATTGCAAACGTTGTGTGAATTTGCTCAGATGGCCGGCACCGCCCGACGCAAAAAGCCCGTACAGAAGGGCTTTTTGCTTGACGCCTCGTGAGGACCTCTGCGAGACTCCGTGGGCGTACGGGAAGGCTGCAATTCATTGCTCCTCAAATCTGCTGAACCGGGTCATATTCGGCCCAACCGCGGGCCTGCCGGTGTACAACGGCGTGCTCGCTTATCCGTTCGAGACACACAACCCATGGGAGGAACCATGAAAAAGTATCTGGCAGAACTGGTTGGCACCTTCATTCTGGTGCTCTTTGGCTGTGGAACCGCCGTGGTGGCGGGCGACAAGGTGGGCATTCTAGGCATCGCATTTGCCTTCGGATTTGCACTGATCGGCGCAGCCTACGGGATAGGCCCGATCTCCGGCTGTCATATCAATCCGGCCGTAAGCCTGGGTGTGTGGGCCGCAGGCCGGATGTCCCTCAAAGACATGATCGGCTACTGGGTCGGCCAGTTCGCGGGCGGCATTCTGGCAGCCTGGATTCTGAGCGTGATTGTGAGCGGTGTGGCGGGAGGATACAACATTGGCGCCAGCGGGCTCGGACAGGACGGCTGGGGGCCGGGCTACCAGGGCGGCTACAGCATGATGTCGGCGATTGCCTTCGAGTTTGTCGCGACGCTGATTTTCGTCACCGTCATTCTGGGCTCGACGCAGAAGAGCGCACCCTCGGGCTTTGCCGGCCTCGGCATCGGCATTACGCTGGTGGCGATTCACATCTTTGGCATCCACATCACCGGCGTGAGTGTGAACCCGGCGCGCAGTCTTGGACCCGCCCTGCTGGTGGGCGGAACGGCGCTCGCACAGGTCTGGTTGTTCCTGCTGATTCCAAGTGTGGCAGGTATTGCCGCCGGGTTGCTCTTCCGGACCAGGACACTGGAAGCAGACTAAGCCTACCCCCGCATCGCGCCACGATGGTCCGACAACATGCCCCAGCCTTCAACCCCGAGCGGTTAGGCTGAAGACTGGGGCGTGCACCACCGTCAGGATCGCGCCATGGGGGACAAATGGTCTGGTTGACCTTGTTGATAGGGGTAGTTGTTGGAGCATTCTCCGGTGTGGTTGGGGTTGGCGGGGGCATCCTGTTCGTTCCCGCGCTGGTTTGGCTGCTCGGAATGGACCAGCACAAGGCGCAGGGCACGTCGCTCGGAGCCCTGCTTGCGCCGGTGGGGCTGCTGGCTTTTCTTGAGTACTATCGCAAAGGCGAAGCGGATGTTCGCGTGGCTGCGCTGCTGGCCGTAGGTTTTCTTGTCGGCGGATACTTTGGAGGCGCCGGGGCGCAGTATATCCCGGACCTGTGGCTGCGTCGCATCTTTGCTGTGACTTTGCTTGCCATCGGCGGCCGGATGTTGTTCCAGCATTGAAACACGCGCAAAACGAATCGAAGGTCCGGCAAAGTTTGTTGGCTTAAATTGACTGGACGGGCAAAAGCGTCAGATCGTCCACCAGACCGACTTCCTTCTGCACGAAAGGCTCTCCGTAGCGGACAGCGGCCAGCAGGCCGTAATGCCGTGCCTCGGCGAAGGTCCGTTCGCGTATTTCATCCTCCGCCACAAAGAGGCCGCTGCCCTCCGGCTGGTTGGCGTACTGCGATCTGTAAGCCATCAGCGCGGCATGACGCTGCTCGATGAACGGCGTGATGTCCACAATGAAGCTGGGGCGCACATCCGCATACAGGCTGGCATAGACAATCTTGAATGGGCGATGCGGCTGACTGCCTGTTTCCACCTTGGACAAGCCAGCCAGAAAGCAGGCCTCGTAGCCCAGAGTCGCAGTTGTCGCATGGTCCGGGTGGCGCGCCTGCCAATAGGGAAGGATGACTACGCGCGGGCGGAGTTCGCGCACCACGCGCGCAATCTTGACCCTGTTCTCCAGCGTATTCGCGATGGCTCCGTCGGGCAGGTCGAGCGCCACGCGCCAGCCCACGCCAAGCAATTGGGCAGCTTCGGCCGCTTCCGCGGCACGCTCCTGGGCGGTGCCTCGGGTTCCGGCTTCACCCTGCGTCAGATCCAAAATCCCAGTGCGCAGGCCTCTTGCAGCCATTCTCAGCAGCGTGCCGCCGCAGGTCTGCTCCACGTCGTCGCGGTGCGCTGCAATCGCCAGAACGTCAACCGGCAAGGGATCGTCAGCGGCAGCCATGCTCATCAGTAGACCGTGTTATTCGCGTCGGTCGTGCCGTCCATAAAAGCCACGTCATAGGCAGTGCCGGTCACAGTGACGTATTGATTGTTGATTGCTGAGCCATCGTGCGTGCTGTAGATGTACACCTGGCCCCCTTGCGCCACATAAACCTTGTGGAGGGTTTCGACATCCGCGATGCCTGTCAGATCGCCCAGATAGGGCTCGATCATCGTCACGCTGTTGGTCGCTGTGTTGTACATCGTCAGGCAGCCGTACGGTTGCCCCTTGGCAAAGCGCTCACCGTTGTTGCACTTCGTCATTCCAATCCACAGCGTGTTGTCGTCCGCCAGCAGCATCCGGCTCACGCCGCCCGGAAGTCCATCGCTGATCGGGGTCGCACTCCCCGCGGTATTGTTCAGCAGATTCAGCACTGTGAGATTCCCCGTGAACAAGCCATCAGGCTGTAGCTGCTGACCGACCACATACATCGTGGATCCAACTACAAGCGCATTGCTTGATCCCCCGGGCACAGGGATAAAGGGAAGCGACCCGGTCTTCGGCAACGTGCCCGACTGCTGCCCGATCTGGAATATAAGTGGACTCACCGCGATTGGCGTAACAGAGGAAGCTGTCCCGCCGCATTCAGGTCCGCAGTTCAGGATGTACGCCGTTCCGCCGTCCGATGAAAAGACAGCCTTGATCGGGCGGTCGAAAGTGAGTGGAGCGCCATAGTAGTTGCCGGTCGAGTCGATATTATCCGGGCTTTGCGCTTGCAGCAGGCACCACAAGGGCGCATTCTGCGGCTCACAATCGACTGCGGCCTTTGGCCAGTTGCCGGGACCGCCCGCATAGGTGATCGTTTGCGCGGCGGTAAGTTGGCGCGTGTAATAGATGTAATTCGAATTCTGGACAAATGCGAGTGCGGCCGAACCACCCGGGTTGACACTCACACGGTAAACCCCGGGCAAGCTCAGGCTTGCCTCCTGGCTCGTAACGCGGTCGATCGCCGTCACGACGTGCGCAGCTTGGCTGGCTGCAAAGGCATACGCCTGGCTGCGCGTCACAAACACGCTGGATGAAACGCCATTCAGGCCCGACACGGCCCCATTCGTTGCCTCTTTTGCGTAGCTGATGAACGTCAGGCTGCCATCCCCGGAGCCGTAGACAGCACCTGTCTGCTCTTCCGGCATGTTCTGGATGGTGACCGGAAGCGCCCCCGCATACCCCGTGATGGAGTATGTCTTGTTTATGTTGTCGTAGGCGTAGCGGATGTCGTAATACGCATCCACAAACTCGAGCGCACCCTTGGTAAAGGAGCTGGGGTTCTGGATTGCAATCAGCACTCGGTACAGCAATCCGCTCGGCGGCAACACACGGCCCGCGAAGTAGGTTGTGGAACCGCACCCTGCCAGAACAATTGCAGCCGCCAGTGCCCCGACGGTGCTCAACCATAGACTTCTCTTCTTCAAAATCCCTTACCTCGACAGAGCGTGCGGAGTGTGCCGACGCCTTTTAAGTGAATACGATAACCGGCGGTTGCAGTTCGCCCGGAACGGGCCAAAACAGCCCGCCTGAACTCGATTCCTGCATCCCTTTAGACTCTCGAAGTATAACAAAGCAGCCTGACCCTCTGACGGGTCGGCCCGCAGGCGATTGGAGAGCCCCCGGCGGACCCTGCGCACGTCAGAGCATCACGCTTGCTCTTGCAGCCCAGGCGCAGGACTCGGTTCCCGATCGTGCCGGACGGGCGAACACTCCGCCGACGCAACTTCGGTCTTGATGCGTTAGCATGACAACAGAATGCCGCAATTCAGTGACATCCTTGCCGGACAACCAGCGCTCGCCGACGGCGCCATGGGGACAGTTCTCTACGCGCGCGGCATATTCATCAACCGCTGCTATGACGAGCTGAACCTCTCCGATCCCGGCCTGATCATGGCCGTGCATGAGGAGTACCTGCAGGCGGGCGCACAGATTCTGGAATCCAATACCTTCGGCGCGAACCGCTTCCGTCTCTCACGCCATGGGCTGGGCAGCAAGGTGGCGGAGATCAACACCGCTGGAGTGCGGATTGCCCGCGAGGCCGTCGCGCATCTGCGCGAGAAGCAGGCGGGCGAGGCCTGGGTCGCCGGCTCAGTAGGCCCACTGGGTGTGCGGCTGGAACCGCTCGGCAAGACTGGCCTTGAGGAAGCTCGCGCCGCATTCGCCGAGCAGATTCGCGCATTGGCTGAAGCCGGCGCCGATCTCCTCATCATTGAAACCATGCCGGCTTTGAATGAGGCCCGTGAAGCGCTGCTTGCCGCTGAAGAGACCGCGCCTCATCTGCCCGTGCTGGTTATGGTCACCGTTGACGACGAGAGCAACTGTCTTGACGGATCCTCCCCGCAACAGGCCGCGGCGCTACTCACCGAGTGGGGCGCAGGAGCGATCGGCGTCAACTGCTCCACGGGGCCCTCCGCCGTACTCACCGCCGTTGAAGCGATGCGCTCTGCCACCACGCTGCCCATCGCCGCCATGCCCAACGCCGGCCTGCCGCGCGCCGTCGAAGGCCGCAACATCTATCTCTGCTCGCCCGAGTACATGGCCAGTTTTGCGCGCAAGGCCATCGCCGCGGGGGCACAGATTGTCGGCGGCTGCTGCGGCACCACGCCCAACCATATCCGCGCCATGCGCTCGGCCATGCGAGCCATCGACGCACAAACGCGCGTCGCCGAAGGCCACGCTACCGCCGTGCTCAGCAACGAAACGCCGCCGGCTTCACTCGGCCAACGCTCGCGGCTTGGTTCCCTCATCGAACAAGGAACTTTTGTCACGATGGTCGAGATAGTGCCGCCCAAAGGCATCGACTGCTCCGCCGAAATCGAAGGCGCGCAGCTTCTAGCGCAGCTCGGCGTCCACTCCATCAACGTGCCGGACTCGCCGCGCGCCTCGGCCCGCATGAGCGCGCAAAGCCTCTGCATCCAGATTCAGCAGCAAACCAGCATCGAGACGGTGCTCCACTACACCTGCCGCGATCGCAATGTGCTGTCCATCCAGTCGGACCTCCTGGGAGCGTCGTCCATCGGCCTCCGCAACATACTTTGCCTCACAGGTGACCCGCCCAAACTGGGCAACTACCCGGATGCCACCGCGGTGTTCGACGTGGATTCTATCGGCCTCGTAAACCTGGTGCGGCGCCTCAACCACGGGCTCGACATCGGGGCAAACTCGATAGGAGCCTCGACGAATTTCACCATCGGCGTCGCGGCGAACCCTGGCGCACCGGACATCGAGCACGAACTGCGCCGCTTCGCTTTTAAGGTGGAGGCAGGCGCGGAGTACGCCATCACCCAGCCGGTCTTTGACCTGCGCCTTCTGGAAGAGTTCCTCAAACGCATCGAGCAGCATCGCATCCCCGTCATTGCCGGCATCTGGCCCCTTACCAGCCTGCGCAACGCAGAGTTCATGAAGAACGATCTGCGTGTCTCCATGCCGGAGGAAATCATGCTGCGCATGGCGCAGGCCGACACGCCGGAAGCGGCGCGCAAGGAAGGCATCAACATCGCGCAGCAGATGATGGAGGCAGTCCGTCCCTACGTGCAGGGTGTCCAGGTCAGCGCGCCCTTTGGCCGCTACGCCGCCGCTGCCGAGGTAATTGCGAGCGTGCTGCCACCGGCGCCCAGGGTGAAGGAGTAAGACCCATGCCATCCTTTGAAGAGTCTCTGCAAAAACTCGAAAGCATTGTCGAGCAGATGGAGAAGGGCGACCTCAGCCTGGAGGACTCGCTCAAGCTGTTTGAAGAGGGCGTGGCTCTCTCGACGGCCTGCAAGAAAGAACTGGACGAGGCCGAAGGCAAGGTCCAGATGCTCATCAAGCAACGCGACGGCTCCTTCAAGGCAGAGTTGTTCCCCCCGGAAAAGTAACCCGCTCACCGCGTTGACGTGCGCGGATCCCCCTTCGATCCTCCATTGAATATTCCGGCGCTGTGCCTCACCCCAGCATCTGCGGCCGATGCGCTGTTCCGTCAAAGTGGGTGCTCGTCTTGTAGAGCTCGAACTTGCCTTCCTGCGAGGCGGCTTTTGTGCGATCGAGCAGGCTGGCCACCTGCGCCTCAGACATTGGCTGAAAGGTCCGCGCCGCTTGCAGCGCCTGGTCGAGCACTGCCTGATTGTCGATGCCCGTAATTTGGGTCGAGATGGGCAAGTTGAGACAATAGTGCAGGCACTCGATCGGCTTCACGGTCTTGCTGTCGAGGATGAAGTGGTCGCCGAATGCCTTCATGCCTAACGCGCCGATGTTTTCGCGATTCAGGATGGGCAGAACATCATGGCCAAAGCTGCGGAAGTGCGCGTCCATCACGTTGAGCGGCATCTGCACGGCGTCAAAGTGGAAGCTGCGTGCACGCGCCTCATTCAGCATGCGCAGATGCACATACGGGTCCTTGTGGCCGGTGAAGCCAATATAGCGAACCTTGCCCGCCTTCTTCGCGTCCAGCATGGCCTCCATCGCGCCGCCCTCGGCGAAGATGCGGTCGGGGTCTTCGAGGCGAATGACCTCGTGGAACTGCATCAGGTCGACGTGGTCGGTTTGCAGGCGCTGCAACGATTCGTTGATCTGCTGCGCGGCGGCAGCTTTGGTGCGACCATCGATCTTCGTCATCAGAAAAACCTTGTTCCGATATCCGTCCGCCAGCGCCCTGCCCATGCGTGCCTCGCTGACGCCGTCGTTGTAATCCCAGCAATTGTCCATAAAGGTGATGCCGCGGTCGATGGCCTGGCGAATCAACTGAATGGACTCCTGCTCCTCAAGCGACGGCTTGCCGATGTGGTAGCCGCCAAGGCCAATGGCCGAGATACGCTCCCCGGTGCTGCCTAGCGTGCGATAGATCATGCCCTCTGCCTCGGGCGCCTTCCCCTCCGCGTGCAGCATGGGCGTCAAAAGACGCTCTGTGGCCGCCACGCTCACCGCCGTCGTTGCCGTCTTCAAGAAATCGCGCCGATCCATAGTTCCTCCGTTTTGCCTTGTGGGTCTACTCCATACTCAGTGAGGCATCAGCCTCGCACGAAGCCATTGTTGCAGCGGCGGCGAGACGCGGTCTAATGCGGCCAGGTGAAAGACGGGCTTTCCCAGGCCAGGCATCTCCCCATCGGGACCACGCAGGATGGTCGCGTCTGCCCGCCGCCGGAGCCTTTCAAAGGATGGCTTCCGTTCGCCGTCTGCTCCTGCGTCAACCGCCAGGCATAGATCCGGCTGCACAAAGTCCACGATTCGATTGGACTCGAAGATCAAGGGGGAATCGCGCTCTATACGCGACCAAAGCGCGTGGATGACCTGTGCAAGCATTTCATCCTGCGCAGAGACGAGCAGCGCACGGCTTGCGCCGGCGGCCAGATACCGCGCAGTGTCGGTCGCCTGCCCTGCAGTGGTCTCTTCCCAGATAGGTTCACGCTCGCCGTGTGCGTGACTGGTGATTTTGACCGCAGTCCAGGCAAACTCGCGCAGAGCCGCAATCAGTCCGCAGATGACTGCGGTCTTCCCCACGTTTCTACCGCTGCCCCCAACAATGATGACCGGCACGGCTACTCCTTGCCGTCAGACTTGCCGTGGCTCTTGGCAAGGCGGGCGAGCGTGGCCTGCTCCCGCAGCACCTGCTTGAGCGGACGCGCCGGCGTGCCGAAGAAGACCGTTCCAGGCTTGTGGCCTTCATTGGTCAGCGTTTTGCCGTTAAAGACGCCGGACTGGCCGCCCAATATGACTCCAGGTCCGACGTGTGCGTGGTCGCCGATGCCCACCTGACCTGCAATCACCGCCCCGCTGCCCACCGTACTTGACCCCGAGATTCCCGTCAGCGCCACGAGAATTACGTCCTCGCCGATCTCGCAGTTGTGTCCCACGTGGACGAGATTGTCAATCTTCGTTCCCCTGCCGATGCGCGTCTCCTTCAGTGCGCCGCGGTCTATCGTTGAGTTTGCCCCGATCTCCACATCGTCTTCAATCACCAGGGTGCCTTGCTGCGGAAATTGAGTGTAAGCGCCCGTCTTGGCATCGCGCACATAGCCAAAACCGTCCGCGCCCAGCACCGCACCGGCGTGGACCAGCACCCGATCGCCCAGTGCGACGCCCGGATAGAGCACGGCGCGCGGATAGATGCGGCAATCGGCGCCGATGCGAACGCCGTGACCGATGACCGCGCCCGCCTCGATGCGAGTGCCCGCGCCAATATGCGCGTCACCCTCAACGACTGCGGCCGCGCCTACCGTCACGCCTACGCCCAGGCTGGCAGTCACAGCAACAATTGCTGCGGGGTGGATGCCCACCGCGGAAGGCTGCGGAGCCAGCAGCCTGGCCGCGCGAGCAAACCAGAGACGGGGCTGGTCGGTCTCAACGATAGACTTGCCGGGCGGGTAGGCGTCCGCTTGGCCCGGCTGCAACACAATCACGCCCGCATTGCTGCCCAGAGCCTCCGCAGCCGTTGCTCTTGTGTCCGAGAAAATCAGATCAAAGAGGCCCGCGCGCTCATAGGAACTCACGTCTTTGACGTTCCACCCCGGATCGCCCTGCGCCAGCTTGCCGCCCAGCTTCTCTACCAGCTCACCCAGCGTCATCCGTCTCTCTCCTCTAGTAAAGACCCGGCTCGCCCACGGGCCTCGTCTTCCAGCGCCGATGAATCCACAGCCACTGGTCAGCATAGCGTCTGATCCATGCCTCGGTGGTCGCGGCGCACTGTTGCGTGGCGGCCAGCACATCGGCCTCCGCGTCGCCGGTGCGCGCAAACTCCAACTCCGGGCCGAAGTGCAGCACATACTGGCCCTCATCCTGCTCCCACAGCATAAAGCCGGGCAGCACCGCCGCACCGGTCTTGAGCGCCACGCGCGCCAGGCCTGAACCCGTGCATGCCTTGCGTCCGAAGAAGTCCACAAAGACACCCTGCGGCGGCGTCATGTTGGTGTCCATCAGGATGCCGACGGTTTGGCCCTCATGCATGGCCTTCAACAGGCCGCGCGCAAAGTCATTCTTGTGCAGCACGCGATTCCCGTGCAGACAGCGGATGCCGTTGACGAACTCATCGAGCGGACGATTGTCGAGACGCCGGATGACCATGCTCATCGGATAGCCCATCAGCGAGTGGTAAAAGCTTGACAGCTCCCACGCACCCAGGTGGCCTGTGAGCACCAGCACGCCTTTGCCGCGGTCCCGCGCTGCCAGGTAGTGGTCCAGGCCCTCGGTGCGAATCCAGGCGCGCGTATTCTGCGGCGTGTAGCGCTTCATGCGGCAGAACTCAACGAGCTGCCAGCCCAGATGCCGGTAGACGCCGCGCAGTATCTTTTCTCTTGATGCAGAAGAGCGTTCCGGAAGAGCGAGTTGCAGGTTGCGCTGGCCCACTCGGCGTAGCCGGCCCAGTCCCAGGTACACAGTCCAGGCCAACACTCCGGCAATCAGCCGCGCCCACGAGCGCGGCATGCGCCCCAGGATGCGCACCACGGCCAGCACCAGCCCGGATTCAAGCTCTTCCCGCATAATTGTGGCAAAAGCTTAGTGTAGGGCATGGACGGTTGGCATACGGGGGCGGCGCGGCATCATGACAGCCGTCTGCCGCGCAATGAAAAGGACGGCCCGCTCGCGGACCGCCCTTCCTTGCTGCTTCAACGTTGCCTATTTGTGATCTTTTGATGCTACGAAGTACTTTGCCACGCTGCGTACAAACGGAGCCGCGGCCGGAGGCACGGCCACGTTGCCTTTCAGGATGGACTCAAAGGTGTGCTGTGCGCCGTAATACGTGTTGGTGTCATCCATGTTCTGGCTGACGCTGGTGCCGTCCAGGTCAATGCCGGCAAACAGGCCTTTGTTGCGTGAATAGCTGAGGAGCTCGGCGTTCATCTTCCAGTCCGTTGAAGCCTGGCCCGCACGTCCCACCGGACCTGCTGCCGCCGACGCATCCGCGCCGATCTTGAACTTGCTCTTCAGCAGATCCTGAAAGCCCTTGTCATTGACGGCAACCAGGACCAGGTCCGTCGACTGCCCGCCGATCTGGAAGCCGAAGGAGCCGCCCGCCATGCGGATGAAAACCGGCGCACTCCAGCCGTGGCCCGTGCGGCAGGTCACCACACCCTGTCCGTACTGGCCGCCAAAGATGAACGCACCCTTCAACATGCCTGGCACAACGCCCACACAGGTGGCTTGTTGCAGGATGTCCGTGGGAATGCTGTGATCTGGAGCGCCCATTATCTGCTCCAGAACGGTCTTCGCGGAATCAATCCGATCCTGCAGGTCCTGCTTGGAAGATGCCGCAAACGAGGTGCATGTGACCAGAAAACAGAAGCAAATTGCGGAAATTACCTTCTTCATGGGTGAGTCCTTTCGTCGAACGCCAATTGATGGCGTTAGTCTGGGGTGTATTCGCAATAGACGGTGCTTTGGCTGTGGGGTAAGCCCGCCCGCAAGAGGCAAAAACTCTATCATCCACCGATCCGATCATCCGGCAAAGCCCTCCGCATTTTTCAGGATGTTCGCCAGCCGGGAAGTTACCGGATCGCACCCGCGCGAGGAACCAGAAGCTTACATGGACCGCAAACGCAAAAAGGCCTTTACGTGTTCATAGGCTTGGATGCTGGATGCTTGGTTCGGGTGGGCTGATCGCACAAAAATAGGGGCTTCGTACTTCCGAGGGAATATCCACCCGAAATTCAGAAAAAAGAGGAGTTCCCAGGCTTCATGCGGACATGCCGCCTGGGAGCTCCTTTCCCCAGATCTGCGTTGTTTCTGTGATCGAGTTTCCGGTAATCGGCGATTGGGTACAAGAGTACGAAAGGACTAGGTTATAGGTAATCGAAAATCGAATTACTGAAGTACTTGACCCCGCGCAGGAAGCTACTCCGGTCGCGCCATCTCCGGTCCTCGCAGAGCCATCATCGAGAGTTCAATGCGGTTTTCCGCGCCTGTCTTCCGCATCAGCTTGCCAACGTGGGACTTCACGGTCCGTTCTTCGATGCCAAGCTTCACCGCGATTTCGCGGTTTGAGCGCGCCAGGAGAATCAGGTCCAGAACCTGTCTTTCGCGTGCTGTCAGATCCGGCAGCGGATTGGCTGGGCGCGCTTCTTTATCGGCAAGGAGCCTGTCGATCAGCTGCGCCAGAGAGCGCCTCGGAGCCCAGATGGAACCGGAAAGTGCCACCTCGATCGCATCGCGAATCGTTCGGGGACCGGCCGACATGTCCAGATAGGCGCGAGCGCCCGCTACGATGGCCTCCATCACGAGTTCATCGTCGCTGTCAGAACCAATCACAATAAGCCGAATGGAGGGTTTAAGGCGACTGATCTGGCGCAATGTTTCCAGGCACCAGCATGAGGAGTTCAGATCCACGATCAGGTATCCGACCGCTGGATTCGCCAGCAAATCTTCCAGAGTTCCCACCACGGGCACCAACCGGGTCTGCCCCGGCTGAGGGGAATGCTCAAATACACCCCGCAAGCCTTCCATGCGGATCGGCTCGCCCGCAATGAGTCCTACGGGGACGGTCTGCCGGCTGGTTCCTTGGTCCATACGAACTCTCACTGCGGTTGCCTCACCCTTCGGCGCCGTCCGGATTCAGATTCCTGACAGTGCTATCGGGCGTCGGCCATTCGATCGACAGGCGATCCTCATGCCGGGCCATGCTGTGCCATTTACAGCTTGGGAAGCACAATTCCCTGCTGTTTCTGGTACTTGCCTTTGCGATCCGCATAGCTTACTTCGCAGACCTCATCGGACCGGAAAAACAGGATCTGGCAGAGCCCCTCGTTCGCGTACACCTTTGCCGGCAGCGGTGTAGTGTTTGAGATTTCAAGAGTCACAAACCCTTCCCACTCCGGCTCAAACGGTGTCACATTCACAATAATGCCGCAACGGGCGTACGTAGACTTCCCAACACAGATGGTTAGCACGTTCCTGGGAATACGAAAGTACTCAACCGAACGAGCCAGGGCAAAAGAATTCGGCGGAATAATCACCGACTCCGCCTGCACGGAGACAAAGGACCGCTCGTCAAAAGCCTTGGGGTCAATGATCGCGGAGTTCACGTTGGTAAATATCTTGAACTCATCGGTGACCCGAAGGTCATAGCCGTAGGAGGATAGGCCATAGGATATGACGCCCTCGCGAACCTGCTTTTCGCTGAAGGGCTCAATCATCTTGTGCTGCAGGGCCTGTTCCCTGATCCAACGGTCGCTCTGAATGGACATACTTCTCCTGTCGCGGCTCGCACATGAAGCCGGTCATTGGTTAAGTGGCGCACTAGGCCGCTCGAAAACTTCATCTTACGGAACGCGCACTCCAATGACAACCTGTGCGAATCTCCGCGCATCTGTTGACTGCCTGAACTCTCTACGGGCCTCGCCCCAATCTAGGACGGAGAGAATCGCCCTTGAACCGGCATGGGCCGGGTGTTCCATCTTTGGCGCAAAATCTGTACCATCAACTGCGTAGGGCGTGGTACAGTCGATTTCAGTCGCGCATGCGAGGTGACCGCATTGATCAAGCAGGACATCGTACACCATGTAATCGAACGCACGGGCCTGCCGCGCACCAAGGCTGAGGCAGCCGTGGACACCGTGTTCGAAGGCCTGAAGCAGGCACTTGCCGCCGGAGAGCGCATTGAACTGCGCGGGTTTGGCGTCTTCAGCGTCCGAGCGCGCAAAACCGGCATCGGCCGCAACCCCCGCACCGGCACTGAGGTCAGCATCACGCCGGGCAAGGCCGTGCGTTTCAAGCCCGGCAAAGAACTGCATACCCTGGACACCGGCGGCGCACCCGGCAAATGACGGCGCAGCCGGCCAGGCAGACTCGCTGTCTGGCGCAGGGAGCAGTACGGGCCGTTCGCAGGACCATTTGCGCCAGTGGACTGGCACTGCTGCTTGCCTGCTGTGGCTTGCTCCAGGCCCAGACCTTCAGCCTCGCCACGGACCGCGAGCCTGTGGCTTCGCTCGACGGCCTCTGGCGGCTCCATCCCGGCGACAACCCAGCCTGGGCCAGCCCCAACTTAGATGACTCCCAGTGGCCCCTGCTGCGCTCCGACGAGGACTGGGCCAGCCAGGGATACAAGGGCTACAGCGGCTTTGCGTGGTATCGCTTCCGTGTACAAATCCCGCCAGGATCAGACCACCTGTCCCTTCTGCTTCCCCCGATGAGGACCAGCTATCAGGTATTCGTGGACGGCAAACAGATTGGATCCTTCAGTCAGATGCCTCCACATTGGCTCGTGCGAATGTCCCTGCCAGCCGAATACCAACTGGATATTGGAAAGACGCCGGTGCCGGGAGAAGTAACGGTCGCTCTACGCGTATGGCACTGGTCTGGCTGGGCCAGGTATTGGGGCGGAGGCCCTCAGAGCGGCGGCGGAATGGCTGGACAGTCCAGCCTGATCGATGCACGCTTCCAGCGCCAGAGCGATTCTCGGTTGCTCAGGCTTGGCGGTACTTACTCGCTCGCGCTCCTGACAGCCATCTCAGGCACGATTGGCCTGCTCCTGTTTCTGATCCGGCGCAGGGAAACAGAGTATCTCTGGTTTGCGCTGAATCAGCTCGCCGACGCAATGTTCTATGGTTTGCACATTTATGCGAGTGTTCATGCCATCCCGCTCTTTCGCAGAGATTCGGCGGGGGAATTGTTGAATGTGATTGCCGCCTTGAGTTTCGTCCTTTTTCTGCAGACGTTGTTGCATGGCCGCAGGTCCGTACTCTTTTACATGACGATTGCGGTCGTGGCGGCAGACCCCATCCTTTACTTCATGCTGATGCTTGGTCTTTGGCCCAGCGTGGGTTCCATGAATCTGACCCAAGCGGCTTTATCGCTGGTCATTCTTGCCTGGTCCTGCGACCTTCTGATCAGGCGGGCAAAGGAGGGAGTGCCAGATGCCCGTCTGCTGCTGGCGCCCGTTCTCATCTCTCTGGGGGTGGGCTCCGTGAGCGCGGCGATCTGGGGAGCTTTTCAGCTTGGATGGCTGAAGACTTACTATCAGCCGTTCATTCTCTTCCAATCTCCGTTTTCCTTCGACGCCAATGACTTGATGGAGGTTCTGTTCCTCATCGCCATGCTGGCAATTCTCTCCAACCGCTTTATACGTTCGCGCAGCCAGGAAGAGCGATTTGCAAGCGAGGTGATGGCGGCGCGGAGCGTGCAGCAGTACCTCATCCCGGTGCACCTGCCGAATACACCCGGCCTCGCCATCGAAAGCGAATACCGCCCTGCCCGGGAAGTGGGCGGCGATTTCTTTCAGGTGCTGCCTCAGGCCGCGGATGGAAGCGTAATGATTGTAGTGGGTGACGTTGCCGGCCATGGACTCGAAGCGGGAATGCTTGCCACGCTCATCGTAGGCGCCATCCGCACTGCGGCGTCGTTCACCACGGATACGGCCCGCATCCTTGCGCTGCTCAATGAGCGGATGCAGGGTCGTGGCCTCGCCACTTGCCTCGCGTTGCGCGTCGAGAAGGATGGCAACGCAACCTTGGCCAACGCCGGCCACCTGCCGCCGTACCGGAACGGAAAAGAGCTGTCCATCGAGGGCGCACTCCCGCTCGGCGCAGCTCCCGGCATCGACTTCCCTGTTCTGCATTTCAAGCTCGTGGAAGGCGACTCACTGATGCTGATGACCGATGGCGTCGCCGAAGCGCAAAACGCCGAGGGCCATCTCTTCGGCTTCGAGCGTATCGCAGAGTTGCTCCAGAAAGGCACCGCCGGCGCTGCTCTTGCCAACGCCGCGCAGGCCTTCGGTCAGCAAGACGACATCACTGTCCTCACCATCGCCCGCATGGCAGCAGCGGTCAGCGTTTGAAACCTGTTGTAAGCGGGAATAGGGCTCCGAGTTCGGTGCGCTGATCGGATAGACATTCGGTCCCAACCCATCCCTTTCGTGCCACTGAGAAAAAAGGCAGGAAACGACCCACTCCGCCCGGTCGGCTCTCTCGTTCCATCGCGAACGCCCACCCGTTGCCCCGCCGCTATCCCCCCGCCGCGCGATCTTTTCTTTACCCCATTCCATTCATAAAAACGCCGCGGCACTTCGGCGATCTTCGCAGCCCGTACCAAGCTCCCTCTCCCCTCTTGGAATCTCGCGATTTTGCTGATCCTGCGGACTCTTTCCGCTACGTCCTATGCCATCCCCCGCAAATGCATTCCCGTCGGCGCATCGCCTCCTTCAACGGCCCTGCGGCCGGACCTTCGGCACTGCATCGTGTTCACTTGCACCCTATGCAGGCGCCGCACAAGCCTTCGCTGTTCGTTACTGCATTTGCGAATGGTGTCAGCGTGCAAATTCTCATTGACACTCTGTTATGGACGTGATGTAACTAAGAGCTACTCGTCCCCCACTCACAGTATTTGAGAGTAACTCCGACGTAGTAACTTGAGTTTCCCCTGGTTAGTTACCACAACGAAGCGTTCGCTTGCACCGGATTCTATGGGTGGCAGGCCGTCATTCGAGCGACGAGGAGGTCGTCTACGCGATGAAAATTCACTTTCGTGCAAGTATGCTGCTGCTCTGTACTTGGAGCGCTTTCAGCCTTGGAGCCAAGGCCCAGACCACAACCGGAATTCAGCTCTTCGGCCCTGTGAATGTGCGGCTGTCGCAAACCGGAGCGAGCTACAGCACTCCTCTCGTCTTCAACACAAATACGTTGACGCTGTCCTGTCCCAGCACACCGACGGCAACGCTCTCCGGAACTGCAGACGGCATAGGCAATATCCTGGTGGACAATAACATTTTCGTAACTTCGCCGACCAAAGGCCCTGCAAACGTCTGCAAAGGCGGGCAGATTGACGACGGCGTGGCGTTCCCTGACTGTTTCACCGCCGCGTATCAGGGGCCCGCAGGTGACGGAAAACTTGACGGCGCCGATGTCGATACCGCTTTCTACCCCAACTCAAACATCACGATTGTATCGACCGGTGGAATTCCGCCCATTAATATCAGCGACTTTTTGACGAGCGGCACGCAGCAGTTGACGATTGCGCTTGAGGATGAAGGTGGCTATGTCGCGAGCTCAAGCGTGTACCTCAACACGAACTGCAGCCTCAGCGGCGTGCAGAACGGAGGTACGATCAGCGGCAACACAATCACCCCGACCAGCCAGCAAAATCAGGACTTCAATTTCAATCCGCTAACGGGCCAGCAGATCGGTTTTGAATACGACTTGGCCGGCTCGTACGCAAACCAGAATGTAACCACCAATAACAGTGGCGCAATTCCTCAGGTGAGAGACTCAGGCCTGGCTTCAGGCGACTTTTCGACTTTCGTCACCGGGACTTCCTTTGCGACGTCAAGCTGCCTGGTACATAGCGGCGAACTTGTAGACGGCCAACCCGCGTGCAAACTGTACACATTGGAATGCACAACGGGTCAAGGCAGCTCCGCGGCGGGCGCAAATTGCCCGGTATCCCAAAAGCCCGACGAGGTCCTTCAAGAAGTGTTTGACGGACCGTCCTTTATATTGGCCGACATATCCACTGCGAAAGGGACGTTCCACGAAGGCATGGGCTTCCTGATGGCGAAGGAAGCGTGGACAGGGGGGCCCTGCACGTTCGACCCAGCTGAGACCGATCTCGCCAGTGAACTTTGCCCGCAGAATCTGCTGACCACCTTCAGCGGGCCGGGATCGTTCACAAGCGGTGGCCAAACGACGCATCCGAACTCGACCTTCGTCTCTATTTATGGCGTGCCGGAGGATCTAACAACCGTCACGATGACGGATGGAAATGGCAGCCCCGTGACGCTGGGACCGGGCAATTGGACAAATAATCCCAATCCGAACTTCATGCTCTCCAGCCAGCCGCCCGATCTAACCGGAATATCACTTCTGGGAGCGACAAATTTTGTAGCTGCCCCGATCCAAAGCATCAGTTATGGCCTTTCATCGGCCAACCAGGTGCCTGCGCCGGGCAGTACCGGCGGCACCGACACCAAGCTCCTCAATCCCGTAAGTTGTCCAACCCCAGGCAGTTCCAGCAACTCGGTCGCGCCTGTATTCGCCCCGCAAGGTGCGCAACCGCTCGCCCTCAAGAACGACGGATACTACGCATTGCATTACTACGCGCAAGACTGCGCCGGAACGCAGGAGCTGAAGTTTGTGCAGGACAATTCAGGAAGCTGGACGACAAACTTCTATACTTACCCAATCAACTTGGATACAGGCACGCCAGATGCAACCCTGGCTCTTTCACCGGCAGGGTTGAGCTACTACCAGGGCGAGATCGTAACGGCCACGTATAGCTGCTCCGATCCCCCGCTCATTCCATCAGGTGCCCCCGCTTCGGGTATCATAACCTGCGGCAGCCAATCCTTCGGTACGGGGGTCGCTTCGGCAGGCCCATTCACCTCACCGGTGAATACATCCATGGGAGGAGCGCAGAGCTTCACCCTGAACGTTGCGGATGCTGCAGGCAATCAGGCGCCTCAGTCCGTTTCTTACAGCGTGAACATCGACAGCCAGATCCGGTTCACTCTGGCATCCAACAGCATTATCTATCCGCTCGGCACTGAGGCGGATATCCAGGTCCTGAATACGAATGGAAGCGTACCGACCGGCAACGTGATCATCCTCGACAACGGCAACCAGGTCGCCACACTCAGCCTGAAGAGGGGCAGCGTGTACGACTACCTGAGCAATCTCCCTGCGGGTAAGCACTCGTTGAATGCGGAGTACATGGGCGACAGCTCGAATCCCGGCGGCTACTCGGCGGCCGTGCAGCTCACCGTTCTGCCGGTTCCTGTAAAGCTGACTGCTTCATGCTGGAACACACCGTATCCCTATGGCACGAACTTCCAGTGCGGTGTGTATGCAAGCTCGAACGCGGGTGCTCCGCAGGGCGTGATCACTTACTCCTACGACGGCGGCGCCCCGATCAGCCTTCCGCTGGTTGCCGGTACGGCCAACATTGTGCTCCCCAAGCCTCCGGTGGGAACCCACTCACTGGTGATCAGCTACCCGGCGCAGACAAACTATGCTGCCGCCGGCCCGCTGAGCGAGAGCTTTATGGTCACGCCTGCTCCCGTCAACGTGCAGTTCACACCGTCGGCCTGGTACTTGACAGGAGGCAATTTGACGCTGACTGCAGCCGTTGCATCATGGAGTGCAGGTCCGCCCAATGCTACAGGTATGGTGACGTTTTCCTTCGGGAGCACCGTGCTCGGTGGTGCCGCTGTTCCGGTGAATGCTGCCGGGACTGCAAGCATCACGATTCCCGCGGTGACCCTGCCCAACGGCACGGATCTTGTGACTGCCACCTACAGCAACGGAGCAAACTACGCCTCCGGGAGCACTTCCATCACCTTGCAGATTGCAGTGCCGACCGCGCCCTGAGCGGTGACGCGACGTACCGCAGCCGCACTAGAAAGAGAGGGTCCGCAACATCTCGGCGGGCCCTCTCCTTTTTTTGACCGGTGAAGGTGACCAACTGCTCGCAACAACCGCCTGATGCGCACCGGCATGCGGCCCGCCCAAAGCGCAATGGAAGGGCTGATTCCAGCCACAGGGACAGATTCTGTCTGCCATGGAACGTGCAAGGTCGGCGGAGACACGAGAATTTGAGCCTGACCGGGCTGAGCGGATCAACTGCGTCCTTGCTTCACGTCTTAGAACGTTCTGGCAAGCCCCAGCGCCACAAGTTCCGTAGTAGATTCCTCGCCGGCTGCCAGTCGTGTCAGCGTAAGTACGGTAATATCGTCTTCCTGACCAAACGCCACGGCCGCCTCACTCGCCTCTTGAGCCGAAGGCCTTGCCGAGAAAAGCGTATTCATACGCTCAAAGCCGTAGAGCTCACCGTTCTTACTGCGCGCCTCCAGCAGCCCGTCCGTATAGAGGCTGAGCTGATCGCCGGGATTCAGACGAACAGCCACCTCCGTGAATTCCGCCTGGCTTAGCAGACCAAGCGGGAGCGAGGGTTCCAGGGTCAGTTCCTTGCCGTTCAAATAAGGCGGAAGGTGCCCTGCGTTGGCAAATGTTACTGTGCCATCCATATCGAGGCGACAAACGATTGTTGTGGCAAACCCGCCCTGCATGCGGCCTACGAGGCATTGATTCAGTGCAGACATAATCTTTTCAGGGCTGACGGAGCTTGCAGCCTCTGCGCGCATGACACCAACGATCATCGACACATTCATGGCGGCCTTCAGTCCTTTGCCGCTCACATCGCCCAGAGCGACAATCGTTGAGCCGTCAGGATTGGACAGTATCTGGAAGAAGTCGCCGCCGACCTCCTGTGCGGGCGTGTACGCACTGGTGACTGCATAGCCCTCCAGCGACGGCAGAGTTTCCGGGATGAGCATCTGCTGGATTTCCTTTGCGCTCTGTATCTCCTGCTCCAGGGCAGTGCGGCGCGCCTGCGTCTCCAGCACGTACCGGTAGACCGCGTAGAGAATCGCGGCAAACAGGGCCAGAGAAGTGAGCTTTTCGGGCCCGAAAACCACACCCTGAATCTGGAAACTGCGATTGTCGATGAGGTTGGAGTAAAGAGTCCAATGGGTGAACCGCTGCCCCAGGGCGCTGGAGTCGGCAATCGTGCGCATGAGTTGCAGCAAAAAAGCCGTGAGCGCAACAGCCCAGCGGGATGCATCGAGACGCCGGCGTAGAGCCAGGGCAATTAAGGCAAATGGAAACACCTCAGAGAGCAGAATGCAAGTGCATAGAATCGCGTCTACCCACTGCATCCAGAGCGTTGCCTCACCCCAGAACAGGGCTAACAATCCGTCGAGAATGCCAATGATTACGGTCGTGCGGGCAAGAACTTCCGTCCACTGCAGAACCCGCGGATCCTCGTTCAGTCTGAGAAGCCAGACAAGCAGGAACCACAGCGAAACGTTGGAGAGGACGTAAAGCGGCTGATTGATACATCGCGCCAACTCATAGGAAATGGGGATGAAGAAAAGATTCTGCAGAATTCCAAGTCCGACTGGCGTGACGGTAAAAACTCCAACCCACAGAAAGAGCTGCTCCTTGCGGCTGCGCGTCCAAAGAACAACACAGAGTAGCGCCACAAATGTCCGAAGCAGGACAAGGGAATAATCGAATAAATCCTGCTGGACCTCGTCCCACGTGATCGCCTTTTGGTTGAGTTCAATCGAATCGGGATCGCCGAGAGAGGGGACGGCATAAATCCCGCCCGACTCTGCGAGCGAGAAGATGTCCAGCGGCGCTTTCCAGACTCGAATGGCCAACACGCCCCCGGTGTCTCCATGGATCGGAAATGAGCGCGGGAAGACGCTGTAATACCAGTAGGCATGTGGTGGAAACTTGCCATAGCTGCCCACGAGCTTGCCATTCCAGTAGACATCGTAGGCGTCCTCCGCATCCGGAATCAGAACACGATACTGACCGGAGGCGCCGGGCTCCGGCATGATGCTGATGTGACGCCGATACCACGCGATCCCTGCGTAGGACGGATGGCCTTGTGCGCCCCAGGGTGCATCCACCAGCAGCGACTCCCAAGCGGAGTCGTCGAAATCCGGGCGGGCCCATTGGGGGTCATCGCCGATATGGAACTGCCAGAGGCCGCCGAGATCAGCTGTCCCTTTGCCCATGCCGTCCAGCACCAGCGTGCGAGAGCTGGGAACTTGGGTTACACCCGGCTTCTGGGCGCGCACCATCACCGTGAGGGCCGCCATAACAACCAGGATCTTCACCATGTTCGACCACTCGCGCTGGGAAGACATGACGAAAGGATACTCCGTTCAAGACGATTTCAAAACGGTTGCGGGGAAGATGGGTAGAAGCGGGCCTGAGACCCAACCCGGCTTTTGCGCATCCCTCGGTTTAACCTGCGATTGTGCCTGTCTGGAAGGCAGAACCGGCACGCGGGGTCCTGGTCAAGACAACTGCTTTCTTCAATCATTTTCACTTGCTCTTCCAGTGCGCGCCGGGCCTGGCCACGGCATACATCTCCGCTCCAATCTGGTCGAACAACCCTTCACGATCCTTGTCGACAAAATATAGGTCGAAGTGGGTGCGATCCACGATGTACGTAAAGTGCGGATCGGCGCCCAGGCGGTTGAGCACCGTCTCGAACTTATGCGCGGCCCCGTCCAGATAGAACGTGTCGGCAGTCCCAACGATTAGATGAATGCGCCCCTTCAGGAGGGCCCGGCGCTCGGCCCACTCCTCTTCCACCCGATGAGCAAGGTCATAGTGATCGTGCCAATACGCAACGACCTCCGGATGGACCGCACCCGTCTGGTGGTCGAACATCTGCTCTGGCGCCCCATCCTCGCCCTTGGGGGAAAAGACCCAGTCGAAGGAAGCAATCTGCCCGCCGAAGGGCCCCAAAACATCTTCCATGCGGGCAAACTCTTCAAAAGTGGCGATGACTTTGCCATTGTTGCGAAAGATGGGAACGTCGGAACCGTCCGCGCGGTGGTATACATTGGCATTCGTTGCGTAGAGGTCAGTCCCCGTAAAATCGTGAAAGTCACTCGGGTCGGGTGAGGTGGACCAGGTGCCGCCAAAAATGTCGGGGTAGGTGACCTCGAGTTGTAAGGTCGCCCAACCGCCGCTTGAATGGCCGTTGAGCAATCGCCCCGAGGGACGGGCGTCCATGTGGTACTTCCTTTCGAGATACGGAATAAACTCCTGTGTCAGCGCAGAGCCCCACGGCCCGTTGTTCACTGAGTCAGCGAACTCATGCGTGCCTTCCGGAATCGACTCATCGAGCATCACCCAGATCATCGGGGGCATCTTGCCGGCCTCCATGCGAGCACGGAGTTGGAGACCCGCCACTAGCGCTCCGTCGATTCCGCCGCCAAAGCCATGAGTCCAGTACGCAGTCGGATACCTGACCGAGCGGCGGTCATTGTATCCCGGCGGCAGAATGACCCAGGCCGTGATGTTCACCCGATGACCCCAGAAACGGCCCAACTGAGGGCTCTCAAAAGTCTCAAGCTGGGCTACCCCCGGCTTGACCTGCGCCCGGGCTGCAGCCAGCCTGGATGCCAGCATTGGATTCTCTTCCGGATGGTGGTCCAGCTTTAGAACAGGCTCGGCGCCCCCGCCCGGAGTCCAGGCCGGTAATGCGACAACCGGGCTGATCCAGTCCTGCCGGCTGCGACCGCTGTAGTTGTACGTGTGGTCCACGTCGAGCACCGCCTGGGCCTCGTATGTGGCGGCCGGCAGTGCCGAAAACGGCTTGGGGTAGGCCAGCTCGTCCGCATCGAACTCGACGGTCGAACCCGGAACCAGATCATGGACTTCGCGCGCCGCCACCCACGTATCATTGGGCCGGAATTCATTGATCTGGACCTCCTTGTCACCCGATCCTTGCTTCATAAAGACGAGCAGCCGTCCGCTGATCGGCTCAGAGACTGAGGTCGTAACCTGTACGCGAAAGAAAACGTGGGCCGGCACAGCGGCCGTCTGGCTATGCAATGGCAGAAGTGCGGCAGCAATCAATGCACCGCAGTTCCCCACTGCCGCAAAGCAGAGGGATATCCTCACACGCTCAAAACGCATCACTTACCCCCGGGATGAAGCACGCTGGCTGAACGATCATTTCGAGTCTATCGGGGCAATCCGCGATGCAGCCATAAAAAAGCGCGACGCCCGTCCTACCTTCGCTGCACCATCACATCAGCCGCTGTGCGTCCACATCCACCACCAGGTTTCTGCGCGGAATCCCCAAGCCGTCTGCGTGCGCCAGAGCTTCACGAAGCGCCGCATTGAGGCCTTTGCGAGAGGTCGCCTTCAGGATAAGGTGAAAGCGATATACGCCCTTGATACGCGCGATCGGCGCCGTACATGGACCCAGCACGCGCACGCCCTCCGGCGCTGCCCGCTGGAACCACTTGCCCAGTGACGCAGACCACCCCGCAGCCTCTTCCAGTTTTCCCGATTGAACAAGAATGTTCGCGAGCACGCCGAACGGCGGATAGTGCATCCAGCGGCGATATTTCAGCTCGCGCTCCACAAAGCTCGCATAGTCGTGCTTGCTCGCGGCGAGAACGGCATAGTGGTCGGGGTAGTAGGTTTGCACCACCACGCGGCCGATAAGCTCCCCTCGCCCCGCCCGCCCTGAGACCTGTGTCATGAGTTGAAAAACCCGCTCAGCCGCACGAAAATCCGGCATCGACAGCGCGTGATCGCAGCCCACTACTCCCACCAGCGTCACGCCGTGAATGTCGTGCCCTTTGGCAATCATCTGGGTGCCCACCAGCAGGTTGATCTCGCCGGAGTGCAGCCTGGCCAGCAGCCGCTCCAGATCGTGGCGCCCGCGCACCGTGTCGCGGTCCATGCGCCCAATGCGCGCCGAGGGAAATATCTCGGCCAGCCGCTCTTCCCCCTGCTGCGATCCAGCGCCCAGGTAGTAAAGATGCTCGCTGTCACACTCCGGACAGCGACCCGGCACCGAGCGCCGGTAGCCACAATAATGACATTCCAGCCGCTGCCCCTCTCGTGCCAGGCCATCCTCCTCGGCAGGCGGCTTATGGTGAGTCAGTGCAATCGCGCAGTTCTGGCACTCCAGCTTCTTTCCGCAGGCACGGCAGATCACTGCAAATGAGTAGCCGCGGCGGTTGAGCAGAATCAGCGCCTGCTCGCCCCGGTCGAGCGCTGCCTGCGTCTCCTCCACAAGCCTGCGTGCAAAAAGCTGGTCCCGGCCTGTCTCCTGGAACTCGCGCCGCATGTCCACGAGCTCCACCTCCGGCAGCGGCCTGTCCTGCACGCGATCCCTCATCTCGATGCGCGCGTACTTGCCCTGCGCGGAGTTCTGCCACGTCTCCAGCGACGGCGTAGCCGAACCCAGCACCACCACGGCGCCCTCCAGCTTGGCGCGCATCACCGCCACGTCGCGCGCGTTGTAGCGTGGCGTCTCCTCCTGCTTGTAGCTCTGGTCATGTTCTTCATCCACCAGAATCAGTCCCAGTTTTGACGCCGGAGCAAAAATCGCCGAGCGCGTGCCCACCACAATCGGCGCCTCGCCGCGTTGAATACGGCGCCACTGCTCGCTGCGCTCCTCCGGCGTCAGCGCGGAGTGCAGCAGCGCCACGCGCGCTCCAAACGCGGCGTCCAGGACACCGACCATCTGCGGGGTCAGCCCAATCTCCGGCACCAGTAGAATCGACGCCAATCCGCGATCGAGCGCCCGCTGCATAGCCGCCAGATACACCGCGGTCTTGCCGGAACCGGTGACACCGTGCAGCAGGAAGGGCTTGAAGCCGCCCAGCGCGGCCGCAACAGTCGCCAGCGCCTCCATTTGCGGCTCATTAAGTCGCACCGGCTCCGTGCGGCACGCGATCCCTCCCAGCCGAAACTCCACCGCGCGCTCCTCTATGCGTACCAGCCCGCGCCGCACCAGCGTCTGCAGAGTCGATGAAGGCAGCTCTTTGCGCCGCAACTCCGCCAGAGGCAGTTCGCCTCCCGATGCAGCCAGCTCCACCAGAATCGCCTGCTGCTTTTCAGTCAGAGCAGGCAGCCGCGCATCGGGAACGAGCACTGCAAACCGTTCCGTCCTGCGTGCATCGCGCTCCACCGCGGATGTCTCGCGGGCAATCCACTTTTTGCGCAGCATGGACGCCAGCACAGGCAGCGTGGCAGACGTGGCCGTGCGCAGGGTGGAAACTCGCACCGGCTCTCCCGATGCCAGCCTCTCCAGCACACTCCGCACAAGGCTATGCTCCTCCGGCGACGCGTTGCGCCCCCCGGAGCGGCGTGGGGCCTGACTCATAATTCCCTCTTGCCCATCCCCATCCAGCCAGTTTGCCAGCACATCGCGCCCCTGGTCCGTGATGCGGTAGTAGACCGTGCGGCGCACCTCCGCCATCAGCGGCAACATGCCGCGCAGCACCTCGCCCAGCGGAGCCAGATAATACTGCGCAATCCACTCCGCCAGTTGCAGCAAATCTTCGCTCAATAGCGGCTCATCGTCGATCAGGGACTCGATCGGGCGCGCTTCAAAGCTGGTCGGCGCCGTCAACGAAATCCCTGTCACCACGCCAATCAGCTTCTCCTGGCGAAATGGAGCAATCACCCGTGCGCCGCGCAGCGGTTCCATCCCGGCCGGCACCGCATACGTAAATGTGCGATCCAGCGGCACCGGCAGCGCGACTTCACAATAGGCAGGCATGAGTGGCAAGACTCAGTGTAGGGGATGCAGGCGCTGTGCTCCTCCGGGATTCGACCCTCGATTTGCACAACGGTGACCGCAGGCCCCGCGCAGTACAATTTCACTCTAATGACACACTCCGGCCGCTCTTCCGATGCCACCGCGCAAGATGCACCAAAGGATTCCACGCGTCCCGTCACCCTTTCGATCGACATCGGCGGCTCTGGCCTGAAGGCTATGCTGCTTGACCCCGCCGGGCAGCCGGTCAGCGAGCGCCAGCGCATAGCCACGCCCACTGTGCCCACACCCAAGCTGGTGCTTGACGCCCTCGACGGACTGAGAAAGCAGTTGGCCGCCTTTGATCGCGTCTCGGTCGGCTTTCCCGGCGTCATCAAACGCGGCTCCACGCTCACCGCCGCCAATCTCCACCCGGAGTGGGACGGCTATGCGCTCCAGAGCGAGCTCGAAAAGCGATGGAAAAAGCCCGTCCGAGTGGCCAATGACGCAGCGGTCCAGGGATACGGAGCGATCAGGGGAACCGGCGTCGAGCTTGTCCTCACCCTCGGCACCGGTCTGGGATCTTCCCTGTTCACGAGCGGCCGCCTCTGCCCCGGCCTCGAACTCGGACACCATCCCTGGCACAAGCACACTTATGAGGACTATCTTGGTCGCCGGGGACTCGACAAATACGGGAAAAAGGAGTGGAACAAACTGCTTCAGGAGGCCATCGACCAGACCGCAAAGCTGTTCAACTGGGATAGCCTCTACCTGGGTGGCGGCAACGCAAAGAAGATCGAGTTCAAGCTGCTGGAAAATGTCTCCATCATCTCCAACGAGACGGGCATCCTGGGCGGAGTCAAGCTATGGCAGGATCAGGCCTGACGAAATCGCGCGCGGAAAGACGGTAAAGACGCGCCGACGCTGAGCAGGCTGCATCGTGCGGACGCAGGCTCACTCCAGTACAGCCTTAGTCGCGTGCCGGCGCCTTCAGCCCCAGCTCCCGCATGGCGATCTGCAGATCCGCCCATGCCTCTTTCTTTTGCCGCGGATCGCGCAGAAGATACGCGGGATGATACGTCACAATCAGTTGGCTGCCGCGAAAAGCATGAACGCGCCCGCGAAGCCCTGCCAACGGCTGGCGTTGGCCCAGCAAGTAGGTAGCCGCCGTGGCGCCCAGCGCCACCAGCACCTGCGGCCGCACGACGTCAATCTGTCGAAACAAAAAAGGAGTGCAGGTATTTGCCTCGTCCGGCTCCGGCGTCCGATTGCCGGGCGGCCTGCATTTCACCACATTGGCAATGTAGACTTCTTCGCGCTTCAGTCCCATCGCCGCGATCATGTTATTCAAAAGTTGCCCCGCCCGTCCCACAAACGGCAGCCCCTGCGCGTCCTCGTCCGCACCCGGGCCTTCGCCCACAAACATCAGCCGCGCGTTAGGATCGCCGTCGGCAAACACCAGCTTGTTGCGCCCCGTGTGCAGAGCGCAGCGCGTGCAGTCGCCGATCTCTTCGCGCAGGATGCGCAGCGCTTTCTCGCGCTCTGCGGGTGCAACGGCAGCACCCACACCCGGAGGCTCTGGGAATGACGTGCGTGGTGGAATGGGCTGGTCCTCCAAAGTGTTTGGGATGGGCATGTTTACCGGCTGTGCCTGACGAACGGTCGCCGCGGACGGCTCCGCCTGGCCCGGCATGGAAGGAGCGTCTGCCAGCAGTGCCGGGTCCACCGGACGCCGATAAAGCTCATGCAGGCCAAGGTCGCGGTAGAAGCGCATACGCGCCGCGAGCGCCTCTTGCGTGGCCGAATCCAGCGATTGCCTCACGCCTAGCTCTCCACAATCAACTGCCGGCGCGGGGCAGGCGCCGCTTCAGACTCGCTAAGCACGCGATCCTGCGACGTTGTCTGATCAAGCTCCACCACCAGCGAGCGCGGTCTACGCAGCGTCACGATCTCGTCCAGAATACGGTCGGCAAGTTTGCGCTTCGGCATCTCCGGCAAATCGATCGCTGTCGTGAGCGTCAGGAAAGTCGCGGCGTTGTTGTCGGCATCAATGCCCAGGGTGTCGCCCGATATATCGTTCGCCACGATGGCGTCGGCGCCTTTGCGCAGCAGCTTGGCGCGCCCATTCTCTTTGCTGTTCTCTGTCTCTGCGGCAAAACCCACAATCAGTTGCCCTGGCCGTCGCTGCCGAACCACCTCGGCAAGAATATCCTCCGTAGGCGCCAATTCGAGCGTCAGCGGCCCTGTGCGCTTCAGCTTCTGGTCTGAGACATGCACCGGGCGATAATCGGCCACTGCAGCCGCCTTGATGATCATTGTGGCATCGGCCATACGTTCCAGCACCGCGCTTCGCATCTGGTCGGCGGTCGTTACCTTGATCAGCTCGCAATGCGTCGGCGGGTGCAGCGCCGACGGCCCGCTGACCAGAATCACGCGCGCCCCGCGGCTCTGCGCCGCATCGGCCAGGGCGTAGCCCATCTTGCCACTCGAGCGATTGCCTAGAAAACGCACCGGGTCCAGCGCCTCGCGCGTGCCGCCCGCAGTCACCAGCACGACCTCGCCGGCCATGTCATGGCGGCGCCCCAGCGCATTCAGCACGGCATCTGCAATCGCCTCGGGCTCTGCCATCCGTCCCGGACCAACCATCCCGCACGCCAGCGCTCCCGTGCCGGGCTCGATAACCCGCACGCCCCGCTGGCGCAGCAGCTCAAGATTCGCCTGCGTGGCCGGGTGCTCCCACATATTCACATTCATGGCAGGCGCAACCAGCACCGGCGCCTGAGTTGCCAGGTACATGGTTGTCAGAAAGTCGTCTGCGATGCCATGCGCGAACCGGGCCAGGATATTCGCTGTCGCCGGAGCCACAACGAGCGCTTCCGCCCACTGGGCTTCGCCAATGTGATCGATGCAGCTCTGCTCTGCGGCGGTATCAGAGGAGCCGGCCTCATCCCACAGGCTGGTGATTACTTTGTGGCTCGTGAGCGCTGCAAAGGTCAGCGGCTGGATAAAGCGAGTGGCCGCCTCCGTCATCACGACATGGACTTCCAGAGCCTGGCGCTGCAGGGCGCGCACCAGTTCCGCCGCTTTATAGGCGGCGATGCCGCCCGAGACACCAACCGTGACCCTCATAGCCTGATTGTAGACTGAATCATCTCCGCCGCGTATCCGCGGCGCCGTCCATGATCATCTAGACTCGGGCAGCCACTTCAATGCGCCATGATCGGCAGACCGCGATCCTCAATCAGCGGCTTCGTCACAGGTACATCCCCCTTCACATAGGCAATCTTGCCCGCGTTGACTTCATCCTGTGCAATGCGGCACACCTTGTTCGAAGGGCTAAGGACGAGCGCGGCAGAACCGCTCTGCAGTTGGCGGGCGCGTCGCGCCGCCACCAGAACCTTGCGATAGTTCGAATCAAACTGGGTCTCAATCTTCATCGAGATCATCTCCAAAGGGAAGTTGCTGTTGACCGTTCGAGCCGCCTATTCCGAAGGCCTCGAGGACCGGCTTGAGTCGGTCCTGTGAATTGGTCTGCCTGCAGGCTGCGGCCACCTCCAACACCCTGCTCGAACGGAAGGCGATCGGCTCGCCATTGCGGTAGTAGCGCTCCGCCAGCACTATAGCCTCCAGTTGCGCCACCGTCCGGTCGAGAATGTCGTTGACCAAAATATAGCTGTAGTCGCGATAATTCTCAATCTCCTTGCTGGCTTCGCTCAGCCGCCGATACAGCTCCGACTCGTTGACCACGCCCTCGGCCCGGCTCCGGTTTCGCAGCCGCGTGCGAAGCACCTTGGGCGTTGGCGGCATCACAAAGATGCTCACCGCCTCCGCCATGCTCCGGCGCACCTGCGCCGCTCCCTGCACGTCAATATCCAGCAGCAGATCGTGCCCCTGACGCCGCGCATCATCCAGCGACAGACGCGACGTGCCGTAATAGTTCCCAAAGACCTCCGCGTACTCCAGAAACATGTCCGCATCGCGCATCCGCTCAAATTCCGCGCGCGAAGTGAAGTGGTATTCGCGCCCATTCTCCTCTGAGCCGCGCGGCGGCCGCGTCGTCCATGAAATGGAGAAGTCTACGTTGGTCACTTGCTTGCGCAGTTCGCCAACCAGGGTGCTCTTGCCGGACCCAGACGGAGCCGAAATGATGAATAAGATTCCCGCCACTGTTCAGTCGTTCCCTTCGCCGTTGAATTAACGATTCTACAACGCCTATTCCACGTTCTGAATCTGTTCGCGCGCCTTTTCGATCTCCGCCTTCATTGCCAGGCCCAACTCGGTGATGCGCGTGCCTCGGCCGCCCACTCCGCCTGTCTTCGACAACAGCGTATTCGCTTCGCGATTCATCTCCTGGAGCAGAAAATCCAGCTTCTTGCCAACTTCACCTCCCGCTCCCAGCAGCTCGCGGAAGTGCTCGATGTGCGTCGTCATCCGCTCCAGTTCCTCGGCAATGTCGCTGCGGTCCACCAGCACGGCCACCTCTTCCAGAAGGCGCTGCCGGTTGAACTCCGCTCCGGTAGCGGCCGTCAGCCGCTGCGTCAGCCGCTCCTGGTAGTGATGCTCCACCTCGGGACGCAGCAGCGCCACGCCTGCCACCGCCTCCGCAAGCCGGTCCAGAGAAGCGTACAGAATCCCTGCCAGCGCCTCTCCCTCCCGCGCGCGCATAACCTTCAGGCTGTCCAGCAAGGGGCCGATCTGCTGCCTCACACTCGCCGCCAGGGCACTCAGTTCCTCATCTCCAGTGCCGCGGCTCTCGCTTTGCAGCGCGCCCGGCAGCCGCAGCGCGGTATTCAGGTCCGGCCCACCCGCAAGGCCGAACTCCTCCTGCGCCGCCCTGAAGGCTCCCAGGTAGTTCGCCACCAACTCGCGGTTGTAGCCCGTCTTCTGCTGCGCTGACCGGTCCGCAGAGAGCGTCAGCTCCACATGGCCGCGCACCAGGCTCTCCTTCAAAACACGCCGCAACTCCATCTCCAGGGCGTCCAGGCCGCTCGGCAGCCGCAACTGCACATCCAGAAAGCGATGATTCACGCTCTTCAGACTCAGCGTGTAAACAAGCTGATCCTGCACCTGCACTTGTGCACGCGCAAATCCGGTCATCGAGTAAATAGCCATGTGTTCTACTTCCCTGCATCGGTGGAGATCAATGGCTCCGCCGGCACCGCTTCGGGCGCATCCATGAACTGCAGTTGATAAAGCCTCTGGTACGTAGGCGACGACGTCAGCAGTTCCTCATGCGGACCAACCGCCGTGATCCGCCCATCCTCCAGGACGGCGATGCGGTTGGCGCGGCGAATCGTACCGAGCCTGTGAGCAATCACCACCACCGTCCGCCCATGCATCAGGTTTGCCAGTGCCACCTGCACCAGCGACTCGCTCTCCGCATCCAGCGCGGAGGTCGCTTCGTCCAGAATCAGGATCGGCGCATCCTTCAGGATGGCCCGCGCAATCGCGATGCGCTGGCGTTCGCCGCCTGAAAGGCGAAAGCCCTTCTCGCCGATGACCGTGTCATACCCCTGCGGCATGCGCAGGATGAAGTCGTGCGCCAGCGCATTGCGCGCGGCCTTCTCCACCAGAGCGTGCTTCATATCCGGCTGGCCGTAGGCGATGTTGTGGCGCACCGTGTCATTAAAGAGAATCGTCTCCTGCGTCACCTGCGCAATCTGGCGGCGCAGCGAGCCGAGCGTCAGATCGCGAACGTCCTGTCCGTCAATCAAAATGCGGCCCGACGTCACGTCAAAGAAGCGCGGAATAAGGTTGACCAGCGTGCTCTTGCCCGCGCCGCTTGGCCCCACCAGGGCCAGAACCTCGCCTGCATGAACGTCCAGATCCACGTTGTGCAGAATCTGGTGTTCACCCTCCTCAGTCGAATACGAGAAGCCCACATCCTGAAACGCAATCGACCGCTGGAAGTCCTTCAATGTGGCAGCACGAGCCCGCTCCTTCACGTCATCCTTCGCGTCAAAAAAGCTGAAGATGGAAACCGACGCGCCCATCGCCTGCTGAAAACTGTTGTAAAAATAAGCAAACTTCCGCACCGGGTCGTAGAGCTTGAAGAGCAGAATGATGAATGCGCCGAACAATCCTATGGTCATGTGGCCGTGGAGAATCTCATTGCGCCCAATAAAAAGAAACATGGCAATGGCGATGGCGCCTATTGTGTCCATCAAAGGCGAGCTGATCGACTGAATGCGCACGCTGCGCAGATTAGCGCGGAACAGGCGCTTGGCCGCCTTCTGGAAACGAAGAATCTCCCACAGCTCAGTATTGAACGCCTTCACAATCCGATTGCCGGTCACTGTCTCATGCAAAATGTTCTGAATTTCGGCCAGCTTGTCCTGGCCGCTGCGGGTGCGGGTGCGAACTTCCCTGCCGATCTTGCGCGAGGAGGTGACCACCACCGGAATGAACAACACCAGAGCCCAGCTTAGATATCCACCAAGCTTGATCACCAGCGCCATTCCGACGACGAAGGTGAAGAACTGTTGCAGAAACTCGCCGATGACCGAGCTGAGCGCGGTCTGCACCTTGTCCACGTCGTTGATGAGCGTGGAGAGAATCGTGCCTGTGGGGTGCTTCTGGAAGAAGCTCGAAGAGCGGCGCAATGTGGCTTCATAGAGGTGATTGCGCAGGTCGGTGATCGTGCCGAAGCCGGCGTAGTTGACCAGGTACGTGCCCAGGTAATCGCAAAGACCCTTCAAAAACGTGGAAGCCACAAGCGCAAAGGCCACTACATCCCAGGCATTGTGAATGTGCATGAAGTGAGGAATGAGGGCCCTGAGGTCAAAGTGCCACTGGCTCTTGGGAAGCCCGAGAAGGATTGGGCCTTCAGGCGTATCAGGCCGTAGAACCTTGTCGAAGATGGGCTGCAAAAGCAGGACGCGAAAGGTATCAAGCACGCCGACGGCAGCCAGCAACAGCACGCCGGGCAGCCACTGCAGAGTGTACGGTAGCCCGTAACGCACTAGACGGAGTGAACCCTTCATGCGGGCAGGCCTGCCTTGCAGTTGAAAGACGCCGGGATATGCCAACGGTGCGTGCGCAACTCCATCCACGTATTGTATCTGGATCAATCCCTCCAGGCCCCTTCGCATCACAGCCGTGAAGCCAACCCGTGCTGCTGCAGCTTGCCGCGAGCCAATCGCTGCGATACATCTGAGATTGCAACCCGGCGCCCCGCTTCGTTGCTATCCTAGCCCTATGCAGCCATCTGTGGTCCACCCCGGAGCGCAAAACCTGCGCACGTGCTTCCTCGATCGGGACGGTGTTCTGAACCGCAAAATGCCCGAAGGCCGCTACGTCACTTCGTGGAGCGAATTCGAGATTCTCCCTGGCGTCATCCAGTCGATTGCCCGCTTAAACCGTGCCGGAATCCGTGTGATCGTCGTGTCCAACCAGCGCGGAATCGCCAAGGGGCTCTACACATCTGCCGATGTAGATGCGATCCACGCGAGCTTTCAGGAGCAACTAAAGGCGCAGGGAGCGCAGATCGACCATTTCTACTTTTGCCCTCATGACAAGCAATCCTGTGACTGTCGCAAGCCACTGCCGGGCATGTTCGACCAGGCCCGTCGCGACTTTCCCGAAATTGATCCGGCGCACAGCACCATGATCGGCGATTCCCTCTCAGACATTGAATTCGGGCGGAGGCTGGGCATGAGGACAGTTTTCGTTGAAGGCGACCGGGAACACCTGAAGGCCGGTGCGCCGGATGCTGCCCGGCTTGCTGACTTCCGCGTAGTTTCGCTTCCCGCAGCCGTCGATGCCCTTCTTGATTCCCGTCAATAAGCGTGCAGTTCCTGGATCGCCTTCAGGATCGTCGCCGGCTGCGGCAGAATCACATCTTCAAGCACCGGCTGATACGCCACAAAGGTATCCATCGAACCCACTCTCTTCACCGGCGCATCCAGTTGGTCAAACAGTTCATCGGCAATGCGCGCGGCAATCTCGGCTCCATAGCCCCAGCTCAGCATGTCCTCATGGGCCACAATCACCCGGCTTGTCTTGCGCACCGAGTTGGCAATTGCCTCCCAGTCGTAGGGGTTCAGCGTGCGCAGATCAAGAATCTCCACATCAATTCCGCTCTCGCGTTGTGCTCTCTCCGCTGCCTGCAGAGCGCGCGGAACCACTGCGCCATAGGTCACAAGCGTCATGTGCTGCCCTGGTCGCACAATCCTCGCCTTTCCGAACGGAATCGCAAAATCCGGGCCGGGATACGCCGCACGGCCATACGTCTCGCGATAGAGGCGCTTGTGCTCCAGGAACAGCACGGGATCATCGCAGCGAATCGCCGTCCGCAGCAGCCCGTTGGCATCCAGCGCATTGGAAGGAAACACGACCCTCAAGCCGGGGATATGCGTAAACATGCTCTCGCCCGATTGCGAGTGATAGATCGCTCCGCCCGTCAAATAACCGCCAATCGGCACCCGTATCACCGCCGGCGCAGCCCAGGCTCCATTTGACCGCCAGCGCATCAAGGCTAGCTCATTGCGAATCTGGTGCACGGCAGGCCAGATGTAGTCGAAAAACTGAATCTCCACGACGGGCTTCATGCCGCGCACGGCATACCCCACGGCCCGGCCCACAATGTTCGCCTCCGCAAGCTGCGAATTAAAGACGCGCTCAGAACCGAACTTGGTCTGCAGGCCGGCGGTGAGTTTGAACACGCCGCCTTTCCCTTTCACCTCAGACAGCGCCGCTTCCCGGCTCGCATCCGCCACGTCCTCGCCGTACACCACAATGCGCGGATCGTGTCGCATTTCGTCCTGCAGGCATGCATTGATCAGGTCCGCCATCGTCCGCTGCGCAGCGCTCTTTCCGTTGGCTGCCTGCGGCTGCTCGGCGGCAAAGGCCGCTCGCGTCGGGTCCAGATCCTCTGAATACACGTGCCGCATGATACTGGCAGTCTCCGGCAGGGGTGCCAGCAGGGCCTGCTCCGCGGCCTCCGCGGCCTCGTGATCCACCGCCTGCTCCAGAGCGGTAATCTCTTCGGCGGTCAGGATGCCTTCCCGCAGCAGCCGCATCTGCATCTTCGTCAGCGGATCCCTCATGGCATCCGATTCGCGCTCTGTCGCAGAGCGATAAAGCTTGTCGTCGTCTGATAGCGAGTGCGAGTACGGACGGATGCAGTGCCCATGCACAAACGCGGGGCCCAAGCCCGCCCGGCAATGTGCTGCCGCCGCCAGAAACGCGCGCAGACACGCCTCAGGATCCGTCCCGTCTACCTCGGCAAAAAAGAAGTTCGGAAAGTTAGCAACCAGCCGTGAAATATTCCCGCCCGGCGTATTCACTTCGACCGGAACACTGATCGCATAGCCGTTGTCTTCCACGCAGAAGATCACGGGCAGCTTATTGTTCGAGGCCGCGCTCAGCGCCTCCCAGAACTCGCCCTGCGACGTAGATCCCTCGCCGATCGTGGTCAGCACCACCTCATCGCTGTGGAACTGTACGTCATGAAATGCCCGATAATCCCCATCCACCTTTGCCGCCGCCTCAGGATGCCGGCTGAAGTACCGGCCGGCCTCTGCGCAACCCACAGCATGAAGAACCTGCGTCGCCGTTGAAGACGAAGTGCTGACAATGTGCAGTTCCGGACTGCTCCAGTGCGTCGGCATCTGCCTTCCACCGCTCGCCGGGTCCGTAGCCGCGCCAACTGCCTGCAGAAACATCTGTGCCGGAGTCACGCCCAGCGTCAGGCAAAGTGCGCGATCCCGATAGTAGGGGAAAAACCAGTCGTAGCCCGGCTTGAGCGCCAGGGCCGCTGCCACCTGCAGTGCCTCATGGCCGGCACCGGAGATCTGAAAGAAGATCTTCTGCTGCCGCTTGAGCATGATCTCGCGATCATCCACACGGCGCGAAAGATACATCAGTCTGTAGACTTCCACTAGTTGTTCAGGAGCCAGTCCGGCAGCCGTTAACTGCCCGCGCGCACTGGAAACCGCAGATCCCATTGATGTCTCTCCCAAGTGCCGGTTCTCCGGCTGAAACATCCCTGATTGTAGCAACCCCTCCCGCAAAACCGCCCGCATCCTGACGCATCGCCGCTAACGCACCCGCGGCGTGAACGGTATCTGGATATCGGGTCCACCTGTAATCGCGTAGCTCATCTTATCCTTCACGCTGCGGGCCAGCTTCTCGATCTCGGCCACCTTGCGCAATTGAGCCGCTGTGAGCGAATCAGGGGGATCCCCACCAACCTCTCCGTTCAGCTCTTTGGCAAGCCTCAGGAGCCGGGCCGTATCGGTAACCAGCGCCCGCTGGCGTTCCTCGTTGAGCGCGCGCAATTGCTTTGCCGTGAGTTCTGCGGTCGGCATCGAAGTATTGTCAATTGGATTCCGCTGCGGCGCAATCCATACGCCCGAAGCGCTCGTTTGCCCGGCAGAAGCCGAAATGCTTGCGGCCGAGAAGGCGGCCATCACCGCAAAACTCCACCCCAGCCTCCTCCCACGCCGATTTCCGGGCGTCGAAATCAGAGAATGCCCGCTGGTCGATGACCCGTGTCCCCGTTCCCGCACGTGCCTGGATCCTGCAATGTCGCGACCCATCACTATGACCCTAGCCTCCACCCACGGTGAGCTTCATCTTTTCCTGCACATCATGGGCCAGAATCTCAATCATCTCCGCCTCGCGCATCACCTCCACGGGCAATGGACTCTTGCCGATCTTGTCCATCCTGGCCTTCAGATCTTTTGTCAGAATAAGAAGCTTGAGGCTTTCGACGTCAATCTGGCGTTTGCGCTCCGCATTGGCCGCGTCAAAATTCTGCCTCCGCAACTGATTCTCTTGCATGATCATCTGGTCGTTCGCGTTGGGGGGACGATTGGCCTCAGGCAAAATGATGGTCGCGGGCCTCGGTGGAACACTGATGGACTGCGCGCCGAGCAGCATCGCCGACGAAATCCCGAGGATTGCCACCCGCCTCGCGCCGCGCAAGTGTGTTGCAGGATTCAAAATCCTTCCGCCGTCTCTCGCGTTTTCTTCTCTCCGGTTGCTCGGCATCATCCCTCCTCTCGCCCTGCCGTAGGCTTTTCGCCATCGGCCCGGCAATCGCCTCCCTGACGCATGCAGGTCCCTAGCTGGCGCCGGATGTCTGCTTGATTGTTTCCCTCACCGTGTGTGCCAGCTTCTCAATTTCATCCGCCTTGCGAATCACCGTCAGCGATAGGGTGTCTTTGCTGGTCTTGTCCACTTCCGCCTTCAGAGCAATCGCCAAGGCAAGCAATCTGGCACTGTCGTCTGCCAGTTGCTGCTTTCGGGCTGCCTCCGCCGCCTCGGCCTTTTCCTTGCGAGAGGCCTTCTGGGGCGTCGCTCCCTGGCCTCCAGCGTTCGCGGGTGGATGGATGGCAGTTCCCTGCGACGGCGGGCCGTTGCCGGCTTGCACCTGCTTCTGGCCCTCTTGTGCCGTTCCGGTCCACACCGCGGCGGCGACCAGCAGAATCAGTCCGAACGTCCACTTTCCCCCGCGCCGATTCAACAGGCACTCAGCGATTGCGGCACTTGCAGACCAGTTTCTCCTCGGATTCAGCTGCATACCCACCTCCCGGCGCTTTGCAGTTCCTTGGCTTCCGCCAGGCTCGCCGCGGTGGCTCCGCCTCCGGCAAACTTGCTACCACGGCATTCCTGCGCACAGTCTAGTCTAGAAACAGGAGTTTGGGATGCATCCTTTTTTGCTGGCAATCCGGACCGGCTGGTTCGCCCAGGGCCACTTCATGGGCAAAGTGCTCGACGAGTGGATCGACGACACGCAGGAGTTTCTCCACGTCAAGCTGCCCCACCTCATCATGGTGGCGATTATCGCCTTTATACTCAATCGCCTGCTGCGTCTCGCCACGGCCCGCATGGTCTACATCGCCGAGCAGCACGCCGCCGGTCCCGGCCGAGTGGGCCAGGTCAAGACCCTCGCCGGCGTCATCCGCACCACCGGCCTGGCCATCATCGCCGCCATCGCCGGCATGCAGTTTCTTGCCGCTGTGGGCGTGGACATGGCGCCCCTGCTCGCCTCAGCCGGGGTGGCCGGCGTAGCCATCGGCCTGGCCGCACAGAACATCGTTCGCGACATGCTCAACGGCATCCTGATCCTCATTGAGGATCAATTCAACGTGGGAGATACTGTCCGCATCGCCGGAGTCGCAGGCGTCGTCGAAGCCATGACCCTGCGCAAAACCACCGTACGCGACGCCGACGGCACCCTCTATGTCATTCCCAACTCCCAGATCACCACCGTCGCGAACCAGAGCATCGACTACTCCGTTGCCACGGTCAACGTCAGCGTCGATTACTCCGCCGACCCCGACACCGTCCTCGCGCTCCTCCAGCAGATCGCTACGGACATTCGCACCAGCGAGACCTTCAGCGATGACTTTGTCGCGGACCCCCAAATCCTCGGCGTAGACGCCATCAAGGGCTCAGAGATGATCTTCCCAGTCGTCTTCAAAACGCGCGCTACCCGCCAATACGCCCCTGTCCGCGAATTCCGCCGCCGTGTGCGTCTTGCCCTGGAAGAGAAACATTTACTCCCCGGCAATCCGTACCGCGTCTTCAACCGCGCTGTAGATGCCGCCACCGGATTGTCTCAGAAACCGTCAGTCGAAGCCCCCGCCGCGCATGATCCCACGGCAATCAAGGCTCCGGAAGGCAACCCATTCGCCGGAGAATAAACTTACCTCGATCTACGCGCTCTCCGCGTCCGCTTTTTCCAGCGCCCGCAACAGCTCATCTGCATCGGTAATGGGCGGCAGGCAGGTGCGGCCCTTGCACACTAGCGCCCATGCCTTTGCACCGGCCGGGACAGGCACATGCAGCACCGTCTCTACCAGTGCTTCCGGCAGGCTGCCTGGGACCATGTGCGCAGCCTCAACCCGCACAACCGTCTTGTGTACGCCAAAGCCCGCCAATGCCAGCGCCTCAAACTGGTCGGCATCTGCGCCTTTGCCCACCACAACCACCTGCAGAGGGTCCAGCAGCAGCCGCTCAAGAGCCAATCCGTAACTGCCGGCATAGAGTCCAAAATGCTCCACGATGCCGCCAAACGAGCCCAGCGTATCCTCAGCGATCTCGCGATACGCGCTGCGCCCGCTCAGCGCCTCAAGCCGCAGCAGAGCGGCTGCCGCCGTCGGGTTTCCCGCTGGCGTCGGCGAGTCCTGCAGAGGCTTCCGCCGCGCAGCCAGAGCGCCAAGCGGTGCAGTGCCGTTCATCATCACGGCTGTGTCGTAGAACGCGCCTGCCGTGCGGTCATAAAAACGTTCCAGCATCGCGTCCGCCAACTGCACCGCTGCCCGGTAAAACCGCATCTCGCCCGCAGCCAGCCATCCGTCAATGCAGGCATGGATCGTAAACGCATAATCGTCCAGATTTGCCGGAACCCTTTCGGCCGGCATCGCTGCGTCGTGATACGCAATGACGTGCTGCAGCGCGGCTTCGCCGTCCCACGCCTCGGCCAGCAGGCGCGTCAAGGTCTTCACTGCAAACTCCCGCGCCGCGTCCAGGCGCAGCACGCGCGCCGCTTCAAAGTACGCGGCAACCGCCATCGCGTTCCAGCCGGTATAGAGCGTGCGATCAATAAAGGGCGCGGGCCTCGCATCCCGCGCAGCCAGCAGCTTGCGCCGCGCTCCTGCAATGATCCGTTCCAGTTCCGCAACCGTCCTGCCCGTATCCTCGGTCAGGTCTTCCAGCGCATGTTTGCGATGCAGCACGTTCCTGGCCGGGGCGTGGTGCATGTCGCCCAACTCGCCGATGTCGTAGTAAACCGTAGCCACTTCCAGCTCGGCCGGAGCAAGCACGGCACGCGCCTCATCCAGCGTCCACGTAAAGTAGTCTCCGTCGTCATCCAGATTGATATCCGCATCCTGCGAAGCGAAAAAGCCGCCCCGGAGGCGGTCGGTCAGCGTCGTATCCAGCCATGCAATCATCTCCATGGCAGTCCGCCGAAAATCCTCGTGCACATAGCTCTGGAAGCCATGCACGTAGTTGCGCAGCAGCTCCGTGTTGTCATAGAGCATCTTCTCGAAATGCGGCACTACCCATCGCTCATCCACGCTATAGCGATGAAAGCCGCCTGCGAGCTGGTCATAGACGCCGCCGCGCGCCATCTTTTCCAGGGTCACCGTAAAGGCTTCGCCGGCCTGCTTGTTGCCCCTGTTCACGGCCAGATGCAGCAGCAGATCCAGCGCCGCGGGATGGGGAAACTTGGGCTGCGAGCCGAAGCCGCCGTTGTGCGGGTCAAACTGCGCCAGCGCCGAGGCAGCCAGCTTTTCCGTCAGCGCGAGCGTCAGTTCACCGCCGCGCGCGGAAAAGCTCTCATTGTGTTCAATCGCCGCCATCACGCTCGATGCCGACTCCAGGGCTTCCTCGCGGCGCTCGCGCCACACCTGGGCCATCGTCAGCAGCACGCGGCCAAATCCGGGGCGACCGTGGCGGTCGTCACGCGGAAAATACGTTCCCCCGAAATACGGTCTGCCATCGGGCGTAAGAAACGCCGTCAGCGGCCACCCGCCCTGCCCGCTGATCGCAGACACCGCCGCCTGGTAGCGCGCGTCCACATCCGGACGCTCGTCGCGATCTACCTTCACCGCCACATAGTGGTCGTTGATGATGCGCGCCATCTCCGGATCTTCGTAGGACTCGCGATCCATCACGTGGCACCAGTGACACCACACCGCTCCAATATCCAGCAAAATCGGCTTGTCCTCAGCCTGCGCGTTCGCAAATGCCGCAGGACCCCACGCGTGCCAGTGCACCGGCTGATGCCGCGCCGAGCGCAGATAGGAGGAGGGCGCGTGCTCAAGCTGATTCAGGTCGCCGGAAGAGGGAGAAGATTCCTGTTGCATGGGCTGAGAATACCGCAGTCTCGCTCCTGCCGCACGCGTGCCGGCCCGCACGCGCTCTCCGCGCAACCATTACCGAAAGGATTGAAGTCCACGGCGCCCCGATGCGGCGCAGTGTGGCGCGTTCAGCTCTTCGCCAGCTCAGCTTCAATCGCCGCCAGCAACTCCGGCGCATCGGGCGCCGTGTCTGGCGAAAATCGCTTCACGATGCTGCCGCTGCGGCTCACAACAAACTTTTCGAAGTTCCAGGTCAACTCAGGTTCGGCGTTGGCTTCAATTCCGAAACCTTTCAGCTTCTCGCGAAATGGAATCTCAGCCAGACTTGTAGCCTTCGGCTGCGCCTCAATCAAAGCTGAATACAGCGGATGCTTCTCTGCGCCCACCACGGTGATCTTGCTGAACATGGGAAATTTGACACCGAAGTTGCCCGTGCAGAAGGACTGAATCTCCGCATCGGTGCCTGGCTCCTGGCTCTTGAAGTCGTTGGCCGGAAAGCCCGCAACCACCAGCCCCTGCCCGCGATACTGCTCGTATATCTTCTCCAGCCCCTCATATTGCGGCGTCAGCCCGCACTTCGAGGCCACGTTCACCACCAGCAATACTTTGCCCTTGAACTCGCCCAGGGACGTGTCTTCTCCAGTAATCTTGCGGACCGGGATGTCGTAGATTGATGTGCTCATGATTTCTCCTTTGGGGTGAGCGCGACTGCACACCGCAACCTGTGATCCGTTCGATCACTCACGCAAGCAGGTGCTTCGCAACCTTGATGTATAACTCCACCGCTTCCAGCAGTTCCTTCTTGGCTAGCTTCTCATGCGGCGTATGCGCCACGTGAATCGATCCCGGCCCCAGCAGCAGAGGCTCTCCCCAGTTACTCAGCTGCGGAATATCCGTGGTGAACTTGGCGATCATGGTCGGCAACCCCTCCACGGCGCGCAGCCGGACAAATGGAATATCCAGCGTGAAGTCCACCTCCGCCAGCCCTGCCGCGGCATCCACAATTGCCTTCCGCACCGGCGTCGAATCGCCCACCAGCCGCACCAGCACCTGCGCTTCCGCCTTGTCGGCAATCACGTTCGGCGCATATCCACCCTGCACCTGGCCTATGTTCAGCGTGCTCGGTCCCACATCCTCCGTAACCGGCAACTCCAATGCCAGCAGCCTGCCCAGCGCCTCCACCAGTTTGTGCACCGCACTTTCGCCCAGCTCAGGGTAGGCCGAATGCGCCATCTTGCCGCTTGAGCGCAGCACCGTGCGCAACGACCCCTTGGATGCCAGAGCCAGGCGGTTGTCCGTTGGCTCGCCGTTGATCAGAAACCGGCTGCCCTTCGGCGAAAGATTGGCTACTTTCGCTCCGGCCGAGTCCCGCTCTTCGCCGGAGACAAACAGCATCCCCACGCGCAGGCCCGCTGCGCGCAGTGCCTCCGCCGCCGCTGCTTGCGCGGCAATGATGCCCTTGGCATCGGAAACTCCGCGCCCGTACAGGAACTCCGCATCCTCGCGAAACGGGATGTACGGCGGTACCGTGTCCAGGTGCGTCGAGAAAACAAGATCCGGCGTCTGCCCAAAGGTGCCTGCATAGATGTTCCAGCGCTTGTCATTCGACCCGCTCTCTGGAGGTTGCGGAACCGGTGTCTTTTCCACCACCCACCCGCGCTCCAGCAGGAATCGATTCAGAAACTCGCCAACCGCGCCTTCGTGATAGGTCGTGGACTCGATTGCGACCAATTCACGGGTTAGCTGAATGGGATCGATGGATGCAGAATCTGGCATGATGCTGCCAGAATACCTCATCAAGCGAACCGCCCCCTGCCAACGGCTTCTGGAAGACCCTCGCGCTCAGCATTTCAGGCTAGTTCAGCGATTTATTCTTCTGCCTGCTTCGGCCCCGCGATCCGGCCGGTGCGCGTAGAATATGGCCTGAATGATCCACTCAAGTCCACCCGTTCATGCCGGTGCGCGGCTCCGCACGGTCGATCTCGTCGGCCCCGCGGGACGACTTGAAGCGCTCCTCAATGAAGGCTCGCCCGAAGCCCGCTTTGCCGCGCTCGTCTGCCATCCCCACCCCGCGGGCGGCGGATCCATGCACAACAAGGTTGTCTATCACGTCATGAAGGCGCTCAATGCCCCCGAGCGGGGACTCTCGCTGCCTGTGCTCCGCTTCAACTTCCGCGGTACGGGCCTCAGCGAGGGCATCCACGACGGCCACGCCGAAACAGGCGATGTACTGGCCGCTCTCGACTGGCTTGAACGTGAGTTCGACTTGCCGATCGTCCTTACCGGATTCAGCTTCGGCGCAGCCATGGCAACCTTCGCCTGTTGCGACACGCTCCAGCCGCGCGCAAACCTGCACGCACTCGCTCTCCTGGGCCTGCCCACACAGGCTGCGGGCCGCTACTACCGCTACGCCTTCCTCCATCACTGTTCTCTACCCAAACTCTTCCTCAGCGGCGGCTGCGACGAGTACGCGCCCGCCGCAGATCTGCAACAGGTCGTTGCCCATGCGGCTGAACCCAAACAACTGGTGCTCCTACCCGGCGCCGATCACTTTTTTGCCGGCCGGCTTGAAGCGATGCAAAACACGCTCGCAGCCTGGCTCAAGGAGCAACTGGCATGACCCCTGTCGCCGATTCCGCCCTCGACCCCCTCCACGCCATAGCCACTGAAATCTTCACCGGCGCCCTCGCCGCCTGCGATATTCCCTCCGCATTCGACCGTCGAGTTCGCTTTGAAGGCGGGGTCATCAAGCGTCTTTGGTCTGACGGCAGCGGCCCTGAGGAGATCAACCTTGCGGATTTCCGGCGCATCTTTGTCGTCGCCATGGGCAAGGCAGCCGGCCCCATGCTTGACGTGCTCCTTAGCCGAATGAAGCGCCGCAAGGGACTGCGCGGCATCTGCTGCTCCAAGTACCTGCCCGCGAAACGCAACTGGCGCTTCCGCTACTTCGAGGGCGGCCATCCCCTGCCCAATGAAGACTCCTTCGCTGCCGCTCGCGCTACGCTCGCTCTGCTCAAAAAAGCAAAGAAGGACACACTCATTTTTTTCCTCATCTCCGGCGGCGGCTCGGCCATGTTTGACCTGCCGCTCGACCCCCATATCTCGCTCGCTGACACGATCACCTTCCATGAAGTCCTGCTCGCCTCCGGCGCTCCCATTCACGAGATCAATACGCTTCGCAAGCACTTTTCCGCCGTCAAGGGCGGTCGTCTTGCCATGGCCGCGCCTGATGCCACAAAAATCAGCCTGCTCGTCCCCGACGTCCCGCTTCGCTCTCTCGACGCGCTCTCTTCCGGTCCCACCTCGCCGGATCACACCACCGTCCTTGAAGTCCGCGACATCCTGGCAAGGTATTCCATGAGTGAAAAGCTCCCGCCGGCAATCCGTGGATTTCTTGAACGCCCGGATCTGCCGGAATCGCCCGGCAACAAAGGATGGCTGCCTCCGTTCTTCGCGCTGGCCGCGCGCGGCGCCTCGCAGTTCCGGCGCGTTGCGGCAGATGCGTCCATGGATGGAGAAAACAAGGCCTTTCGCGACTCGGTCTTTGAAATCCTGCTTTCCAGCCACGATCTGGTCGAAAATGCCCGCACCCTGGCCCAAAAGGCCGGCTACTTTGTCGCCGTGGACAACTCCTGCGACGATTGGGACTATGCGGATGCCGCCCGCTATCTGCTCGGCCGCTTTCACGAGTTGCGCGCAATCCATCCGCGCCTCTGCCTTATCTCCGGCGGAGAGGTTACCGTCACCATGGATCGCACGCCCGGAGCCGGAGGACGCAACCAGCAATTCGCACTGGCCTGCGCAATCGACCTGGCAAGCTACCCCGGCGAATTGCTCACCGTCCTCAGCGCAGGATCTGACGGCATCGACGGTAACACCAGGACCGCCGGCGCCATCGCCGACCCCACCACTGTCCTCCGAGCCCAGGCTTTCGGCTTCGGCCCGGAGCAGTCATTGCACGACTTCAATGCCTGCCCGCTGTTCACCGCCCTGGGCGATGCCGTCGTCACTGGCCCCACCGGCCAGAATCTGCGCGATCTGCGTCTGCTCATCGCGCACCGTGCCTGATCGCGAAAAAGTGCTCCGGCCGGCACCGGAATTCAGAGGTCAAGCCGCCCACTTTTCGCGAAACAAGGCCAGTTGTTTTAGGATTAGGCTCGTGGCTCGACGTGCAATCCGCAAGACTCTAGAGAAAACCCCAGATATCCGCGCCGTGGCAACTCTCGCCAGGGTCTCCATCGCCACGGTCTCCAGAACCATCAACGGCGCACCGGTGGTGAGCGAAAGGCTTGCCAAACGCGTCTGGGCCGCCATTGAACAGCTCAATTACTTTCCCAATACACTGGCCCGCAGCCTTGTCTCGGGCCGCAGTCGCATCCTTGGCATCATCGTTGAAAACATCACCAACCCTTTCTTCCCTGAACTCATCCAGAGTTTTGAAGAGATTGCAGTCGCCAACGGATACGAGATTCTCGTCAGTTCCTCCAATAGCGACCCCGCCATCCTCACAACCTGCGTCCGCCGCATGATCGAACGCAAGGTTGAAGGTGTCGCCGTGCTCACCTTCGGTGAAGAAGAACCCGTTCTCGAGCAGCTTGCCTACCACGACATCCCGATGGTCCTTGCGGAGTTCCACCTGGATGACCCCAAGGCCAGCACCATCGTCCTCGATTACGCCACCGGGATTCGCGCAGCCGTTCAACACCTCGCAGAGCTGGGCCATCGCAAGATCGCTTTCCTCGCCGGCCCGCACTCCATCCACTCTGCTGTCACCCGCGAAAACGACTTCCGAACCGCCTTGCAGGAAGCCGGCCTCGCCATCCAGAAGAAATGGATCATCGAGTGCAATCACAAGCCCAGAGGCGGTATTGCAGGCTTCGAGCGGCTGCAGTCGCTAGCGTCACGCCCCACGGCAATCCTTTGCTCCAACGACATGACCGCCATCGGCGTCCTCCGTGCCGCTTACCTCAAAGGCCTCAAGGTGCCACAGGATCTCTCCGTCATCGGTCTCGACGACATCGACTTTGCCGAGTTCACGCTCCCTCCGCTCACCACCATCCGCCTCTCCCGCGTTGAACTGGCCCGCGCCGCCTTCGAGGCATTGCGCCAGCAGGCTGAGCTTCCGCCAGGCGCCAAGGTGCAGCGCGAGTTCCTCGTCTCGACAAGTCTCGTCACTCGCGGCTCCACCGGCGCACCCCCAACCCAGCCGGCGGGGTAATCGCACCACCCGAGGTGCCTGGGAGACGGATTGCTCGCATTGCAGATCGATAAGGCAGCCGAACGGCAAAGCAGGCGACAGGCATTTCACTCGATACACAATCAAGATGACGGAAATGGCGCTGCTTTCGTCAGTGCCGATTCCCCGGCATCTCATGTCCGCCCTGATGCAAAACCATGGACGTAAACCTCCCGCTGGCATCCGGCACAAACTCAAACTCGGAATACACCTGCGGCGCATAGAAATGCGGATGGCCATCCTTGACGCCCAGATACATCAGCGGCAGCGCCGGCTGTCCGGTTCCCTGCGCCGTCAATGCATCGCCGGAGACGGCAAAGGTGATTGCAAATGTCGGAGCCAGATCGTAAACGCCCGCAAACTTCGCCAATTCCTCCTTCGTGATGGGAACAGCTTGATATTCGCTCGGCAGCGTCACCGGCTTGCCCAGCGCCACGTCCAGCAGCTGATCGCCCATGGTGCCCGGCACCGCGCCGTTTACATTGCTCAGCACAATCACTGCGATGCGCCGATCCGGCACATAGGCAAGATGCGTATTGAATCCCTCGATGCCGCCTTCGTGGTCCACCACCTGAACGCCGTCTTTCGCCTGCACGAACACTCCCAGGCCGTAATTCCCCTTGCCCGGCGTGGTCATCAGCTTCAGTGAATCCGCCGAGAGAACCATGTCGCCAAACAGACCATGTTCCCACTTCAGCAGGTCTCCTGTGGTGGAGTAGATGGAGCCCGCGGCCCACGGCACCGACATTGACTCCGACCGAGCCACCATCAGCCCGCTTTCTCCCGGCCTGTAGCCTTCCGCTCGCTTCGGCAGAATCAACCCATCGTCATCCAGCCCGGAATCCTTCATCCCCAGCGGTTCAAAAATCCGCTCCCGCAGCAGGTCGCCGTACTTCTTGCCGCTCACCTTTTCAATCACCGCGCCCAGCACCTCATAGTTCGAGTTGCTGTATTCAAACTTGCTGCCGGGCTCAAACTCCAACGGCTTATCTTCAAAAAACGCCAGCTCTTCGGCAGAAGTGTGCGGACTTGCCGCCCATGTACCAAAGGTTTTCAGATTGGTGAAGTTCGGAATTCCCGAGGTGTGCCCCAGTAGATTTGCCAGCGTAATCTTCTCCCAGGTCTTCGGCGCATCCGGCAGGTATTTGCTTGCCGGGTCGTTGATGTTCAGTTTGCCGTCCTGCTGCAGCAGCAGAACCAGCGTCGCCGTGAACTGTTTGGTCAGCGAGCCGAGCCGGAACTTCACATCAGGCGTGTTGGGAATCTCCCATTCCAGGTCCGCCATTCCATAGCCCTTGTCCAGCAGCACCTTGTCGCCGTCAGCGACCAGCACCGTGCCCATAAAGGCCTGATGGGGCGTGTAGGATGCAGCAATCTGGTTGAGCCGAGCCTTTACCGCCGCATCATCCATTCCCTGAGCCGTGCCCCGTGCACACGCCGGCGCCCACAAAGCTGCCCATACGATTCCCACAATGAAACGCTTCATCCGCAGTCCTCCTGGCCCACGCGGGCTTTCCCATGTTCTGACGGGGCCAATTAAAGCACACGAAGGGGCATCTCTCCGAAGTCGCACCGTATTCGTTACGAAGATTGCGGTGGAAAGCTATTTTCTGTCCAGTCGGAACGCCGCCGCCTTGAAATCCCCGCGGAAGCCTGGGTCCATATCCAGCCCATGGTTCATCCACCATGCGCCGCTGGCCGCGGCCGGCGTTCCCGCCCTCGCCTTGCCCTCTATCGAGGTCAGCGCATACTCCGCCGCCGGGTCCAGTCCTTTCAGCTTCAGCCGCGGAAACAGCCGCCCCTCTTGCGTCGAGTGAATGTAGAGAAACACCACGGACTGGCTCTTGTCGTGATTCACCGTCTGTGTCGCCGAGAACTCGCTCCCATTCAACGGAGAGATAAGCCGGTACAGATCGCCCTGCACAATCGTCGCCTGCACCGGGTGATACGCCGCAATCAGACGCTTGGCCGTGGCCGTCTCCTCGTCATTCCATTTGCCGATGTCCGCGCCTATCCCCAGCGAACCCTCCATCGAGCTCAACATCCGGTAGGTCAGTGAGGTCGCGCGCAGGTTCAGCCAGTGCGGCGAGTCCGTCACCCACGCCATCATCACCTGCGGCGTGTAGGCATAAGTGAATCCGTCCTGCTGGGTCAGCCGGTCAAAAGGATCGGTGTTGTCCGATGGCCACACCTCATCGGCATACTTCAGAATCCCGAGATCCACGCGCCCGCCACCACCCGAGCAAGACTCCAGTTCCACCTTCGGATGCCGTTTGTGCAGTTCCTCGAGAATGCCGTAGAGGTTCTGCGTAAACGCGACATACACCTTCTTCTGTTCCGCTGCCGGCAACTGGTCCCATCCCGGTTCGCTCCAGTTGCGGTTATAGTCCCACTTCAGAAAGGCAATGTCATTCTCCGTCAGCAGCTTGTCGAGGAAATCAAGCACGTAGTCGCGCACATCCGGCCGTGCAAGATTGAGCACAAGCTGGTTACGCAGCTCGCTCCGCGGACGCCCCGGAAAGTTCAGCACCCAGTCCGGGTGCCTGCGGTAGAGGTCCGAATTCGGATTCACCATCTCCGGCTCGACCCATAAGCCAAAGTCCATCCCCAACGCATGTACCTTGTCGATCAGCGGCTTCAGCCCATGGGGAAATTTCTCCGCGTTCACATACCAGTCGCCCAGCCCCGCGTGGTCGTCTTTGCGCTGGCCAAACCAGCCGTCATCCATGACAAAGCGGTCCACACCCAGCGCCGCTGCCTTCTCCGCCAGCGCCATCTGTCCCGCCTCGGTCACGTTGAACTCGGTGGCCTCCCACGAGTTGTAGATCACAGGCCGCGGCTTCGGCGCGGCATCCTCGCCGGTCCCAATCCGGTGCGGCAGAATATGCGCAATCTCAAAGTGGTGCAGCAGCCGCGATGCGCCGCCCAGTCCATGGGCAGAGTAGCCACCATAAAACACCGGCGTCTCCAGCTTTTCGCCGGGATGCAGCACATAGCCGAAGTCAAAGGGATTGAAGCCACCCGTCACCCGCACCTCGTCCAGCTGGTCTTGCTCCACGGTGATGCGCCACGAGCCGCTCCACGCCAGCGCGCCAAACCACACCTCGCCCGCATCCTCGCTCGGCGCGCCCGCCTGGATCGCAAACCACGGATTCGCCTGGTGACCCGTCGTCCCGCGCCGGCTCTCGATCACGCGCGCGCCCGGATTCAGAGTCTCCTGCGTCAGCGTCCACTCGCCCGCCCAGCGCCCCGTCAGGTAGTTCAGTGAGTAGTGCGCCGGCGGCAGAGCCCACGCCGCCGCGGCAGCCTGCTCAATCGTTACCGGCTGCGATTCGCGATTCTCAATCGTCGCCGACCGCGCCAGAATCCCGGTCGCAGGGTCAATCGAGTAGTGCAGCGTCACATAGACCGCGCGCTGAATATCCTTCAGCACCACTTCGAAGCCGTTCGCCGTCGCCGTTTCGGCCTCGTAGTGCAGCACCAGATCGCGGTTGCCATCGGCAAAGGTCACCTTCAGCGCCGGCTCTACAAACAGTCCGGCGCCCCAACCCGCATACTCCTGCGGCGTGTTGGTGTAAGAAGAATCAAAGGATGCCCACTCCGGCATCGGCACAGCCTGGCTAAACTGATCCTTCGCCCCCAGCCGCCCGCCCCAGTAGAGCTGCTGCAGTTCCCCGCGCGGATTCACACCGAAGACATAAGAAACATTCCCGCCATCTATTCGAAACACCTTGGCGGCTCCGTCATAGGTAGCGGCAGCTTGTCCGCCGGCAAGCGTACAGGCAACAAGCAACGCGCCTAATGTAAAGGCTTTCATCATCCGGCAAACCTCGCCTTTCTTTTCCAACCGGCCCATCATACCACCCCATCATCTGCTCTCGTGATCGGCGCGCACCACTACCGTTCACCCGCACCGCACGCTGAACAACGCGCAGCAATGGTCTATCCTGTAGGCATCCTCGGAGGCCCCACACGTGCTAGCTCTTACCTTCAAGCCCCCGGCGCGCCCTACACCCGCCGAACAGATCGCCGAGGCCCTCGAGCGTATTGGCCCACTGCACGGCGTCCCCCTCGATGAGCGCCTCTGGCTCGCACGCCACGGCGAAGAATTCATCGCCGAACCCGGCGACATCCTTTTTGAAGAGGGCACGCAAGCCGAGCACATGATCCTCATCCTCAAAGGTGAGATCCACGTCCGCCGTCAGCGCGGAGGACCCATGGCGCTGTTCATCGGCCGCGCCGGCCAGATGACTGGCCTGTTACCTTTCTCGCGCATGAAAACCTACGGCGGCCAGGGCTTTGCCGTCTCAAAAGCCTGGGCGCTCTTTATTCACCAGTCGCTCTTTCCTCAAATGCTGGCTGCCATCCCGACCATGACACAGCGCGTTGTAGCCACGCTGCTCGACCGCGTCCGCGAGGTCACCCGCATCGAGCAGCAGGCGGAAAAGCTGACAGCACTGGGCAAACTGGCCGGCAATCTTGCCCACGAGCTCAACAATCCCGCATCGGCCGCGCAGCGCGCAGCCGCCGGTCTCGTCACTGAATTGCGCGCCAACCGCGCAAACCGCTTCAAGCTCGTCAACCTCTGCCTCAATGAGGAACAGATCCGCGCCGTCGAAGATTGGGAGCAACGCATCCTCAGCCGCAGCGCGGAGACCCACACAACCGATGCCGCGGCGATCATCAGCCGCGAAGAATCCCTCCGCAAATGGCTCACCGCACTGCCCTGCGAAGACGCCTGGGACGTCGCCGCACAACTCGGCGATCAGCTTGCCACCGTCGATGACCTCATCGCCTTGAGGGCTTTCCTTGAACCGCGCGAGCTGGGTGTCACCCTGCAGTACTTTGCCCGATACCTGCGCTCCACTCGCTCCGTTGACACGCTGCTCAACTCGACCGCGCGCATCTTTGACCTCATCAGCGCCGTCAAGACTTACTCCTACATGGACCGCGCGCCCATTCTTGAAGTGGATGTCCCCGCCGGTCTCGATGCCACCGTGCAGATGCTTCAGTGGCGCATGAGGGGTGTCACCGTCGAGCGCGACTACCAGTCCGATCTTCCGTGCATCAGCGCCTATGGCAGCGAACTGAATCAGGTGTGGACCGCGCTCATGGAAAACGCCCTCGACGCCCTCGGCAACCAGGGCCACCTCAAGCTCTCCTGCCGTCTGGAGGGCGAAATGCTCCTCGTAGAAATCTGGGATACCGGCCCCGGCATTCCGGCTGAGTTGCAGGACCGCATCTTTGAGCCGTTCTTCACCACAAAGGCGCCCGGCCAGGGACTAGGTCTGGGACTGGACAACGCCATGCGCATCGTGCGCAAGCACCGCGGCCACTTGAGCGTACGCTCAGAGCCCGGCTCCACCTGCTTCCGTGTCCGCCTGCCCATGGACCAGTTGCAGGCCTATTAGGATCCGCCGCGCGTCTCCGCGTCAGAACGACACATCCGCCGGCTCGGTCACACGGAGCACCGACTGGTCGCCTGTCTTCTGCTTCCAGGCCGCGCGAATGGCATCGATCTTGTCTCGATTTTCCTGGGTGTCTGGATAAAGAATGATCAGCATCTTGGTGTGCAGCCGCTCGGGTGCAGTTTCATTCTTGCCCTGCCACTGCCCGTACACGTCCACCACGCTTAGCCCATCCGGAAAGCGCGGCGTCACGTCCTTGTCGAGAAAGGCACGCCACTCCGCCTCGCCGATCCCCTTTTGCGGTTGATCCGCGGGCCCCAGGCCAAAATAAAGTTTGGTGTCGACCCAGCCTCTGGTCATGCCGGGATGCGCCGTATCGCCCGTCAGCGTGGGCGCAACAGGCGCGGTTACCGGCCCGGTGCGGTGCGCGCAGCCTGCCAGCGTCACCGCCAGAGCAACCACAAAAACACAGCCGCACTGCCGCAACCTCGCGGTCATTCTCTGTGGACCAGAGTTCATTTCTCGATTTCGACGCCCCGCCAAAATGCCACATACCCCTTGATCTTGCGAGCGGCAGGCTTGGGGTCGGGGTAGTACCAGGCTGCGTCAGGATTGTCCTGGCCGTCAATAAGAAGGCTCATGTAGCGAGCTTGCCCCTTCCAGGGGCACGTGGAGGTCGTGGAACTGGAGCGGAAATACTCCCTCACCAGGCTCGCCTCGGGAAAATACACATTGCCTTCAACAACTTCCGTCGCATCGCTCTCCGCGACGACCTTACCATTCCAGATTGCTTTCGCCATGGCTCTACCGGCTCTTATCCGAGGATTGCCTCCTGCGAGCCGCCCTGGGCGGCTCGCAAAAAGCTGACGGATAAGACACTAACAGAGATTTTCTGTCGTGGCGAGTCTGGCGGGCGAATCCAGATTACTTGGCGGCTTCAATCGAGTCGATGTGAACGCTCTTCTTCGACTCATCCACTGAAGCCTTGACCGTCACATGATCGCCATAGAACGACTTCACAGCATCCGGATTGTCGATCGCCCAGACTGCCTTTTTCGCCTCGTCCACAAACACCGGGGCCATCCCGCCGGCGATGCACTTTTTCACGCAGGCCGCACCCGTTCCGGTGTGTTTGGCGCCGCACATCGAGTCGGAGATCCAGCCGTTAATCTGGGTGGAATCCGCAGCATTTGCAGCAATCGCTGCCGACGACAGGACAAGGATCAGAACCGCAACAATTCGCTTCACTTGAACCTCCGGGGGGAATCTTACCTACTGACTAACATCATGCACCTCCGGCTACTCATTACACAAGAGCCGAGTGCCGCGGATTTGGCGAGACAAACAAATCAGCCAGCCGCTTGTGGCTGTGCCGCCAGGCTCTTCCGTCGGGCCTCCAGGTTCTTAACAACTGCCTCATAACGCGCCGAAGCCACTGTAAACCGGTTCACAAGCTCTGAAGTCTTTACCATGAACATCGGGTTCTTCTCCCGGATTCCATCCAGAATATGCGCGAACTTGGCCAGCAGGAAGAATCCTTCCGCGTTGCAGTCCACATACAGTTCCGCGGAAACAGCTCCATGCAGCACCAGCGCCGCCGCCATCTCCCAGTAGGTCACCACCTGCCGGAACCAGGGATTGTGCGGATTGGCGGGGTTCGAGGCAACCGCGAAAAACTCTTCCGCCGTCGCCGGCCACCACTCGCCCGTCATCCAGGCACGCGCCTGGCGCATTGTCCCTTCCGTGCGCAACTCATACAGCTTCAAAATGATCTCGGCATCTGCCGGGGTCGCAAGCATTCGCTCCATTCAGTATCTCCGCTGCCAATACTAACGGATTCAGACAGAACTTGCGCAGCACCCCAGCGAGCCTCAGACCGGCTGCAGTTCCTTCCTGCCATCTGCCTTTTCCACCACCGGCCCATGCGTCTCTGCCGTCGGCGGCGGTGGCGCATCCCCGATGCGCTTTGAGTAGCCGCACACCACAGCACCTTCCGCGGGCTCGGCAGTCCTCTTGCCGCGCTTCCTGGGTGCTTCGTCCTCAGCCGCTTTCTTCTTGTTTGGGCACTCCAGGTAAACACCCGATTTCAGCGTCTTCTCCACCAGATACGGACTGCCGCACTGCGGGCACTTGGTGGGCACCGGCTTGTTGTTCGATGTAAAGTCGCACTTGGGATAATTCGTGCAGCCCCAGAAGACATTCCCGCGTCGCGCCTTGCGCTCTGCAATGTCTCCCTCGCCGCACTTCGGACACTTCATCCCTTCAATCAGGTTCTGCTTCACATACTTGCACTTGGGGTAGCCCGAGCAGGAGACAAACTCGCCGTACGTGCCCTGCCGCAGCACCAGAGGCTTGCCGCACACCGGGCAATCCTCGCCTGTCGGCTGCGGAGGCTTCTGCTGCTGCTTTTGGCTCAGCTTGCGAATCGTCTTGCACGGCGGATCCTCGCTATATCCGGGGCAGCTCATAAATGGACCCCACGGCCCGCGCTTCAGCACCATCACCCGCCCGCAGTTCTCGCAGTACTCCTCCGTATCGCCCGCTTCCTGCGCCTCCGGCGTATTCAGGTCCGGCTTGGCCGCAATGTTTTCCTTGGTGAACGTACAACTCGTCGGATCCTTCTTGTTGTAGGCCGAGCAGGCGAAGAAGCTGCCGAACTTGCCCCACTTCAACAACAGCGGCGACCCGCACACCTCGCACTTCTCATCCGTCAGCTTCTCCGTCCGCTTGATGTCTTCCATGTTCTTGCCGGCGTCCTTGAGCTCTTCCTCAAAGTAGCCGTAGAAGCCATTCAGAAGATCGGTCCACTTCTCCTTGCCCTCTTCAATGTCATCCAGTTCTTCTTCCAGCTTGGCCGTGTACTTGGTGTCAAAGATGTACGGGAAGTTCTTCACCAGCAGATCACAGACCACCACGCCAATCTCCGTGGGATAGAACCGTCCGCGCGAGCCGCCGTGCTTCACCACGTACTCGCGGTCCTGAATCGTATTGATGATGGAAGCATAGGTCGAAGGCCGCCCGATTCCCCGCTCTTCCAACTCCTTCACCAGCGAGGCTTCGTTGTAGCGCGGCGGCGGATCGGTAAAGTGCTGCTCGTTCTCCAGCTTTTCCAGCTCCAGCGCCTTCACATTGTCAAGATTGGGCAGCTTGCTGCTCGACTCGTCCTCGTCTTCTTCCTTCTTTTCGCTGGATACTTCGTAGAGCTTGAGGAAGCCGTCGAACCGCATCACCGATCCGCTCACCCTGAAGTCATATGTCTTGCCGGTCTTTACGGAAACCGCCGCAATCTTCGCCGTCGTCACGTCAAACACCGCCGGCGTCATCTGCGACGCCACAAATCTGCGCCAGATCAGCGTGTAGAGTTTCAGTTGCTCGTCGCTCAGATAGCGCGCGATCGACTCCGGTGTCCGCGAAGCGTCGGTCGGACGAATGGCTTCGTGCGCATCCTGGGCCGCCTTCTTGCCCTTATATTCGTTCGGCACATCCGGCAGGTACTTTGGCCCCAGTTGTTTGGCAATCCACTCGCGCGCCGCCACCTTGGCCTCCGGCGCGACGCGGGGCGAGTCGGTACGCATGTAGGTGATGAGGCCGACCGTTCCTTCTGCGCCTACATCGATGCCCTCGTAGAGTCGCTGCGCCACGCCCATCGTACGCCGCACATTGTAGCCCAGCTTGTTTGAGGCATCGCGCTGCAACTGGCTGGTGATGAACGGCGGCAGAGGCTTCCGCTGCTGCTCTCTGGATTGAACCGACGCCAGAGACCACTGCGCATCCTTGAGCGCAGCGACCACTTCATCCGTGACCTTCTTGTCAGGCAGTGCGTTGGCAATGAACTGCGCCTTGCCATCCTTGTCCTGGCCATTCGCGACCCGCACGGGCTCGCCATCGATTCCCACAAACTTCGCCGTGAAGCCGGCATCGGCGCGGCGTTCCGGATGCAGCAGCGCGTCCAGTGTCCAATACTCCACCGGCTTGAAACCGGCAATCTCACGCTCGCGTTCCACAATCAGGCGCACCGCCACGGTCTGCACGCGGCCCGCGGAAAGCCCGCGTCGCACCTTGTCCCACAGCAGCGGAGAAATCTGATACCCCACCAGCCGGTCCAGTACGCGCCGCGTCTGTTGCGCATCCACCAGGTTCTGATCCACATCGCGCGCATGCTGGAATGCATCCTGAACGGCCTTCTTCGTAATCTCGTTGAAGGTCACGCGGTGAATTTTCTTCCGCTCCTTGGCGTTGGTGCCCAATTGCAGCGCCAGGTGGTACGCGATCGCCTCGCCTTCGCGATCCGGGTCAGGAGCAAGGTATATCTCGTCCGCCTTGGCCGCGGCCTTCTTCAACTGATCCACAACCTTTTCTTTGCCGGGTGACACGATCAGCTCCGGCTCGAAGGTCCGCTTCTCCAGTTCCACGCCAATCTCATTTTTGGGCAGATCCATGATGTGCCCAACCGAAGCACGGACCTCAAAGCCCTTGCCGAGATACTTCTCGATCGTCTTTGCCTTCGCAGGAGATTCGACGATCACCAGTGATTTGCTCATTTCCATCCTTAAAGAACTGAAGCTCGATACCGTTTGGCCTGTTGGACTCCGGTTGGCCGATTCCGTTTCCTGCCGCCGTCTATCCGCTCCGCCGTGGACCGCGTTTGCCGCGCTCAGGACAATTTACGTTGCAAAAGTTGGAAGCTAACACGAAAGACGGCTTCGTTTCCACTCGCAACAGCCATTCTCTGCGTTTCGCGTGCCTTTCGCGTCACGCGCAACAGCCTCATAACGCGTAGTTTTCGGGTGAAGGCAGGAGAGCCGGAAGCAGCACAGAAAAAACAATTCACAGGGTACGCACATAGTTCTTGCCCGGCAGGCATCGCACCCGTCCGGTCATTTCCAGCTCGAACAAGGCCGTGAAAACCTCTGAGGAGGTCAGTTGCGTCTCCAGTTTTTCGAGCAGTTCGTCCATCTGGAGCGACTCATCCGACCGCAAAATCTCCAGGACCATTGCCTCTTCGGGCCGCAGCGCCGGCTCAGGCAAGAGAGATGCAAGGGCCTCGGGTTTGGATTCAACCCCCGCCTCGGATTCCAACTCGCGCCGCACTTGCGAGGGCAGGTCTTCCCACACGTCTTCCCATGAGGCCACCAGCTTTGCGCCCTGTTTAATCAGCGTGTTGGGGGTCCAGGAGTTCTTGTTCGTCACGTTGCCGG
>JAJZGF010000182.1 GCA_021805025.1 Acidobacteriota bacterium
CGCCGCACGGTGATGCCGTCGAGACGGCCGGTGAATAACGTCAGAGCCTGCTCGGCCACCTCATTCATATCGCATGGGCGCGGTTGCGGCGCGGGAAACTGCGCCAGTGCAGAGAACTGGTCGACCAAAGTCCGCATCGTTGCCACGCAGCCCAGAATCACCTCGCTGCATTTGCGGATAATCACAGGCGATTCGGCCTGGTTACGATCAAGATGGCGGCGGATTCGCTCGGCGGAAAGCGCAATGGGTGTGAGAGGATTCTTGATCTCATGGGCCACTCGCTGCGCGACTTCCTTCCAAGCTGTTTGGCGCTGCGCACGCAACAGCTCAGAAGTATCCTCGACAACCAGCACCGTACCGACCTTGCCATGCGCTAACTCCAGGCGCGCGCTGGTCACAGACATATGCACCGAGCGGCCGCGCGCATGAAGTTCAATCTCAGTGGACGCCGCACCCATGCGCTGACCGCGCCGAATCACACCCGCCAGGTCTTCCGCGCACTCAGCGGGCAGCAGCGCATCAACACTCTGTCCGCGCAAATCTGCGTCTTCGCGCTGACCCATCAGCGCGGCAAAGGCGCGATTGGCCTGCAGCACCGTTCCCGCGCCGTCAAGCGTGACAACGCCGCTGGGAATTGTCTCCACAATCGTCTCCAGCTCGCGGCGTCGCTCCTCGATCGCCTGGTTCGCCGTGGTCAACTGCGCGGATGAACTTTCAGCGAGCTGGCGACTTGCATCCAGATCGGCGGCCATGTGGTTGAACGAGCGCACCAGCTCGGCCATTTCTCCGGTGGTTACAAGCGCCACGCGATGATCGTATTTACCCGCGGCAATCTCATCCATTGCATCGGCCAGAGCCTCAACGGGCCGTGTGATTTGCTTCGACAGAAACAGCGCGAGCCACACGCTGGAAAAAAAGACCACGACGGTGATAAGGAGCAGCATGAGAAAGAAAACGCTGCGAATACTGTTGCGCGCGCGGAAAAGGTCCCAGTAGGCTGCTGCGCCGGCGCGAATGCGCGCGGTGGTCTGGCTGAGTCCCTGCGGCATGGGCAGCGCGGCCACAACCACCTTGCCTGAGGCAGTGACCGCCATGCCCAGTGCGTACTCCTGGCCGCCGATGCGGATCACCGGCTCGTCGTTCCTCTGTGCGGAGGTCAGCAGACTGGCAGAGAGCGAGCCGTGCAGCGGAATGGCCGAGCGCGATTCATCTTTACCGGTCCTTTCCGGAAGCCAGGGAATCAGGCTTGCGACGCTGGACTCCGGCGGCGCCTGAAAGCTGGCCATCGCCTGCCGGTCTTTTCCGTAGACCACCACAAAGCCGCCGTCCAGCGTGATGCGATGCAGCCCCAGCACATTTTCAAGCGCCTGCAGGTCGCCGTCCGGCGCCCCGGAAGCTGCGATCGATTCGGCTTCCCCGCGCGCGTTGCTGGTCACGTACTGCGCCAGTTCCAGCACCACGCGCGTCGAGTCCTCGCGTAGCTCGGATGTGTTCGGCGAAAACCAGCGGTCAATGGAGCGGTTCATCAGCTGGAAGCTGAACAGAAACATGAAGACCGCGGGCGTGAGCGCAATGAGCATCGCGCCGAGCACCATCCGGGTGCGCAGTCGTGCGCCGAGCGCGCTGCTGCTCTGGTCCGCATAGACCTTCAGGATGTTTCTGAGCAGCAGCACCAGGAGCGCCATCAGCAGCAGGAAGACTAGAACGGTGAGACCTGTAAAGGCCAACGTCTCCCCCGCGGTCTCAGGATTGAGGAAGCGGATGTTGGAGGTATTGAAGGCCTGCAGCGCACCGAGCAGCGCAAAAAACAGCAGCGCACCCGATCCCAGAAGGATCACCAGACGCCGCCGCGAATCTCCCCCGGAGGACATGCCGAGATTATAGGCGCAGAACGTCTGCGAATCTACGCAATCACACTCGCCGCCGCCGTCCATGCACGCTGCTGGCTTTCCGCAACACCGCGATGGGTCAGCGTACCGAGCCAGGTATTCAGCCCGTCTGCCAGACCCGCATCCTGCTTCAGCGCTTCTCGCGCGCCCAGATTCGCCAGCCGCATCAAATAAGGGAAGGTCGAATTGGTCAGCGCCAGCGTTGACGTATGCGGCACCGCACCCGGCATGTTGGTCACACAGTAGTGCACCACGCCATCCACAACGTAGCTCGGGTTCGAGTGCGAGGTGGGCCGCGCCGTCTCAACGCAACCGCCCTGGTCGATGGCTACGTCCACAATCACCGCGCCTTTCTTCATCTGCCCCACCATCGCCCGGGTCACGATCTTGGGTGCTGTAGCACCGGGAATGAGCACGCCGCCGATCACCAGATCGGCCTCGCGCGTGGCCTGCGCCACGTTGTAGCTGTTCGACGCCAGCGTATAGAGCCGCCCGCCAAAGATGTCGTCCAGTTCGCGCAGGCGGTTCAGGTTTACGTCTACAAGCGTCACCTTGGCCCCAAAGCCCAGCGCGATGCGTGCTGCGTTAGTGCCCACAATGCCGCCGCCGATGATGGTGACATGCGCCGGCGGAACGCCCGGCACGCCGCCCAGCAGAATGCCCCGGCCCCCGCGCTCCTTTTCAAGATACGTCGCACCTACCTGCACGCTCATCCGTCCTGCCACTTCGCTCATCGGCGTCAGCAGCGGCAGCGTGCCCTGGCGGTCGCGCACCGTCTCGTAGGCAATGCCAATCACCTTCGACCCCAGCAGTTTGTTGGTCAACTCCGGCAGCGGCGCCAGGTGAAGATAGGTGAACAACACAAGCCCCTCGCGGAAGTAGACGTACTCCTTCTCGATGGGTTCCTTGACTTTGACCACCGTCTCGGAGTTGCCCCATACGTTCCCCGCATCGCCCACGATCTCCGCGCCGGCGTTCTGATACTCTGCATCGTCGAAGCCCGATTGCGCACCCGCCTGCGTCTCCACCAGCACGGTGTGGCCCGCCTCGACCAGCGCCTTTGCCCCGGCCGGGGTTACGCCAACGCGCGCTTCATTGTCCTTGATCTCTTTGGGAACGCCGATAATCATCGCGTTTTCTCCTGTATGGTTGAATGCCGGCTAACCTGTAGCGTGGAACTGAAAATCCATCGAGGATCGAGAGACTCCTGGAACGCCTAACCCGATGTATTTCCAGCGCACAGCCGCAACTGTCACACATCGTACGGCGGATTTCTCTTCCAATGTGTGCAAACTTGGTGCTAGAAATGGTATATGAGCACAAAGCGTGAGAGAAAGACTGCACTTGCGCAAGAATCAGCCGACACGCTCGTCAACGGAGAACTCGACGACCTGGATGCAGCCATCCTGCGCCACCTGGAGCGGCATGGCCGAGCTACAAATTTCGAGGTGGGCGAAGCAGCGGGGCTGTCGGCCTCGGCGGCCTCGCGTCGCATTCAGGCATTGGAAGCGTCCGGGCTGATTCGCGGCTATCGCGCGGTGCTGGACGATCGGATGCTGGGCAAGCACATCACGGTCTACATCCGTGTCACGCTGGAGCGCCAGTCGGCGGCCGTGCTCAGTGCATTTGAGGCCGCTGTGCGCCGCTGTCACGATATTGTGAGCTGCCACCTGATGGCCGGCCAGTACGACTACATGCTGGTGGCGCGCGTCGGCGGCATTGACGACTATGGCCGTCTGCATCAGAGAGAACTCTCGCGCCTGCCCGGCGTTACACGCCTTGAAACCAGTTTTGCGCTTCGCAATGTGCTCGATTCCGCGCGAAGTTAGCCGGCGAGATCCGGCGTGTCGGGAAGAAACAAAATCGAAACCGCCACGTGCAGGCGGCCTGCCGCGCCGCGCTGGTTGTATGGATGCAGTTAGAGTCCAGCGCTCACAGGGACTTCCCTTTCGGTTCTCAACCTGTCCCACTTTTCCGCACCGAGACGATGAAATATCTCCTTCGGCGGTACCGTACCGTCGAAGCAGAGCGGCGACGGGGATGTTCGAACCTTACACAGGGCTCCATCGTAGGCAGAGAGCGCGGCACACAACAGGACGTCGGACAACAGGACCATCCGATAGCCCAGCATCCTGACCTCATCAAGCGACAATACAGGGCTTTTGCCGCCCAGCAACATATTAAGCACGCAGGGCCCTTGAACCCGTTGCGGAATCTCTTCCAACTGCTGGATGGATTCCGGCGCCTCAACCAGGGCGAGGTCCGCGCCCACATCGATTGCTTCATTGGCGCGCGCGATTGCCTCCTCAAAGCCCATGACCGCATTGGAATCTGTCCGCGCAATAATGATGAAATCCGGACTCTGACGCGCGCCGACGGCTGCGCGAATTTTCCGGATGAACTCAGCGCGGGGCACCACCTGCTTTTTGTCGAGGTGCCCGCACTTTTTCGGGAAGCACTGGTCCTCGATGTGGATGCCCGCGGCGCCGTGCCGCTCGTACTCGTGGACCGTGCGCGCCATGTTCAACTCATTGCCGTAGCCGGTATCGGCATCGGCAATGATCGGGATGCCGACCGTGGTGGCCATCGCGGAAGCATTTGCCACCATCTCAGACATCGTGGCGAGGCCGTAGTCCGGGAGTCCCAGTTTGCAGGCGGAGGTCCCCATTCCGGTCATGTAGATCGCCGAGAAGCCTGCCCGCTCCACACACATGGCGCTGAGGCAGTCAAACGCACCAGGCGCCACAATAAAATCATGGCCGGAGAGAAGTTGACGCAGGTCACCTTTAGAACTCATCCCGCAAATCCTCGCAATGTTGTCGAGCGGCTTGGAAATTCCGCAAGGCACCAAGACTACTCAAGGTTGATAGATCGAAAAATTCTTCGTCTCACGCTCTTGGATACGCTCTATGCCGCGATAGAACGATTTTGATTTCAATCACGGCACTCGACCCTCGAATCCGATGGCGCCTGGGGCAATCAGACTCAATCCTGTCGATTGCTGATCTCGTACAGAGGGCCGTATCGTTCACTGGCCATCTTTACTTACAGAGACGCACTTTTCCGGCAAAAGTATGCCCGCTCGGAATGAAGTTGTGTTCATGTTGAACTTGTGGGGTGCATGGCCCAGGAGAACCCCATACTCCGCATCGAACTTAGTGAGCGCGGGCTGGACATGAAGAGGTAAGACCGATTGCAAGGCAACCGTGCTCTGGATCGGTCGCACGAGCCCTCGCGCAGCGGAGGCGCGCCGCAATCGCTCGATATCTATGCGCCGAACAGCACGAAGCGCCGCAGCTTTTCGTCGTATTCCTCGATACGCCCAGTAAGGATGTCGTAGTACCAGCCGTGTACCGTCAGCCGTCCTTCTGCAACCGCACGCGCCACAGACGGCTGGGCATACAGGTTGAGCAGTTGTGCCACCACATTTCCGCGAATGAGCGATGCCAGTTCGGCGCTCTGCCCATCGGCCGGATTCAGCGGCTGGCGATGGCCGAAGGCGGCTTCCACGTGGTGCAGCCAGCGGCTGGCCTTGGGCAGGCTTTCCAGCCCCTTGTTGTCCAGTGCAGCCTTCATCGCGCCGCAATCCGAGTGGCCGCAGAGGATCGCGTGCTTCACGCGAAGCACCTCCACCGCATACTCGATCGTGGCCGTACAGCCGTCCACATCGTGACTGGTGATCGGCACCACATTGCCCGCGTTGCGCGTAATAAACAGGTCACCGGGCCCGGTACCCAGAATCAGGTCCGGCACAATGCGCGAGTCTGAACAGGTGATGAACAGCCACTCCGGCGCCTGCGACTCCGCCAGCAAATGAAACTGGCTGCGCCGCACTGGAAATACCTCAGCCAGAAACTTCTTGTGTCCTTCCCGCAGCCGTTCCATCAAAACCTCCCACCAGCTCGACCCCGGAAAAGCGAATGAGGCCGATCTGTTTCAGCCTACCGTATCAGCGCCAGGCCTGATATTTTGATGCGAGACGCTTTCTGCCCCAGACAACTCAAAGGAGATGCTGCCTGTGACACAGATCCGCACGCTCTTCGGTAAGACAACTCTTTCGCTATTCTTTCTAGTCGCAACTGGGAAGGCACAGACCGTCGACACCATCGATCCCGCGCTGCGCAGCAGCATCGATCGCATCGCGACCCAGGTTCTGGAGCAGACCGGCGTCCCCTCAGCTTCGGTCGCCGTTGTCCAGCACGGCAAGCTGGTGTACACACGCGCCTACGGCAAGGCGCGCCTGGAACCTCCAATGGCCGCAACTGCAGAGATGCGCTACTCCATCGGTTCCATCAGTAAGCAGTTCACCGCCGCCGCCATCCTGCTGCTGCAACAGCAAGGCAAGCTGGGCCTTGACGATACGGTCGGCAAATACCTTCCCGGCCTGACGCGTGGCAACGAAGTCACCCTTCGCGAGATCCTCTCCCACACTTCCGGCTACCAGGACTACTGGCCGGAAGACTACCTGATGACTCCCATGGTGAAGCCCACAACCGCGCAGCAAATTCTGGACACCTGGGCCAAGAAGCCGCTGGACTTTGAGCCCGGCACGCAATGGCAATACTCAAACACCAACTACGTTATCGCCGGCGCGATTGTGGAGAGAGTCAGCGGCGAAAAGTTCATGGACTTTCTCGGCGAGCACATCTTTCACCCGCTCGGCTTGCACTCTGTTTGGAACTCGGATCAGGACAAGCTGACGCAGACCGACGCAACTGCCTACTATCGTCATGCCCTCGGGCCGCTGCGAGTTGCGCCCAAGGAGGGCCGTGGCTGGATGTTTGCTGCCGGCGAGCTGGCCATGACCGCACATGACCTGGCTCTGTGGGACGAGAGCGTGCTGGCGGAATCCGTATTGAAGCCAGAAAGCTATAACCAAATGTTCACGGATGTGAAGCTCAAGAGCGGCAAGGAGACCCACTATGGGCTTGGCGTGCAGGTGGAGACACGCGACGGGCATCGCTCCATCGAGCACTCG
>JAJZGF010000183.1 GCA_021805025.1 Acidobacteriota bacterium
TCTTCGATCTTCTCTGCGAGTTGGCCGGGGGACGAAGCCGTGGCAGCCGGGCTCATGCGTGGCGCCTACCAGCCCATGCGCGTGCGCAGGGCCGTGATGTGCGCCGTGTGGTGGCGCGAGTGCCACTCGTAAAGCGCCAGCGCAGCAGCCAGCGTCTGACGCCCCATGGCGGGATGCACGTAGCCCTTCCGGAAGTCTTCTTCCGTCATGGATTCGAGCAGCGCTGTCCAGCGCGCATGAAGACCGCCGATCCACTGCAGCGAGAGCTCGACGGGCAGCGTGCGGCCATCGGGCAGCTCTGCCCATGCGGCTTCGTTATAGGCCTTGATGGTCGGCCAGTCCTCAGTGAGCGCGAGCTTGAAGCGCACAAAGGAGTTGGCATGGCTGTCTGCGATGTGATGCACCGTCTGGCGCACCGTCCAGCCGCCGTCGCGATACGGAGTGTCGAGCTGCACATCGCTGAGGCCGGCGACCGCGCCGCGCAGCCGCTGGGGCAACTGGCGCAGCGTCTCAATCTGCGCGGCGCGAATCTCCGGGCTGAAGCTCGCCGGCGGGCTGAACCGGCCAATGGGGTAGCGGAGGTTATCTGACTCTGACATGGCTCGGACCTGGATGGAAGGAAGGCTTGATTCGGACAGGATACGGCCCCGCCGCGGGGCTTAAGCCTCAGTGTTTGTGAAACGGCCAGAGGCGGTGCTGATGCTTGGCGGGGTGGTCAACGTGGTGCTTCACAGGATGCTTCACATAAGGATTCTTCGCGTGCGCGGCTTTTGGATGCTTTACCGCATGGTGCTGGGCGGCAGATGCCGGGGCAGCGAAGCCCATCGCAAAGACCATCGACAAAAGCGCGGCGGCGGCGAACTTCCTCATGGCCCGAATGTAGCACGATCTCGGGCGGGGTGATAGGTGCCAAAAGTGTGTGCACCAAAACAGGAACGGGGGTGGCGCGTCCTCTGCAGCCGCTGCGCGGCGAGCGTACACTGGAACCACGATGACGACTCCGGCTGATTCCCCGCAACCGAGCCACAAACGCTATTTCTTTGAGAAGTTTGGCATCACCGAGCGGCTCCTGGAGCGCTGCCTGGGCGAGGCATTATCCGCCGGTGGCGACTACGCCGACCTCTACTTCGAGTCCGTCACGGCTACCTCGCTGGGCGTTGACGAACAGATCGTGAAATCCGCCAGCCAGGGTACGAGCGCGGGCTGCGGCATCCGCGTGCTGAGCGGCGAGCGCACCGGCTACGCCTACACCGACAACCTGAGCCCCGAGCGGTTGCTGCACGCCGCGCGCACCGCCGCGCTTATCGCCTCCGGCCCGGCTAAACAGCCGGTGCAGGGTTTCGTGGAGACTCCCGGCGCAGACCTTTATCCGGTGCCGCTGGGCGGCTTTGATCTGGACCTGGCCGCGCGTCTTGAGCTGATTCTGCGCGCCGATCGTGCTGCCCGCGCCTTTGATCCGCGCATCGTGCAGGTGCGCGCCGGCTACTCGGAAGAGCTGCGCCGCATTCTGATCGCGGCTTCCGACGGCGCCTTCGCCAGCGACGCACAGCCCCTTTGCCGGCTCAATGTCTTCGTCATCGCCAAAGAAGATGCGCTCTCGACCAAGGGCTCGGCGGGCGGCGGCGGCAGGGCCGGTCTGGAACAATTCACCGGCTCAAAAAGCCCGGAGAGCCTGGCACGCGAGGCCGCGCGAGGCGCAATTCTGCAGCTCGGCGCGGTGCCGGCTCCGGCCGGCGAGATGCAGGTCGTTCTCGGACCCGGATGGCCTGGCATCCTGCTGCATGAGGCCGTGGGCCACGGGCTGGAGGCCGACTTCAACCGCAAGAAGACCTCGGCCTTTTCGGGCCTGATCGGGCAGCCGGTAGCAAGCCCGAAAGTGACCGTGGTGGACAACGGCACCATGGCCGGCCGACGCGGCTCATTGAACGTGGACGACGAGGGAACGGCCACGCAGGAGACGGTGCTGATCGAGGGTGGCGTGCTGAAGGGCTACCTCTCCGACAAGCTCTCCGCGCGGCTGATGGGCATGCCCAATACCGGCTCAGGGCGGCGCGAGAGCTACCAGTCGATTCCCATGCCGCGGATGACCAACACCTACATGCTGGCCGGCGAGGACGAGCCTGAAGATATTCTGCGCAGCGTCAAGCGCGGACTTTATGCGGTGAACTTCGGCGGCGGGCAGGTGGACATCACCAACGGCAAGTTCGTCTTCTCGGCCTCAGAGGCCTACCTCATCGAGGATGGCAAGATCACGGCGCCGGTGCGCGACGCGACGCTGATCGGCAACGGGCCGGAGGCGCTGAAGTACGTGTCGATGGTGGGCCACGACCTGAAGCTGGATGAGGGCATCGGCACCTGCGGCAAAGACGGCCAGAGCGTGCCCGTGGGCGTGGGCATGCCGACCATCAAGCTGGACAAGATGACGGTGGGCGGCACGGGACGGTAACTTCCTCACGCTGCCCGAAAAGCGCCTACGGCCGGTGCGCCGCCATCCACTTCGTTACGCGGCTCTGTGCCTGAAAGAGTTGGGCCGGGGTGAGCCGCGAGGCAACATTGTCGCGGGCGCGGATGGCCTGCTGCTGCCGCTCGCCAATCCAGTTGTTGGCAGCCAAAGCCAGCCAGTAGTAGGCCTCGGAAAGATCGCGCGGCACACCCTGGCCCGAGGCAAACATGGAGCCCAGGTTGTATTGCGCGCGCGCCAGACCCTGTTCGGCGGCCTTGTTGTACCAGATGGCGGCTTGCGCGTAATCCTGCTCGGCGCCCTGGCCATTGTCATAGAGCAGGCCCAGGTTGAACTGCGCGGCGGAATTGCCCTGTGCGGCAGACTTGCGGTAGTAAAAGGCTGCCTGGGTAAAGTCCTGCGGTACGCCCAGGCCGCGCTCATTGAGGGTTCCCAGGTCGTATTGGGCTTCGTCGTTGCCGAGCGCGGCTGCCTTGGCATACCATTCGGCAGCCTTGGTGTAGCTTTGGGGAACGCCCTGGCCGTGATCGTAAAGCTGTCCCAGGGCCAGTTGCGCCTCCGCTACGCCTTGATCGCCTGCGCGCCGGAACCATTCCGCGGCCTGCGCGTCATCCTGCGGAAGGCCCTGGCCGGTGTGGAAGAGCACGCCTACCTGGTACTCAGCCTGTTTCTGCCCCTGGTCGGCGGCCTTCTGGAACCATGCGGCAGCCTGGGTATCGTCCAGCGTAACGCCCTTGCCGGTAGCGTAGGCCATGCCGACGAGATACTGCGACTGTGCGTCCCCTGCCGTGGCTTTGCCCAGCAGCGTGGGATCGATTTTGTTGATCTGCGCGCCGGCAGGTAACAGAGCCGCCACAAGGACCGTAACCGGGAAAAAACGCCTGCATTGCATCGAAAGACACCCCTTTGCGGGTACCCTTCACCATAGCAAATTCGGACCCCGCGCACATGTGACGAAGCCTCCGGGCGCGCGGCTTTGTTACTGTGGACCCATGCCCGAAGTTACCGCAGCGCCCGAACTGACAGCTCTCGATCTGGAATCATTGACCGCCGATCTGGTGGCGCAGGCCATGAAGGCCGGTGCGAGCGACGCTGAGGCCGTGGCTCGCGAGGGCGATGAATTCAGCGTGACGGTGCGCATGGGCCAGGTGGAAACACTGACCGAGTCCGGCTCGCGGGCGCTGGGCCTGCGCGTCTTCCTGGGCAGGCGGTCTGCCTCTTCCTCCACCAGCGACCTGACAGCGGACGGGATTCGCCAGCTTGTAGCGGGTGCAATGGCGCTGGCCAAAGTCACGGAAGAGGACTTGTGCGCGGGGCTGCCGGAGAAGGACGAGTTCGGCGTGGTGGAGAGCGACCTGCACCTCTATTACGACGATGTCTACTCGCTGCCGGGAGCTGAGCGCATCGAGTGGGCGCGGCGGGCAGAAGCGGCTGCGCTGGCGAGCGACCCGCGCATCGCAAACTCCGATGGTGGCAGCTTTAATGCGGCTACCGGACGCAAGGTGCTGGCTAACTCGCGCGGTTTTGCGGGCGGCTACCGCACCAGCTATGCCGGCGTCTCCGTGGCGCCGCTGGCTGTGGACGCGGACGGCAGGATGCAGCGGGACGGCTGGTGGTCCAGCGCGCGATGCTTCGCGCACCTCGAATCCCCTGAGGCTGTGGGGGCGGAAGCGGCAAGGCGTGCTCTGCGGAGGCTGGGCGCGCGGCGCGTGCCAACGCAGCAGGCGCCCATCGTCTTTGCGCCGGAGGTGGCGCGATCGCTGATCGGCTCAGTCTTCGAGGCCGCTTCGGGCGACTCGATCTGGCGCAGCGCATCGTTTCTTGCAGGCAGGCTCGGCGAGCAGATTGGCGCGGCTCACCTTACCATCGTCGACGACAACACCATGCTCCTGCCTACCGGTGCCGGAGGCTTTGGGACGTCGCCCTTTGACGGCGAGGGACTGCCATCGCGGCGCACCGTGGTCGTCGAGAACGGCATTCTGCGCAACTACCTGCTCAACACCTACACGGCGCGCAAGCTGGGCCTGAAGTCCACGCACAACGCCTCGCGCGGGCTGGCGGGCACGCCCGGCATCGGCTGCGGCAACCTGTATCTCGAACCCGGCACGCTCAGCCCGGACCAGATCATCGCTGCCATTCCCGCGGGCCTCTACGTCACCAGCCTGATGGGATTTGGCACCAATATCGTCACCGGCGACTACTCGCGCGGCGCGACGGGCCTGTGGATCGAAGACGGCCAACTGACCCATGCCGTCGAAGAGGTGACGATCGCCGGCAACCTTGCCGAGATGCTGCGCAATGTCACGGCCATCGGCAATGACCTGGTCTTTCGCGGCGCGGTGGCTTCGCCCACGCTGCGCATCGACGGCATGACCATTGCGGGAGCTTAGGCAGCATGGCGTCGGCGCTGGAGATGCAGTCTCTCGCCTTTGACCCGGCCGATGCCAGGGCCGCTCTGGCGCAGGTGCCCGAGAGCACAGCCGTCTTTGCCCTCTACGGCGCGGAGGCCCACGCCGAGCCCTACATTGGCCGCACGCCTAACCTGCGCGGTCGCCTGGAACGGCTGCTGCAGCCTTCGCCCAGGCATCCGCGGCGGTTGCAACTCGCGGGCCGGGTGCGCCGCATCGCCTGGAGGCTCACGGGCTCGGAGTTCGAGTCGCTGCTCACGCAGTTTTCTCTTCTGGAAGAGATCTACGGCGCCAGAGCGTTGGAGCGGATGCATCTGCGCGCACCGGCTTTTGTGCGATTCCTGGGCGGGAATCCTTATCCGCGCATCGTCGTCACGCACCGGCCCAGCCAGCGCGAGGCCAAGTGGGCCTACGGGCCATTTGCGTCGCGCGTGGCGGCGGAGCGGTATGTCGAGGAGGCGCTCAAGCTCTTCCTGCTGCGCCGGTGCACGGACGATCTCGACCCCAGCCCCAGCCATCCCGGCTGCATCTATTCCGAGATGAAGATGTGCCTGGCACCCTGCTACAAGGGCTGTACGGACGAGCGGTATGCCGAGGAGGGCGCGGCGGTCGAGAGCTTTCTGGCGACGCGGGGCGAAAGCCGGCTGGTGACGCTGCGCGCCCAGCGCGAAGAGGCGTCGGCGAGTCTTGCGTTTGAGTCGGCAGCGGCGATCCATGCCCAGGTGCAGCGGGTGGAGAGCGTGCGCGCGCTGGCCCCGGAGCTGGTGCGACCCATGAGCCAGCTTCGCGCGGTGCTTCTGCAGGCCTCGGCGAACCCGGATGAGGTGGCGGTCTATCTCTTCGAAAATGGCCGTCTGCGCGGACCGGCGGGCTTCTCCACCATCGGCATGAGAATCCAGAACGAGCAGTCGGGATCTTCGTCGCTCTACGCCCAGCCGATGGCGATCGAGCCGCTCCCGGAGGCTCCAGCGCCTGAAGCAGCGGCAGACACGCCGGCCCGGCCCAACCGCAGTGTGCTGGAAGCCCGCATGGAAGCCGCCCTGACCGCACTCGTTGCGCACGCTGAGCCGCCGTCGGCGACCCTGCGCCAGGGCCATCTGGCGCTGCTCAAGCGCTGGTACTACCGCCCGGAAGCGAAGCGGGCGGGCGAGATTTTCTTTCCCGATGCCGAGGGCCGCTGGCCGGTGAAGGCGCTGCTGCGCGGGGTGGGGCGGGTGGCAGCAAAGGCGCTGGGCGCGGGGAGTTTGGCTGCTCCTGCGACTGATACACTGACCGAGCAGGGAGGCTCCTCGACAGATGCACAGGGTTGAGTTGCTGCCATCCATTTTGTCGGCCGATTTCGCCCACCTGGCGGACCAGGTAGCTGCGGCGGAACGTGGCGGCGGGACCGTCATCCATGTCGATGTCATGGACGGGCATTTTGTGCCCAACATCACGCTTGGCCCGCCGGTGGTGAAAAGCCTTCGCAATGCGACGAAGTTGCCGCTGGATTGCCATCTGATGATCGAGAACGCAGACGAGTTCATCCCCGCCTTTGCCGACGCCGGAGCGAACTGGGTCAGCGTCCACTACGAGGCCTGCCGCCATCTGCACCGCTCGCTGGAGCTGATCGCCCACCACGGCATGAAGCCGGGGGTAGTGCTGAACCCGGCCACGCGGGTCAACTTCATCGTGGACATTCTGCCCATGGTGCATCATGTGCTGATCATGAGCGTGAATCCAGGCTTTGGCGGGCAGAACTTCATCCCCTTTTCGCTGGATAAGATCCGCCGCCTGGCCGAGTTGCGCCAGGAACTGGGGCTGGCATTTAGAATTGAGGTGGACGGCGGGGTGGCTCACGACACCATTGCCCCCATCGTCCAAGCAGGTGCGGATCTGCTGGTCGCCGGCAACGCGGTTTTTGGCGCAGGAAACCCCGAGCACGATGCGCGTGCGTTGCTGCAGGCAGCCCGCAAAGCCGCTGGAGAGTAAAATTCTCTGGTAGAG
>JAJZGF010000184.1 GCA_021805025.1 Acidobacteriota bacterium
GCGCCCGGTTCCTGCAGGATTATAAATCTCTGGCAGTGCGGCGCGGGCGATGCCGGGCGCGGGTGTTGGGTTCAGGCGCGGATGGGGCGATGGGCGTTGCTGTGCAGGCGCTCGACTTCAGCAGGAATCTGGAGCGGCGTGTCCTGGGCCGGCGCGGGCTGTGTTGCGGAGACCGGCGGAGCCGAAGAGGCTGCCTGCGCGCGCAGTGCGTCGAGGCTCTGGACGGCGAGGACCTGCTGGACAAAGACCTGGCCGAAGAGACGCGCCGCCTGGTGAGCGACGGATTCGAGCGCAGGCGGCCGCGCAGCAGGTTGCGCGTGCTCGGGTTCGCGAACCATTGCGCGTTCGAGCTCGCGCTCCAGGCTGGTGACGGGCTTGTCGGTGATGCCGCAGGGATTGATGAGCTGGAAGTCGCCGAGGTCGGTGGTGACGTTGAAGGCGAATCCGTGAGAGGTGATGCCGCGCGAGACGTGGATGCCGATGGCGCCGATCTTGCGTGCTGTTTCCGCGCCGCGACCCTTGTCCAACGTGGCGTCTGCAAGACCGCACCAGACACCTGTCAGTCCCGCGATGCGGCCGGCGCGCACGCCATAGACACCGCAGAGACGGATGAGCGCTTCTTCAATCCTGCGCACGAAATCGACTGGGCCGAGGCGGCTACCGGAGTCGGTGTGCAGGCTGCGCAGGTCAAAGATGGGATAGCCGACAAGCTGGCCGGGGCCGTGATAGGTCACGTCGCCGCCGCGATTGATCTGGTGCAGCGTGACGCCGCGCCGGGCGAGCAGCTCGTCACTGGCCAGCACGTTGGAGCGGTTGGCGTGGCGGCCCAGGGTGAGCACGGGCGGGTGCTCGAGCAGCAGCAGCAGGTTGTGAATGCGGCCTTCGCGGCGCAGCTCGACGAGCTCGCCCTGGAGGCGCAGGGCGACGGCGTATTCCACGCGTCCGAGATAGAGGTACTGCATCATGGGCGAGAGAACCTTAGAACCGGTGTGGCAGGCTGCTCGTGGTCCTGATGAGAGGATATGCGCCCGGACCCGAGTGCGGGCAACGGGGGGCCGGCGCGGTTACTCGGCCGGGGGCGCGCCGCGCTTGTTTTCTTCGAGGTAGCGCAGGATGCGATCCCCGTCCGATCCCTGGATGGGCAGCAGGTTGACGAGGCCAAAGCAGAGATTCGCAAGGCTGAACATGGACGACCGGTACCAGAGGACGCACAGCAGCAGATTGGTCAGCGGGCCGGCGAGCGAGACGAGAAGATTCTTGGCCAGCGGTCCTGCTTCGCGTACCGTGTACACGCCCTTCCAGCCGAAGCCAACGCTGCGGATACGCAGGCCGAGGCAGACAGCGGCAGCCAGGTGGGCTGCCTCATGCAGCGCCATCGCGAGCACGCCGAGGCCCATGCCCTTGAAGACAGGGAGGAACCATTCCAGAGCAAGGCGAAACAATGATCTCCCTCCTTGATCGCGCGGGCGACTAGAAAAACCTCTTTGCACGATTGTTTTTCATGCGGACCATACCTCGCAATAGTACTTTGATGGCCTCGGGGGTTGGTGATCCAATTCAGGCTGCGCGAGCCGGATTGGAACCGGAGGCAGGCGGGACGGTCTAAAGGCTGCTCAGATAGGCAGAGCCGGTGCGGGCCATCTTTTCCGGAGACATGTTGAGGTCTGCCCAGAGGAAGCCAGGCGCGGACGTCTCCTCCGCCGAGTACCCGAAGCCTTCAATCATCAGATAGCCGTCGTATTCCATCTGGCGGAGCGCGCGCACGAGTGCCGGAAAGTCTACGTGTCCCTGGCCGAGGAGTCCGCGGTCATTTTCGCTGGCGTGGATGTGTTTGAGATGAGAGCCGAGGTTGGTGGCCGCTGCCACGAGGCTGCGCTCTTCAATGTTGGCGTGGAAGGTATCAATTGTGACGCCGATGCGGGGATGGCCGACCGCTTCGCAGAGACGCCTGGCATCTGCCGCGGTCCTGAGAAAGAAGGTCTCAGCGCGGTTGACCGGCTCGATGGAGAGGGTGAGCTGATGGGCGTCCAGGCTCGGACCGAGCGCCTGAAAGGCCTCGACGGCCCAGAGGAATTCATCACGCGAGGGCCGATGGCCAGGAAGATAGCCGATGGGCGCGTAAAGCGGACCGCCGAGCAGCGTGGCGCCCATCGCGGCGGAGGTTTCCACGCAGCGCAGAAGATGCTGGAGCGATTTGCGCCGTACGTCTTGTTCCGGGCTGATGGGATTGATGCCGCGGGGCAGAATGGCGCAGACGGTACACTCCAGCTGGCTGGCATCAAAGGCGCGGCGTATGCCTGCCGCATCCAGGCGGGCGGGATCGAACATGGGAATCTCTAGCGCGCTGAGGCCCATCGCCCTGACCGCGGGCACAATGGCAAGATGACCGGGCCGGAACTCCGCTGTCCACGCAAATGCGCTGACACCGATCTTCATGATGCACCTTTCACACAGCGTTGCAGTTCGAATGAGGAGCGCTGCCGGAGGAGAATTGGGGGAAGACAGGTACGATTTTAGCAGCCGGCTTGAAGGCCGCCGCGCGGGCCAGGAATGGTTCAGGGATGCGATGCAGGAAGCGGTTCATTGCGCGCGGGCCGGGGCGGCGCGTGGCTTTTTCGATGCGAGATGGCGCTCCAGAAACTCCTTCAGCACGACGGCGCTGTTGTGTTCTGGATTGTGCGCGGCGTAGACAAGAGTGACGACGCCGTTGTGTGCGGCCTGCAGAATGGGATTGGCGGCGGCGCTGTTCGCTGCGAGCTCCGCCAGGTATCGCTCACGAAAGGCGGGCCAGCGGCCGGGGTCTGCGTGGAACCATTGGCGCAGTTCTGTGGAGGGCGCAATGTCCTTCATCCACGCGTCGATTGCGAGGGCGGCTTTTTGAATGCCGCGCGGCCAGAGGCGTTCGACGAGGAAGCGTGCTCCATCCGCAGGGTCTGCGGGCTCGTATGCGCGCTTGAGTTGGATCATGCGGACCGCCTTGTTGCTTTGCTCCTGCTTGATGCTTCGACGCAAGAATACGCTCAGCGGGCGGGGTGACGACGAGAGCAAATCCGCGCGGGGCGGAGCATCCGCGTTGGATGGTCCGCCCCGGCAGGTTCAGCGGCCGGCCAGCGCTGCGTACGGTTCTTCCTTCGGTGAGCGGGCTGCTTCGCTTCCGGTTTCATCCTCGAAGGAGTGGCCGGTGAGCAGGCCCAACACGAACCAGCCCAGCAGCGCGGCTCCCAGCGCAAAGAGCATGTCGCCGGGGACGCGCATCCAGCGCAGCGCCTGCATGGGGCTGGATTGCATGAACTCCGCCGACCGCGCGTACCAGGTGCCGTGCTCGACGGAGGCCCAGGCCTGCAGCAGGCCGATGGGCAACATGCTCAAAATCACCATGAAGACCAGGCCGAGGTTGATGAGCCAGAACGAGGCCTTGAGCAGGCCCTCCTTCCACTTCCTTCCTGGCTGCAGCACGCGCAGGCAGAAGAGCGTGAGCCCCAGGCCCAACATGCCGTAGACGCCAAAGAGCGCGGTATGGCCGTGTACGGGCGTGAGGTTGAGGCCCTGCATGTAGTAGAGCGCGATGGGCGGATTGATGAGGAAGCCGAAGAGGCCTGCGCCCACCAGGTTCCAGAAAGCAACTGCGACAAAGAAGTAGATGGGCCATTTGTAGTTGGCGATCCACGGAGCCTTTTCCGTGGGCCGCGTAAGGCGCAGGTTCTCCCATGCTTCAAAGCCGATGAGCGTGAGGGGCACAACTTCCAGCGCGCTGAAGACCGAGCCCAGCGCGATGACGGCCGCGCCGGAGCCGGCAAAGTAGAGATGGTGGAAGGTTCCGATGATGCCGCCGGAGAGGAAAATGGATGTGGAGAAGAGCACGGCGCGCGTGGCCGAGCGAATCTCCAGCAGTTTGAGGCGCGTGAAGAGGAAGGCAATGACCACGGTGGCGAAGACCTCGAAGAATCCTTCGACCCAGAGGTGAACGACCCACCAGCGCCAGTACTCTGCCGTAACGAGATGGCTGCGCTGGCCGTACATGAGGCCCGCGGCGTAGAAGAGCGGAATGGCAACACTGGAGACCAGGAAGAGCGAGAGCAGCGAACGGTCTTCGCTTTTCCGCAGTAGTGCGGGCTTGAGCGCGCGCACCATGAGCACCAGCCAGAGCACGAGGCCGATGAAGAGCAGAATCTGCCAGAAGCGGCCCAGGTCTATATACTCAAAGCCCTGGCTGCCGAACCAGAACCAGAGGTTGCCGAGCTTCTGCTGGATGCCGAGCCACTCGCCGGCCAGCGAGCCGCCGACCACAAGGACCAACGCGACGAACAGCACGTTCACGCCGAGGCGCTGAAACTTTGGCTCGTGGCCGCTGACGGCGGGGCCCACATAGAGACCGGTGGCGAGCCATGAGGTAGCGATCCATAAGATGGCGAGCTGCAGGTGCCACGTGCGCGTGATGGCGTAGGGCAGAAACTTGTCGAGCGGAAAGCCGTAGAAGCCCTGGCCCTCCACGCCATAATGCGCGGTGAGAGCACCCATCACAATCTGCACGCCCCACAAGGCGACGACGACAAGGAAGTACTTGATGGTGGCGCGCTGCGAGGGCGTCGGCTTGAGTCCCAGGAATGGATCGCTCGCGGGATAGGGTCCGTGTACCGCTGCTTTCTCCTGCGAGGAGTACCACCAGACCAAGCCGCCAATGCCGGCCAGCAGCCCGACGAAGCTGATGATGCTCCACAGGATGGCGCCGGGTGTCGGCTCGTTGGCGATGAGCGGCTCATGCGGCCAGTTGTTGGTGTAGGTGACGGTTGATCCAGGCCGTTGAGTGCTCGCGGCCCAGGCAGTCCACCAGAAGAATGCCGCCATCTGCTGCTGCCTGGCGGGATCGGTCAGCGCTCCCTGCGGAATCGCGTAAGCCTTGCGGCCGGCGGCGAATACGTTTGCGTAGTAGGCTGCAAGCTGCCGGAATGCCGCCACGCGATCGCTGTCAAGCGTGACGCGGTTGGCGGATGCATCGTAGCGGTTGGTGCGAATCTCGCGTACCAGGCGGGCCTTCAGAACGGCCTGCTGATCGGGCCCGAGGGCGGCGAAGTTCTGTGCGCCGTCCTGCTGCGCCCAGCGGTCAAGAAGGATCTCAGACTCGCGATGAATCCAGTCTGCGCTCCAGTCCGGGGCGACATAGGCGCCGTGCCCCCAGACAGTGCCGATCTCCTGGCCGCCAATTGACTGCCAGACGCCCTGCCCATCGGTGATGGTGGACCCGGTGAAGAGAAGTTTCCCGTCCGCCGCGTAGACATCGGGGATCGGGGGCGCCTGACTGATCATCTTTCGCCCGACGACGCCGAGTACAGTGAAGGACCCAAGGATGACAATGGCGAGCGCTATCCAATAACGCTTATATGACATGGTTTGCCTCGATTCGCAGCCCTCGTACCTGCATGCGGGCTGCTAGGCCTGACAGTAAAAGGCGGCCCGGCCCGGGTGCAGGGACTTTTGTCACTGGCCGGCATCCGGGCTGGAGGAAAGCGTGTCAAGCGCGCCTTCCGACTCCAGAAGGGATGCCCGCGCAGTAGAATTCAAGTCGGTTGAGAAAGAGGAGGCAGCGTGATCACACGCAGAGATATCTTGATTGGCCTGGTGGCCTCGGTTCTGACGGCAACTGCATTTGCCGTGGCGACGCAAAAGCCGGTGCTCAGCTCCGCCATCTATCCCTGGAATTCGATTCCAGCCAGGACAACGGCCTCGGGTTCCGTCCGCAGCTTCTTCAGCGGACCCACGCCTACGCTGAAGGATCTTGAGGTGCATGTGACGCTGCTTAACCCCGGCCAGGCGCCACACCCGCCGCACCGGCATGGGCATGAAGAGCTGCTGATTATCAAACAGGGCACAGTGGAAGCTCTGATTGGTGGAAAGTGGCAGGCTGCCGGGCCGGGGTCAGTGATCTTCTTTGCGTCGAACCAGCTACACGGGGTGCGCAACGCGGGCTCGGAGCCGGCGGTGTATCACGTGATCGGCTGGACCAGCGCGGATACCCCGGCGGACGCGAAGTAGGTCCGCATCGCTGTCAGCAAATATCCCTCCCCCCGGAGACTTCCATGAAGCGCGTACGGTTTTCGATTCTTATCGCGATTGCGGTTGCGATCACGCTGACGGCCTCGGTTCTCGCCTTCTCACAGGACTCAACGCCCCTTGCGGGGCATGGAGCGCGGATCCGCGTGCTGCTGCTGGACGGCGAGAGCGGCGGGCCATATCACAACTGGAAGCTGACCACGCCCGTGTTGCGCGAGGAGCTGGAAGAGACGGGGCTGTTTGATGTGACGGTGCTGACGGCGCCGCCCAGCGAGAGCGACCTGAGCAGCTTCAAGCCGGAGTTCAACCGCTACCAGGTCATCCTGTCGAACTACGATGCGCCGGAGTGGCCGGCGGATCTGCGCGCAAGATTTGAGGCGTATATCCGCGACGGTGGCGGGCTGGTGGTGGTGCATGCCGCGGATAATGCCTTTCCCAATTGGCCGGCGTACAACCTGATGACGGGCATTGGCGGCTGGCGCGGGCGGAACGAGCAGGCCGGCCCGCACTGGTACTACGACAACGGCAAGCCGGCGTCAGACACGCTGCCCGGTCCGGCCGGCATGCATGGCGCTCGGTTGCCCTTTCAGGTTGTGGCGCGCGCGCCGCTGCATCCGATTCTGCGCGGGCTGCCCCCGGTGTGGATGCACGCGCCCGACGAGCTCTACGGAACTCTGCGCGGTCCCGGCAAAAACATGACGGTGCTGGCCACGGCGCACTCTGACCCGCAGAACAAGGGCACCGGGCACGATGAACCGATGCTGATGGTGATTCGCTACGGCAAGGG
>JAJZGF010000185.1 GCA_021805025.1 Acidobacteriota bacterium
GGTAACCTCCAGAGCTACCAACTGCTCGGCAAAGGCCATCGCTGCCTCGCTGGCCTGAATGCGGCTGTTGGCCTGCTTCATCGCGGTCAAGGCCTGCCCGTTGAATATCGACTCCGTCAGGCTTGCACTGAAGATATCCGAGTGGTAACCCGTCGAAAGTGGCTGAGCCCCAAAGCCCGTCACATGGGCCGTATTCATCCCTCCGCTGGCTCCGGCATTAATGTGCGGCAGCAGCGCAGCGCGAGCCAGCGGTCGTGAGGCTAACTCTGCATCCAGTTGCGCACGCGCCTGAGCAAGGACTGGCGACGTCGATGCCGCCTGTTGATAAGCCGTCTTCAGGTCATCGGCCAAGGTCGGATCAGCCCAGCCAAATACGCTCCCCCAGCTGACAATCAGCAATACGGCGTGAACCCGTCGCCGCACTTTCAACGTGGAGACAACCTGCTTCTTCATCGCTCGATCTCTCATCGTTCGATCATGCTTCGTGCCCAGCCACGCTTACTCGGTAGCATCCTCTTCAGAGCATCTGCAATAGAGAAACCGACGGCGTTGCCAGCAAACTACCTGCAAACACTACAGTACGCCTCATGGGGAATCATGCAGTGACTAAGATCACAAAAAATACCACAGGCTATTCTGCATCGAACAGAACACGGAGACGAAGTACGAAAGGTCTCTCTCACGAGCTACACTCGCAACCACGTCGAACTACCTATGCAGCGCTTCTGTTACCCCGTCCGGGTCCTCTCCGGCGAAGTACCGTTTGCGCAGCCAGTACGCAACGTTCACCAGACCAATCAGCGCGGGCACCTCAACCAGTGGCCCAATCACACCGACAAATGCCTCTCCGGAGTTAAGCCCGAAGACCGCGATCGCCACCGCAATCGCAAGCTCGAAGTTGTTACCCGCAGCCGTGAAGGAAAGCGTTGCAGACTGCGCATAGTTGGCGCCCAGCCGCCTGCCTGCCCAGAAGCTCACCAGAAACATGATCACAAAGTAGATCAGCAGCGGCACCGCAATCTTGAATACGTCGAATGGCAGTCTGACAATCAGATCGCCCTTCAGCGAGAACATGACCACAATGGTGAAGAGCAGCGCCATCAGGGTCAGCGGACTGATGCGGGAAATAAACTCTGTCCGGTACCACTCCTCACCCTTGGCATGGATCAGCGTGTACCGCGTCACCATACCAGCCAGAAAGGGAATTCCCAGATAGATAAATACGCTGTGTGCAATCTGGCCTATGCCAACCTTCACTGCCGATCCCTGCAACCCAAACCATGTAGGCAGAATCGTGATAAATATCCACGCATACAGACTGTAAAAAACCACCTGAAATACGCTGTTGATCGCCACCAGTCCGGCCACGTAGTCCGTGTCGCCTCCGGCAAGTTCATTCCACACCATCACCATTGCAATGCAGCGCGCAATCCCGATCAGAATCAGGCCGCGCATGTACGCTGGTTCACCACGCAGAAACGTCAGTGCAAGCCCGAACATCAGCACTGGCCCAACAACCCAGTTCTGCAGCAGAGACAAGCCAAGAATTCGCCGGTTGCGAAAGACCTCACCAAGTTTTTCATAGCGGACCTTCGCCAGTGGCGGATACATCATGACAATCAGCCCGATCGCGATAGGGATGTTCGTCGTCCCGGACTGAAAGCGATTGACGAAGCCGGCCGTCGACGGAACGAAGTGACCAATCGCGACTCCGATTGCCATCGCTAGAAAAATCCACAAAGTGAGATAGCGATCAAGAAAGGAGAGCTTCCTGCGAACCGCAGGTGCGCACAAGGTAGCGGAGGTATAGGGGACTACGGACATAATTATCGACTCTCGAGCATTACCGATACGGGGAGTGGAGCGCTTTGCAGCGCAACATACTTGGCGGGGCTGCAGCATGCCTTCGACAGGCGCGAACGATCAGCCTGCATCGACCGCTCCTCGTTCAGCCACGCCAGCGTCTGCCGCAGGATCTGTGCCGCGCCCTTGTCCGGTGGCATCACGATTCGGTAGTGCATCCACTTGCCATCGCGGCGAGCCTCCACCATCCCCGCACGGCGCAGATACGCCAGATGCCGCGAGATCTTCGGCTGACCCTGCTCCAGAATCTCCACTAGATAGCAGACGCAAATCTCCTGCTCTCCCATCAGATTCAGCAGGCGAAGTCGGGTTCGGTCGCCGAGAGCCTTGAAAAATAGCTCGGGGTTGAACATGGATGCTTTTCGTGCCATGACTAACTTATACGCTTTGACGAATATGTTGCGCAACGCATATAGTCGCTTTAGCGAATATGTTTACAGAGGTGTTCCATGGCAAGCCAGATACTGGAGTCGGTCAAGTCGAAGTACGGAGCCGTCGCAGCAAGTCCTCTTTCGAACGATCACGCAGGGGTAAAAGCAGTCGCAGAGGCCTTCGGCTACTCCGCTGAGGAGCTTACCTCCATACCGGCAGACGCCAATATGGGCCTGTCCTGCGGCAATCCAACCGCCACCGCACACCTGCGGCCGGGCGAGGTGGTCGTAGACCTGGGATCAGGTGGTGGCCTCGATGTGTTCCTTGCCTCAAAGCTGGTCGGCCCGCAAGGACGTGCCATTGGCATCGACATGACGCCGGAGATGATTGAGCGTTCCCGCGCCAATGCTCATTCAGGTGGCTATCAGAACGTTGAGTTCTACCAATCGACCATCGATCAGATTCCGCTGCCCGATGCCTCGGTGGATTGTGTCGTCTCCAACTGCGTCATCAATCTTGCCCCCAACAAGCCAGCTGTCTTCCGCGAGATTGCGCGCGTGCTCAAGCCAGGTGGGCGTGTAGCCATTAGCGATATCGCGCTCAAGCAAGAGCTTCCGGAGGCCGTCGCCCAAAGCGTGGCGGCATACGTCGGCTGTATCGCCGGAGCCCTCCTGATCGAGGACTACCGTGCCCAGCTACTCGCAGCTGGCTTTGCTCACGTGGAGATCGTCGATAGCGGTGCAGACCTCAATGCCTACGCGAAGGTAGAGAACCAGTCCGGTTGCTGCTCGCCTTCCATGGCCCACGCAAGCCCGTTTCAGCTCGTCGAATCGTCATGTTGTACGCCAGCCCCAACCCGGTCAGCTACCCTGCACGAGGAGCTAACCACCCTGCTCGCGCAGTACGACATCAACGCCGCTGCGGCCAGCGTCAAAGTCTACGCGGTCAAGCCCAGCGCATCCTGAATCTAAAACTGAGAGGCCAAGAACTCCCATGCAGCACTACAACGTAATGTTCCTCTGCACCGGCAACTCTGCCCGTTCAATCATGGCGGAAGCAATCCTGAACAATCTTGGTGGTCCCAACTTCACCGCCTACAGCGCAGGCAGCCACCCGGCAGGACGGGTACGGCCTGAGGCCATCCGTCAGATTGAGCGGGCAGGCTGGGACGCCACCGATCTCCGCAGCAAGTCTTGGGAAGAGTTCTCGCAGCCCGATTCGCCTCACCTCAACTTCATCTTTACCGTGTGCGACAACGCCGCCAACGAGGTCTGTCCCATCTGGCCCGGACAACCCGTCACGGCCCACTGGGGAATCTCCGACCCTGCGTCCGTCACAGGAACCCCGGCAGAGATCGAACACGCCTTCAGTCAGGCATTCACGCTGCTGAGCCGGCGCATCCGCCTCTTTCTCAGTCTGTCGATTGCCAGTCTCGATTCGCTTGCGTTACAGCAGGAACTCGACAGGATTGGAACCAGCGAACAGTAGTTCTCCTGACCGGGACAGGCTTCGATGCCCTCATCCCAGGGGCCACACAAAAACGTTGCCTGCTCCGGTCCGGCTCGATTCGCGGCCGTTTCGCAGTTATAATTGGGTTCGAAGCGGGAGTAGCTCAATGGTAGAGTAGCGGCTTCCCAAGCCGTTGGTTGCGGGTTCGATCCCCGTCTCCCGCTCCAGATATGCAAAGCAGAGATAGCTGCTGAAGTCACCCGCAAAATCAAAGGCCGCCCCGGATAGACGGGCGGCCTTTCTGCTGCTAGGGATGGCGTTTAGCGATTGGCGCTGGCAACTGTCTTTTGTGTCGCTGCCAGGTGCTGCTCCAGAGCCTCGGCCTGAGGGATAAACGTTACCGCCTTCGCAATCTGGGGGGCCCATTCGGCACGGACTTTCAGGCCTTCCAACTGGCCGAACTGAGACGTAAACAGCTCGCTCTTGATGCTCTCCTTCACCCAGTCGCTCACGCCCGCCAGGTCGGCATCGGTGTACTCAATGGAATTGCTCTTCAGGTAGTCCTTGAACTGCTGCATCACGGCATCATCCACAACGAAGTCTCTCGCAACGGTGTGGCTGGCCAGATAGTGCTTGCTGAAGTTGAAAAAAGCATAGTGCTGCAGCAGCGTATCCTGAAAGTGATTGGATTTCAGGTTATCGATCTTCTCATCCGGGGTGATGCCGCCACCGCCGTAGACCGTCCGGCCCGAGTCGGTTAGTTTGACCTCCAGATTGCTCTTGTCTGGCTTGGCCGCATCGTTGCGAACGTAGTAGTAGTCGTACAGCGAGACGTGGTCGTAGTTGCGCTGGATCAGCCGGCCCGAGGGCGTGTAGTAGTGGTACGTGGTCAAGGCCAGACCAGTGTTCTCCGTGATCTGGAAAACGGTCTGCACCAGGCCCTTGCCAAAGGTGGTTTCGCCGACGATCAGGGCGCGGTCGTGATCCTGCAAAGCGCCAGATACGATCTCAGCGGCCGAGGCCGTGTTGCGGTTCACCAGAACGACGATCGGATACTTGGTACCCTCTTCGCCGTGAGAGACGCGGTAGACCTGATCGGGGAACGCTCGTCCACGCTGCGAGACGACGATCTGTCCCTTTTGTAAAAACTTGTCCGACATGTTGACCGCTTCGTTCAGCAGGCCGCCAGGGTTGCCGCGCAGGTCGATCACCAGCCCCTTGATGTCGCCGAACTTGTCCAGCGCGTCGCCAACCTCACGGCTGGTCGTCTCCATGAAGTTCGTAACATGGATATAGCCGATGCCCGGACGGATCATAAAGGCCAGATCGACGGAATTACGCGGAATTTCGTCGCGGATCAGGTCGAACACCAGCGGCTTGCTGGCTCCTTCGCGGCTCATCGTTACCGAAACATGGGTTCCGCGAGGCCCTTTCAGCAGCGAGGCAACCGCGGCCGAGTCCATGCCCTCCGTCGATTTGCCGTCAATCAGCAGAATCACGTCGCCCGGCTTGATTCCCGCCTTATACGACGGAGTGCCTTCAAACGGAGCCAGTACAACAATCTTCGTCGTGCCATTCTTGTCCGGTTGCGGCTGGATGGACATGCCGACACCGTAATATTTGCCGTGCTGGTCTTCCCGCATCTGGGCGAAGGCCTTGGGATCGTAGAAGTTAGAGTGAGGGTCCAGCGTGTGCAGCATCCCCGGGATGGCACCGTCGTAGATAACCTTGTCCGTCTTGTCCGTGTCCAGCTTTTCGGCGTAGTTCTGCTCCACGATCGAGTAAACGTCCGTAAAGGCATGGAGGCTATCGCGGAGAGTCGACTCATCCGACGCGGACTGCGCTGCAACCTTCTGGTTGATGAGCGTGCCGAAGACCCCGCAGGTCGCGAGAAAGACGGTTACGGAGAAGAGGGCGCGGCGGGTACGTGGTGCCATGGGCGGGTATGACCTCGATTGAAAACAGTGCCTGAGTAAGCGCGGTGGGTCCGGCACAAGACCGTCCTACTTTGGACGGAGTATAGCACCGGCAGGTGAGCGACGCAGCCGGACAGGGGTGGGATTCGCACGATATGGCAGTGGCGGTTAGAATTATCACTGGATACCGTTCGATCCCTGCATCGAGTCTTATGAGGGGTTCGGGAGTGTTGATCGATGGCATCCCAATCGCGGACGTTGATAAAGATACGAGTGAAGATGACCTTGAGAATTTCGCAGTTAGCGGTCGTGTGCGGGCTCAGCCTGATCGCGTTGCCGGGAGCGGTGTCTGCCCAGACCCCGCGTTACCAAAGCCCTTACGCCGTGCCAGCCGCGCCCCAACCGCAACTGACGCTGCCAACCCCGGTCGCAATCACCCCCAATGGAACCGTGGTCGAGGATGTGATCGTGCGGGTCAACGATCAGATCATCAGCCGCAGCGACGTCGAACGTAGCCAGCAGCAGTTGGAGCAGGAACTGCAACAGACCAACGCCAGCCCAGCGGATGCTGCCGAACGCCGAAAGAATATGCTGCGCGACATGATCGACCAGCAACTGCTCCTCTCGCGGGGCAAGGAACTCGGCTTGAACGCCGATGCGGAAGTGATTCGCCGCCTGGACGAAATTCGCAAACAAAACCACCTCGACACCATGGAAGACCTTGAGAAGGCCGCCCGTCAGCAGGGCGTCTCCTTCGAGGACTTCAAGGCCAACATCCGCAACACCGTCATCACCCAGCAGGTCGTTCGCGACGAGGTAGGCCGCCGTCTGCAGATGACCCAGGCTCAGGAACAGGCCTTCTACGAGGCGCACAAAAATGAGTTTGAGCAGCCCGAACAGATTCGGCTCAGCGAAATCCTCATTCCAACCCCTGCCGATGCAAAGGATGATGTCGTCGCACAAGCCCAGGCTAAGGCCGCGGACGTCGCCGCCAAACTAGCAGCAGGAAGCAAATTTGAAGACCTCGCCAAAACCTACTCCGGCGGACCCACCGCGGCGCAGGGCGGCGACCTGGGCTTGTTCAAGCGTGGCGCGCTGGCCAAGGTGCTGGAAGACCAGACCTTCGGACTCAAGGCAGGCCAGTCCACCGCTCCCATTCGGACCCGCCAGGGCTTTGTCATCCTCAAAGTAACCGAG
>JAJZGF010000186.1 GCA_021805025.1 Acidobacteriota bacterium
GATCTCCACCTGCACCGGCCCGGTAACGTTGAAGCTCACGTACTCATAGCTTGCCGCGGCATGCGCCACATCCACGGGAACGCCATTGACGCGCACCGTGAATTCTGTGGAGCGCAACTCTTCAGGGACGGGTACAGGCTGGACGCGAGGAGCCGCGACGACTGCCAGGGGAAGAGCCAGCAGGGCTGCAATCAGCAAACGGGGAGGCGACAAGAAGGTGGACTCCAGCGGTACGATGAAGACGAAACCAATGTAACACTCGGGCCAATAGAATATGGTTCCTGTGTCGTACCGGGAACCTTCTAAAGCCTCGACTGCCAGCGCTGCGAGATGCGGAGTGATGTTCGAATGACAAGGGTCGTGAACAGGAGAGTGAGGCTACCCGCAATGAGTCCCAGCGGTATAATCCACATCCCAAGGACCTCATGGGCCTGCGGAGATACGCCGTATACAAATGCTCCCATTGAGACTAGCCTCCCATCCTGAATCCACGCGCCAGTGTGCGCAGGAACGATCGCCTTGGACAAAGCGATAACCACAAACCCGGCTCCAAAGGAGTATCCGAAGACGCTGCAAAAACATACGACGATACCGAAGGCGCTTTTGGTGGCTAGCCGGAGCGTGGCGCGCAGCAGCACCAGCGGCGAAAGGCTGCGGCTAGCCTTGCGGATCAACACCCCGTCGCGATATTGCGCGGCCAACTCCTCCGCCGGTCCAAGCCGGGCCAGGACGGTCTCAACGGAAGCGCCGGATTCCTCAGCAGAGTCGCGGACGTGGGCGCCGATCTCGCGCATGATCTCTTCCCGCTCGGCGAGGGTGAGCGGGCCGAGCTGGAGGCGGAGGGAGGACAAATAGCTATCGATCTGCGTTTCTGCGGTCATTGAGGTTCCTCCTGCTTTTCGAGTACGGGTTCAAGGAGACAGCTGAGTCCGGCAGCGAAACTTGCCCACGCCTCGGCCATTAAGCGAAGCCGCTGCCGACCGGCATCCGTCAGGGAATAGTATTTGCGCGGGTGGCCGGCCTCGGCTTCAACCCATTCTGAGGTCAGTAAACCTTCCGCCTTGAGCCGGCTCAGGATGGGGTAAATGGTGCCCTCGGCCAGAACCAGTCTCGAATTGCGCTCCAGAAAGCGAATGATTTCAAGGCCATAGAGGCGCCGCTGCCACAGGCTGGCAAGGGTAGCCATCTCCAAAGCACCTTTGCGGAGTTGCGCTTCCCAGCGGTCTGACTGGTCGCCCTCAACCGCCTGTGCTCTCTGCTTCGCCATAGCCATATACCTCGTATAGCAATATATTATGCCATAAGGCATTTTTGTCAAGCCTGTCTAAAGCTTTCTTTCTTTGATCGGCGGGGAAATCGCTTCAGATGCCTTCGCCCATCGAGACATACTCGTGCAGTTGATCCAACTCCACGCGATAGGCGTTGCGCTCGGCCTCCTCGGCTGCAAACGGGACAGACTTGCCGGCCGCTGAGCCCAGCCTCTCTTCCAGCTCTTCCACGCGGGTGGAAAGAGCGATGAGCGCATCCGAGAGCGGGTCCTTGATGTCGTGCGGATCGGTAATGAGCACGCGCTCGCCGTTGCGATAGACAATGTGCGCGGGCACACCCACAACGGTCGAGTTGGGCGGCACGTCCGTGAGCACAACCGAGCCCGCGCCCACGCGCGAGTTTTCGCCCACCGTGATATTGCCCAGGATGTTGGCGTTGTTGCCGATAAAAACCCCGTCACAGACCGTGGGGTGGCGCTTACCGTGACCCTTGCCCGTGCCGCCGAGCGTCACGCCCTGGTAGATGGTGACGTCGCTGCCCACGATGGCCGTCTCGCCAATCACCACGCCGGCCGCGTGATCGATGAAGAGACGCCGCCCCAGCAGCGCGCCGGGATGAATATCGACGCCGGTGAGGAAGCGGCCAAGTTGCGAAAGCATCCGCGCGGGCAGGCGCAGCCGCAAGCACCACAGGCGGTGGCTTACGCGGTGCGCCCACACGGCCCACAGCCCCGGATAGCACAGCAGCACCTCCAGCCAGGAACGCGCAGCAGGATCGCGCTCCAGCACGGAGCCGACATCTTCGCGGATTCGTTCCAACAGAGCCACGGTCCTTGGTCCTTGCCGAACAACCGGCGGGGCTTACCTGCCCCGCCGGCCCATGCGTGTCTTACGTTGTAATGGGCTCTACGGGCAGCGCCAGAGCTTCCTGGCGCAGTGCGTCAAAGAGCGCGCTGGAGAGATACCGCTCGCCAAAGCTGGGTAGCACCACGACCACCAGCTTGCCCGCGTTCTCGGCCCGCCCGGCCACCTTCAGCGCCGCAACCACAGCCGCTCCAGAGCTGATGCCGACAAACAGCCCTTCCTCCAGCGGGAGCCGCCGCGCCATGGCGATTGACTCGTCGTTGGTCACCTGCACCACCTCGTCAATCAGGTGCGTATCCAGAATCGAGGGAATAAAACCTGCGCCGAGTCCCTGAATCTTGTGCGGGCCGGGCTTGCCGCCGCTCAGCACCGCGCTGTCGGTCGGCTCAACGGCAATGGCCTTGAACTCCGGCTTTCTCTCTTTGATGTACTTTGCCACGCCGGTCAAGGTGCCGCCTGTGCCCACTCCGGAGATCAGGATGTCCGCCTTGCCATCGGTATCCTCCCATATCTCAGGTCCGGTCGTGGCGTAGTGGACTGCGGGGTTGGCCGGATTGTCGAACTGCCCCAGGATGTAGCCGTTCGGCGTCTTGGCCTTGATTTCCTCGGCCTTGGCAATCGCGCCCTTCATGCCGCTTGGCCCCGGCGTCAGCACGATTTCCGCACCCAGCGCGCGAAGCAGAACGCGCCGCTCGGTGCTCATTGTCTCGGGCATGGTCAGGATGATGCGGTAACCCTTGACCGCTGCCACAAACGCCAGAGCGATGCCTGTATTGCCGCTGGTGGGCTCAATCAGCACAGTCTTGCCGGGGTTAATCCTGCCAGAGTCTTCGGCGTCCTCAATCATCGCCCGGCCAATGCGATCCTTCACGCTGGAAAGAGGGTTCTGGCTCTCCAGTTTGGCGATCACGGTGGCCGGCAATCCGGCCGCCACACGATTCAAACGCACCAGGGGGGTGTGTCCGATCAACTCCATCACATTCGCGGCAATTCGCGCCATGTCCTTCTCCTTGTTGTGCCGTCCCGACGTGCTCAGGGGACCAGGATTTCGAGATTTCTGTGGGGGTGATGGCCTGGCTTGCAGGCAGGGAAGAGTGTGCCCGAGTCGGGCGCACAACTGCATCGCGGCAGACACCGGAACGGCGTTAGCGACATCGATGCATGGCAATAGCGTAGTACCGTTCGCCCGCTTATGGCAAGCGCCACCCATCGGAATTGCATCCGTCCCCGGCCCGTGCCTTGTGGAGCGGGCTCTTTCGCGGGATCGTTTTCGCGCCGCCCGGTATATCCTGAAGTGTTGCCACTGCCCTCGGTGCGTTCTTCGCACGGGAAGCATGAGCTCCCACACATTATGAGCCAGAATACGATCGCTATCCATCTGCCTGACGGCTCCATCCGCGAGGTTGCCTCCGGGGCCACGCCGCTGGAGATTGCCAACTCCATCTCGCCGCGCCTGGCTGCCGCCTCGGTGGTTGCCCGCCTCACCCCGGTAGCCGGCGCAGGAGCGCAGGTCGCCGCCGATGCGCCGACCGAGGCCGCCATGTACGCTGCCGAAGATGCCTCGGCATCCCGGCTAGTTGACCTGGCTTCTCCGCTGACCGCGGACGTGCGCCTCGAGCTCATCACCGAGAAGGATCCCGAGGCGCTGAAGGTGGTGCGCCACTCCGCCGCGCACGTGCTGGCCACCGCCGTGCTTGAGCTCTTCCCTGAGACCAAGCTGGGCCACGGCCCCGCCACAGACTCGGGCTTCTTCTACGACTTTTATCGCGAGAAGCCCTTCACGCCGGAAGACCTGGCGGCCATTGAAGCGAAGATGGCTGAGGTAGTCGCGCGCGATGAGCCCTTTGTGCGTGAATTCGCCCCGCGAGAAAAGAGCCTGGAAAACTTTGAAAAAGACGGCGACTTCATGAAGACGCACTTCGTGACGAAGTTCACTGAGCCGGGTTCGCAGGTCAGCTTCTACCGCAACGGCAAGTTTGTGGACTTTTGCCGCGGACCGCATGTGCCTTCGACCGGCCGCGTGAAGGCTGTGAAGGTCACCAGCCTTGCGGGCGCCTACTGGCTGGGCGACGAAAAGAATCCGCAGTTGCAGCGCATCTACGGCACGGCCTTCTTTTCGCAAAAGGACCTCGACGCCCATTTCGCACGCCTTGAAGAAGCCGCCCGCCGCGATCATCGCGTCCTGGGCAAGCAGCTCGACCTGTTCAGCATTCAGGAACTGGCTGGAGCGGGCCTCATCTTCTGGCATCCCAAGGGTGCGATCATTCGCAAGGTGATGGAAGATTGGATGCGCGATGAATGTCTTCGTCGTGGCTACTCCATTGTCTTTACTCCCCATGTCATGCGCCGCGAGCTTTGGAAAACCAGCGGCCACGAGGGCTTTTACTCCGGCAACATGTATACCCCCATGGAACTGGATGATGCCGAGTATCGCCTCAAGCCGATGAACTGCCCCGGTCATATCTTGATCTACAAGAACTCACCGAAGAGCTATCGTGACCTTCCCGTGCGCTATGCCGAACTGGGCAATGTCTACCGCTATGAGCGTTCCGGCACCATGCACGGCCTGCTGCGTGTGCGCGGCTTTACGCAGGACGACGCGCACATCTTCTGCACACCCGGCCAGATTGAAGACGAGGTCGTGGCCTGCATCGACTTTGCCGAGGCCGTGCTCAAGACCTTCGGCTTCTCTGAGTTCAAGGTCGAGCTCTCCACGTGGGACCCGAACGATCGCGCCCACTACGCCGGCTCCGACGAGAACTGGAACCTTGCCGTGGGCAGTCTTCAAAGAGCGCTGGACAGGAAGGGAATCAAGTACAAGACCATCCCCGGCGAGGCAGCTTTCTACGGTCCCAAGATCGACGTCAAGCTTGTGGACGTGCTGGGCCGTCTGTGGCAGCTTTCAACGGTGCAGTTCGACTTCAACCTGCCCGCCCGCTTTGAACTGGAGTACGTCGGCGAGGATGGCGAACGCCATCAGCCGGTGATGGTGCACCGTGCGCTCTTCGGGTCAGTGGAAAGATTCTTCGGCGTGCTCATTGAGCATTACGCCGGCGCTTTTCCGCTGTGGCTCGCGCCCGTGCAGATTGGCCTTGTGCCCATCAGCGAGCGCCACATCGAGTACGCGCATAAGGTCGAGGCTGCGCTCAACGCCGCGGGCTTGCGCGTGGAAGTGGACGCGCGCAACGAAAAGATGAACGCCAAGATCCGCGACCTTGCCAACCAGAAGACGCCGTACATCCTCGTCTTCGGCGACAAGGAAGAAGCAGCCAATGCAGTCAGCGTGCGTACGCGCGGCAAGGGCGATCAGGGTTCCATGCCGCTCGCCGACTTCATCGCCAATGCGCAGGCGCTTGTCGCAAGCCGATCGACGGATCTGTAGCTCCTGATCCTTAATCGCCAGGCGCGGCTGCGCAGGCCTTCACTGGCCTTGCCGGCCGCGTCCATGTCTGTGACCGCCCAAAGAGCGGCACGCCGATGTAGCCGCGCAGGTCCAGCTTCCCGTCCGCCGCCGTCATCATCCCGTGGTACGTCTTGCCTGTCTTTGGATCGTAGAGCGTGCCATCCGTGGCATGCGTTGCATCGCGGAGCGTGAAGGCGGTCCCAATCTCCAGACCGCACAGCGCCCGTCCGCGCAGGCTTGCATCCGGGTTATGAATATCCGTTGGGGCATCGGCGTGTGGACTCAGCATCGCAATCCAGATGCAGATCTGGCTTCCGCAGCGGTCAACGCGCAGCACAGCCCCGCTCGGCTCCTGCCATATGCCTGTCATGCTGGCTGCCTGCGCATGAAGAATGGCTCCTCCGGCATAAGCTACACAGAAGCTCAGTGTCGAAATCCATCGTGCCATGCGAGTGAGTCTCATCGTCATCCCAGTCCTGCTCCATTGTGCCGCAATTCCTGCAAGCCGGTCATCCGCACCGGCAAGGGAATGCGGGTCCGCGCAGCAATGCGGCCCAGCAGCCCAGGCCAAAGGCGCACGGCCTGCGCTGCAACCGGTGCGGACACCATCATGCGCGAGATCGCAGTCGCCAGCCGCACCTGCGTGCGAAACTGCTCGCGCATCGTTCGCGCAAACTCTGCGGCGCCTGCGCCACTCCGATACATCTCCGCTGCGAGGAGCGCGCTGTGCAGAGCCATGGCCATTCCATCGCCCGCGAACGAAGGAATCACCGCAGCCTGATCGCCCAGCCGCCACAAGCCATCTTCGATCTCAGCTGGCAACAGGCCGTAGGGGATCGATGAGACAGCAAGCGGCTTTGCAAGCAGCGGCACCGCGCCGTCCAACCGCTCTTCCAAAGGCGCAGACGATGCGCGCATGTGCGCCAGCAGCGCGTTCCATGTCCCTCCGCCGTTTGCGAGCTGCTCTCGCGTCACCAGCAGACACAGATTTGCCTGCTCACCTTCGACCATCTGTAGACCCGCATAGCCGCCGGGGAAGAGGAACAGCTCCACCCAGCCGGCCAGAGCCTGCATCTGCGAGGCTTTCAATCGGAAGTACATCTTGAATCCAACCAGATTGCTCTGCTTCCCGCGCGGCCTTCTGTATCCATTCAAATCGTGTTTACCGGTCGCGAGAAACGCAGTACGCGCCGTGTACACAGCACCGCCGCTCAC
>JAJZGF010000035.1 GCA_021805025.1 Acidobacteriota bacterium
TGCTCATCTTCAACACGTCTTACGGAAGCTGCTCGGGAACCAAGGGGATCCCGGTCTACCAGGACATCGTGGTGGACGGCGTCTACGCGCGCGATTCGCAGTCAGGCGCCTACTCCGAATTCGAGGGCTACAACGCCGCGAATCCGCTTGAGCTGTATCTCGCCCACGTCTACCTGGATGTCAACAACCAGCAGAGCAGTCAATATGCCAATGTCGGGCTGGACGATTCCACCATCACTCCGGCGGGCACCGGCGTGACGGCGTTCCCGTTCAACCTGCATCACGATGAGTAACAAGAGGTCTCTGACTGGACTCGTCCGGGCACTGGCCTGATCCGGAGAGTCGTTTCGCACAAACGCCTTGCGCCCTGGTAACCCTCACAGATGAAAACTGGGGGTGTCAGGGCGCTTCTTTTGTCTTGTCGAATGACACAGCTCTCAGAACTGCCACACGAGGCCCGTCGAAAACCTTCCGAAGTTCATCGGCAGGTTGGTATTGTAGACAGGAATCAGGGTCGCAAGGCTTTGGATGAGCTGGAAATACGAGTACTGGTAGCCGCCATCCACACGCCACGCAAACCGCCTCGAGATCGGGGTATCTACTCCGCCGCCCATGAAAGCGACAAAGGATGCCGTCTGGCCCGGCGTCTGGTTCGCGCCCCAGAAGCGGTTCAGCCCGCCGTCGCCGCCCAACCCCTCGACATACAGAGTCTCGCGCCCGAACCGGTGGCCGTATTCAGCGCCGCCCATAATAAAGTACGCATGCTGAGGCGCATTCAGGTTCGTCCCGCGATAGCCCGTCGTATCCACCTTGAAGCGCAGCCCGTGCCACGCCGGGAATGCAAGCGAGAAATCCCAGCCATTCAGCGGCTGATGCGACCCCGGCACACCGTTGAAAGAGTTGGACAGAAAACTGTATCCGGCAAAGAGCCGGTAGCGCGCGGGCGCTTCCTTCGGTGTTTGTGCGCAAAGCGGAAATCCCAGGGACAAGAGCGCAAAGAGGGACCAGAGGCGGTTCAACATTGCGGTGCTGAAGCTCCTTCGCACAATTGGAATCGCTCTTGCTCAAGAGCGTCCTTCGATAAAGAAATGCCGCGAAGCCTTGCCGCTCCGCGGCCGTCTTGCCATCAGCCGGTTCTCTCCCGTCTTGCGCCCAGCCTGATCTTTAGTTGCGGTCGCGCATCTTCGAAAGCAGCCGCAGAATCTCCAGGTAGAGCCACACCAGCGTCACCATGATGCCGAAGGCTCCATACCACTCCATATAGCGCGGCGCGCCATAAGCCACGCCCTGCTCGATGAAGTCGAAGTCCAGCACCAGGTTCAACGCGGCAATCGCCACAATAAAGAGGCTGAAGCCGATGCCCAGCATTCCGGAGCCGTTCACCGCGTTGAAGTGAACGCCGAAGAAGCCCAGCACCATCTCCATCAGGTAGAAGACCATGATGCCGCCCGTCGCCGCAACCACGCCGAGGCGAAACTTCTGCGTCACGCGGATCAGTCGCGAGCTGTAAGCCAGCAACAGCACAAACAGCGTGCCAAACGTGAGCCCAACCGCCTCAAGGCCAATGCCCGGATAGCGCAGATCAAACATCGCGGAGATGCCGCCCAGAAAAAGCCCTTCCAGCAGCGCATAAACCGGCGCCGTCGCCGGCGACCACTCCTTCTTGAACACCGTCACCATCGCGAGAATGAATCCGCCAATCCCGCCCACCAACATCAGCGGAGCCACAGTGGCCATGTCGCGCGATTGCAGGAACAAGTGCCAGGTCCAGGCCGCAGTGGCGAATGCGCAGATGAGCAGAATGCCGGTCTTGTTCACCGTGCCGCTCAGGGTCATCCGGTCCGTCGCATCAATGGCGCCGCCATATTGGCTGCCCGCCAGGTTGCGAAAGGTCTGGTCGCCAAGTGCCGGGTTCGATGTCTTCATCAGGGCCATGTAAATTCCTCCGTGGTGCGCAGGCGACCGCTCCCGCTCAGCTCGTCCGGTGCGGGGAAACAAATGCCTGCATTTCTATTCTACGACGGCCCAGACGTCTGCCAAGGCTCATTACGGCAGCCGTGTCACAGCGGATACTTCTCCGCCTCCACGCACCGCTGCGCCACTGCTCGACTCAGCGCCACTGTATCCGCCGGGGTGGACCGCGCCAACCGCCGCAGAATCACCAGTTGCGTCCGCAACGCATCGCCCTCACCGCAGGCCGCCAGCACCCGACGTGCCGACTGGTCAGCCAGCGCCAGGCTCTCATCGGCCAGCAGGCCGGTCATCGCCGCAGCCACCGCAGCCGTCCCGCGTCCCGCCGCGGCCAGCTTGCGCGCCCGCAGCAGCGCCGACTCCAACGCATAGACCTGGCTGATGATATCGGCCAGGTCTGCCATCACTTCCTGCTGGTCCTGCAGCGCCGTCATAAACCGCTGGCTGGCCACCCCCGCCGCAAACAGCGCAATCTTCTTCACCGCCGTCAGCGCTTCCGCCTCATGCGCCAGCGTCTCACCTGTCTCCGCAGCAGCGTCGAACGACGGCGGCTGCATCACCTCGTCCATGAGCGTCTTAATGGCCCGCAGCAGTGGAAGCTGCCCGCTCATCGCGCGCTTCATCAGCCAGCCGGTAATAATCAGCCGATTGATCTCATTGGTCCCCTCGAAGATTCGATTGATACGCGCATCGCGGTAAAAGCGTTCTGCCGGGTAGTCCTCCACGTAGCCGTAGCCGCCCATCGTCGCCACCAGCTCATCGGCCACCGTCGACAGCATCTCTGACCCATATACCTTCAGAATTGAGCACTCGACGGCGTATTCCTCAATGCGCTTCTGAATCTCGCGGGGCGTCTTCGCCCCCTCCGCGCTCAACCCCGCCATCCCCGCGTCCATCAACCCCGCCGTGCGGTAGACCATGCTTTCCGCAGCGTAAAGCCGCGCCGCCGCAGTCGAAATCTTGCGCTGAATCAGGCCAAACTCCGCAATCGGCTTGCCGAAGGCGACCCGCTCTTTGGCATAGCGCACCATGTGCGCCAGCCCAAGCCGCGCCCCGCCCACGCAGGCCACTCCCAGCTTGAACCGCCCTACATTCAACACGTTGAAGGCGATGTGATGTCCCTTACCCGGCTCACCCAGAAGGTTTGCCGCAGGCACCTTGCAGTCCTGCAAAATCAGCGGGCAGGTCGACGACCCGCGAATCCCCAGCTTGTGCTCCTCGGCGCCGACGGTCAGCCCCGGTGTCTCGCGCTCGATGACAAAGGCCGAAAACTTCTCCCCGTCGATCTTGGCAAACACCGTGTACAGCCCCGCGATCCCGCAGTTGGTGATCCACATCTTCTCACCGTTCAGCGTGTACGTGCTGCCATCGGCCGAGAGCGTCGCCCGCGTGCGGATATTCATGGCATCCGAGCCTGAGCTTGCCTCCGACAACCCATACGCGCCAATCCACTCCGCCGTCGCCAGCTTCGGCAGGTAGCGCCGCTTCTGCTCTTCCGTTCCGTACCAGACCAGCGGCAACGTTGCGATACCGATATGCGCGCCGAAGGCCGTCGAAAAGCTGGCCAGCACGGAGATGTGGTCGGTGATCAGTGTCGAGCTGACCTTATCCAGCCCCATCCCGCCGTACTCCTCGGGAATATCCACCGCCGTCAGCCCCAGCTCGCCCGCCTTGCGCAGCAACCCCGCCAGCACGCCGGGCTTTTTGGCTTCAATGTCGTCGCCCGCGGGCAGAATCTCCTCCCGCGCAAACTGCGCGGCAGTGGCGGCAATCTGGCGTTGCTCCTCGGTCAGATCTTCCGGGGTGAAAACCTCGGCGGACGAGCGACTCTCAAGCAGGAAACTGCCGCCTGCGGCGGCAACAACAGGCGAATCGACAATATTGGACATAAAGACAGAGGACTCCTGACTCTGCCCACCTTACGCCCGCTGCCTGAGTGGCCGCAACTTCGCAGTTCGCGTCGATTCCCGGGTGCCTGCCATCGCGTAGAATTGCAGTTATTCCAGTCGTGGAGGCTCTGCCCTGTTCGCCGCGCTTGCCGCCAGCCTCAATCTCTCCGCCACCCTGCTTCGCGCGTTGCCACCGCGAGTAGCCGCATTTCTTTTTTTTGCCCCCCAGAACGGCCTGCGCCATTACCTCAAGATGCAGTATGCCGACCAGACCTTCAAAGGCCTCTACCACTGGAACTGGTTTGACCTGGCGCTCTTGCTGCCCTATTTCGCCGTGATGATCGTTCTGGCCCTGTACGGCGTACATCGCTATACGCTCTGCTACCTCTATTTCAAATACCGAAAGAACTATAATCCCCATCCCCCTCGCCACTTTGACGATCTGCCCCGCGTCACCGTGCAGTTGCCCATCTTCAACGAGCAGTTCGTGATCGACCGGCTTGTGGAAGCGATCTGCGCCATGGAGTATCCGCGCGAAAAGCTCGAAATCCAGGTCCTCGACGACTCAACCGACGAGACGCAGGAGGTCGCCGCTGCGATCGTCGCGCGCTACGCCGCCATGGGCCACCCCATCCAATACATTCACCGCACCAACCGCCACGGCTTCAAGGCCGGCGCGCTCGATGCGGGCCTCAAGGTTGCCCAGGGCGAGTTCGTCGCCATCTTCGACGCCGACTTCGTTCCCCCGCACGACTGGCTTATGAAGGTCATCCACCACTTTGCAGAGCCCGAGATCGGCATGGTGCAGACACGCTGGACCCACCTGAACCGCAATTACAGCCTGTTGACGCAGATTGAGGCCATCCTCCTTGACGGCCACTTCGTCCTCGAACACGGCGCCCGCGCGCGCTCCGGCGACTTCTTCAACTTCAACGGCACGGCCGGCATGTGGCGCCGCCAGGCCATCTCCGACGGCGGCGGCTGGCAGCACGACACCCTCACCGAGGACACCGATCTCAGCTATCGCTCGCAGATGGCCGGTTGGAAGTTCAAATACCTTCCCGAGATCGAGTGTCCGTCTGAACTGCCCATTGAGATGACCGCCTTCAAGACCCAGCAGGCGCGCTGGGCCAAGGGCCTTATCCAGACCAGCATCAAAGTGCTGCCCATGATGTTCAAGTCCAATGTGCCGCGGCGCATCAAGGTCGAAGCCGTCTACCACCTCACCGCCAACCTCAGCTATCCCCTCATGGTCATCATGACCGCGCTGCTGATCCCGGCCATGATCGTGCGCTTCTATCAGGGCTGGTTCCAGATGCTGTTGATCGACTTCCCGCTCTTCACAGCTTCGTCGTTCTCCATCGCCGTTTTTTACGTGGTGAGTCAACGCGAACTTTTCCCCAAGTCCTGGATGAAGACATTTCTCTATCTGCCGTTCCTGATGGCGCTCGGCATTGGCCTCACCGTCACCAACACCAAAGCGGTGATGGAGGCGCTGTTCGGCATCAAGAGCGCGTTTGTGCGCACGCCCAAATACCGCGTCGCCAAGAAGGGCGAAAAATCCCAGGCGGCCAAGTATCGTAAACGTCTCGTGCTGGCGCCGTGGATCGAGTTGCTGATCGGTTGCTACTTCTTCCTCGCCATCCTCTACACCTTCTCCAACCACAACTACTTCACCGCGCCGTTTCTGATCCTGTTTGTCATCGGCTACTGGTACACCGGACTCATGAGCCTGCTGCAGGGCCGCTTCGAACGCTGGCGCACCGGCGCGAACACCGACGACGAGTCCAGCCCCAAGCCCTTCCCGGTGGGAGTATAGTCAGCCACGGATTCAGCACCTCTCGCAATGCGTGAGGTGCCGCGCCATCGAGTGAATCCCCATGCAAGATGCTTCCAACACGTTGCCGCCTCACTTCTGGCTGCTATTCCCAGTCTTGTTCCTTGGCGCCTGGGCGCTTGTCTGCCTTTTCATCAGTTCCTTGAGCGGGTGGTGGATCCTCGCCAGCCGATTTGCCACAGTCCTGCAGCCATCAGGGGAAATCAAGACAGCAGGCCCCTTCTTTTACGTCATCTATCTCCGCCTCTGGACACACTACAGCAGCGTGGTCCGCATCACCTCTGCGAACGATGCGCTCTACCTTTCCGTGCTGTTGCTATTCCGCATCGGCCACCCGCCTCTGCGCATTCCGTGGAACGAAATCCGCTTCTCTCGCACAAAGTACTTTTGGCGGCGATACGTGGTCCTCACGCTCGGCGTGGAAGAACAGATACCTATGCGCATTTCAGAGCGAATGGCGCGCAAGCTGGGAATCATGGAAAGAGTCACAAATGAGTCTCTTGCCATTGAATGACGCAGAGTTGTGAGCCAGGGCGCCATCCCGCCCTTGCCCCCTCCGCTACAATAGTCAAAAGCGCCTGCCGCGCGGGGAGTCAGAATCCCCGGCGCGCCAGGCGCGTCAAAGCATTATGCTATCCAAAAACTTACCGGAAGCCCTGACCTTCGACGACGTGTTGCTGGTGCCCGCCTACAGCGACGTTGTGCCCGCCACGGTGAGCACGCAAACACAGCTCACCCGCGACATCACGTTGAACACTCCGCTGCTCTCCTCGGCCATGGACACGGTGACCGAGTCGCGCATGGCCATCGCCATGGCCCAGCTCGGCGGCATCGGCATCATCCACCGCAATCTCTCCGTCGTCGACCAGGCCGGCGAAATCGACAAGGTCAAACGCTCTGAGAGCGGCATGATTGTGGACCCGGTAACCATCGGCCCGGACCAGATGATCGGAGATGCCCTTGAAGTGATGCGCCGCTACAAGATATCCGGCGTGCCTGTCACACAGGGCAAAAGGCTGGTCGGCATCCTCACCAATCGCGACCTGCGCTTCGAAACCCGCACCGACATCCCCATCGGCGACGTGATGACCAAGGAAGACCTCATCACCGTTCCCGTCGGCACTACGCTCGAAGAAGCCGAGCTGATCCTCCACAAGCATCGCGTGGAAAAGCTGCTCGTGGTCGACGATCAGTACAATTTGAAGGGTCTCATCACCGTCAAGGACATCCAGAAAAAACTCAAGTACCCGAACGCCAGCAAAGATGACCAGGGCCGCCTGCGCGTGGGCGGAGCCATCGGCGCCACGGGCGACTTTCTTGAACGCGCTGCCGAGTTGGTGAAGGCGCGCGCTGACGTGCTGGCCATCGACTCGGCGCACGGACACTCGTCGCGCGTGCTTGAGGCTGTGCGCGAGGTCAAGAAGGCCTTTCCGCAGGTGGGCCTGTTGGCCGGCAACGTGGCCACCTATGAGGGTGCCATGGCCCTCATCGACGCGGGCGCAGACGCCGTCAAGGTTGGTATCGGCCCCGGTTCCATCTGTACCACGCGCATGGTCACCGGCGCCGGTATGCCGCAGATTACCGCGATTGCAGAAGCAGCGCGCGCCGCACGTGAGCGCGGCATTCCCGTCATCGCCGATGGCGGCATCAAGTACTCGGGCGAGATCACCAAGGCCATCGCCGCAGGCGCCAGCTCGGTGATGATCGGCTCGCTCTTCGCCGGCGTGGACGAGAGTCCCGGCGAGACCATCCTCTACCAGGGCCGCAGCTTCAAGAGCTATCGCGGTATGGGGTCGCTCACCGCCATGAGCCAGGGCTCCGGAGAGCGCTACTTCCAGAGCACTGAAGATATGGCCAGCGCGGAGATGGGCACGGAAGGCGTGGTGCAGCGCGAACGCGCCAGTCAGAACCGCCTTGCAAAGTTTGTCCCCGAAGGCATTGAAGGCCGCGTTCCCTATCGCGGGCCGCTCGAGTCAATGGTCTATCAGCTCGTCGGCGGTTTGCGCTCCGGCATGGGCTATCTGGGCTGCGGGTCGATCCTGGAGCTGCAAGAGAACGCGCTCTTTGTGCGCATATCCGGCGCGGGCCTGCGGGAGAGCCACGTCCACGATGTCATCATCACCCGCGAAGCGCCCAATTATCGTGTCGAATAGCTGAAGCCTGAGACTGCACCTGCCGAAACAGGCCGCACAATTCAGCCAACGTTAACAGATCCGCAGCAGGAGGCCGCACCGTTTGACGACTGCATCTGAATCTCCAAGACCCCTCCGTTACTGGTTCAACGCCTGGAGCCCGGTCGTTTTCGCCGTTGCAATCATCGCGATTGAATCCACGCGCTACTTCGGCGCAGATCAAACCTCCGCGCCATTGCGCTGGATCTTCGAGCATATCTTCGGGCCAGTATCTGATGGCCGGTGGGAGCACCTGCACCACTTGATCCGCAAGAGCGGCCACTTCATCGGCTATGGAACGGTCGGCCTCACCTGGCTCCGCGCCTGGTGGATGACCCTGCCCAGATCCGGATTTCTGCAGGACGCATTCCTCGCGCTGCTCGGCACCGCCGTCGTCGCCAGCAGCGACGAGTTTCATCAGTCGTTCCTGCCCAATCGCACCGGCGTCCCTGCCGACGTGGTGCTCGACTGCTGCGGCGCCGTCACCCTCTTGTTGCTGGTCTACTTCGTCCTGCGGCTCTTCCGGCCCCAGCAGCTCCACCGGGCAGACTAGGGCCCGGCCCGCTTCATGCAAGCTCACGCCTGCGGCGCACCTCATCCAGGGCGATTCCCCATATCTTCTCCGTGCGGCGCTCGCCGTCCGGCGTCCATCCATCCAGCGCATAAAAACGCTCCGCGCGAAGATTGCCGGCCAGAACCCAGAGAAACGCGCTGCGGTATCCAAGTTCGCGCAGGCGGACACGCGCCGCGGCGACCAGCGCCACACCCATGCGCCGCCCCCACTGCTCCGGATCCACATAGAGTGCGCACAGTTCGCCAAAGTCCTTGAGAGCCATATCCCGCGATGCGGCAATCGTGACAAACCCGCAGATCTGCCCCTCTTCGACGGCCACCATCGTCTGCGGTTTCACCGGGTCTGCATGGGAGAAGTCATACCTCTGCGCCCGGTCTTCGGCGCGAAGTTGATCGAGGTACTCATCCGGAATGAGCCCGCGGTAAGCCGCCTGCCATGACCGAACATGCACACACGCCACTGCCATCGCATCGGTGGGTTCCGCCAACCTGAGAAGCATGCCCCAGTATGGCACGCGAGCCGCTCCACGCTGCACCGATCATCCCCCCCGCGGGTTTTGTCGCACATCGGCATAGCTGGGCGCACCAAAAAACGGGCACATCCCTTCATGGGATGTGCCCGTCGGTCCTGCCGTGAAAGAGCGAGTTCGATCCAGGCGGCAGGTGTTACGCCGCTTCCTCGCCGCCCTCTTCCTTTTTGGCTTCTTCCAGTTGCTTTTCCAGCTCGGCGCGCTTCTTGGCCTTCAGGTCTACACGCTTCTGGCGCTTCACTTCCAGCTGCTTCTCGGCGCCCAGCAGTTCGATGAAGGCCTTCTCAGCCCCGTCGCCCTTTTGAAATCCGGTCCGCACGATGCGCAGATAGCCGCCCTGCCGGTCGCCGTAGCGCGGAGCCACGGTATCAAACAGCCGCTCGACGGACTTGTCGGTCATCAGATAGCTGAGCGCCTGACGGCGCGAGTGGACATCACCCTTCTTGCCCAGAGTGATCATTTTTTCAACCAGCGGACGGACAGCCTTGGCCTTGGCCACGGTCGTCTCCACGCGGTCTTCCACGAGAACGGACGTGACCAGGTTCCGCAGCAGCGCGCGGCGGTGGCTGGTGTTGCGTCCGAGCTTGAATCCTGCATTGCGATGGCGCATGGGTGTTACTCTCTTTCAGAATTTTTTCGTGGGCCCCAGGCCTCAACCACGAGGCCCGGGATACCCGAAATCGTGCAGTCCGAGACCGCTTTAGAAGTTCTCGGTCTCAGTGGGCAACTGGAGATCAACCGAATCCAGCGGCTCGTCTTCGTCGTCAAAGTGGCTGTAGCTTGCTGCCAGCGCCGTCGCGGGCGGAATGCTCGTCGGCCCCGGTACCGGATTGCCGCTCTCGTCAATCCTCATACCCAGCGAGAGGCCCATCTGCGCGAGAATTTCCTTGATCTCGTTCAGGCTCTTGCGTCCAAAGTTCTTGGTCTTCAGCATCTCGGCTTCGGTCTTCTGCACCAGCTCGCCGATAGATTGAATGTTGGCGTTCTTCAGGCAGTTGTAGCTGCGGACGCTCAGCTCCAGCTCTTCTACTGAGCGGTTCAGATTGTCATTGCGCAGCATTACGCGGCCTTCTTCGCCACGCGCCTCGGCTTCGATTTCTTCCTCGAAGTTGATGAAGATGTTCATGTGGTCCTTCAGCAGCTTGGCGGCCAGTCCCACCGCGTCGGCCGGCACAACCGCGCCGTTGGTCCACACTTCCAGGGTCAGCTTGTCGTAGTCGGTGATCTGGCCCAGACGAGCGGCTTCCACCACATAGTTCACGCGACGCACAGGCGAATGGACCGAATCCACCGGAATAAAGCCCAGGCCCAGGTCGGCGTCAAAGTTCTTGTCGGCGGAGACATAGCCGCGCCCGCGCTTGAGGCGCATCTCCATCTCCAGGTGGCCGCCCTCGGAGACCGTGGCAATGTACACATTCTTGTCCAGGATCTCTACGTCGCCGTCGGCTTCAATCATGCCGCTGGTCACCACGCCGGGTTGATCTGCCCGCAGGTAAAGAGCCTTGGGCCCCTCGCCGGAGAGCTTGAAGGGAACCTGCTTCAGGTTCAGAATGATGTCGGTGGCGTCTTCCACCACGCCGGGGATGGACTGGAACTCGTGCAGCACGCCCTCAATGCGCACCGCGGTCACCGCAGCGCCCTCAATCGAGCTCAGCAGCGTGCGGCGCAGGGCATTGCCAATCGTGGTGCCAAATCCGCGCTCAAAAGGCTGCGCGCTGAACTTGCCGTAAATGTCAGTCAGCGTCTCGGCCTCAACTGCCAGGCGCTTCGGTTTCTGGAATCCTCTCCACAACATATCTTGATCTCGTTTCCCGCGCGGCAGGTACGTCGCGATGCATTTTGCGGCGGCCGCGCAAGTTCTCCTTCGTTTGTCAGTTATCGGATATCAGAGAGCAGAGAGCAGTTTGGTCTCGCCTCTTCCAAGGCTTGACGACTGCCCCATACCCCCGATATCTGCTTCTCTTCTCAATCCATCCTTGGCCAGAAATTGGACCCAGTTCAATCGAAGTTGCTGTTCGCTTCCGCGATGGAGAACTGACCTCTGGCCTCGGATCTCTACTTGCTGTACAGTTCGACGATCAGCTGCTCGTTGACGGGCAGGTTCACGTCCTTGCGTCCGGGCAGGCTCAGCACACGGCCGGACAGATTCTCAAAGTTCACCTCAAGCCACGCGGGCACCGGGTTGGAGGCGGCGTATTGCGCAGCCTGCTCCACGATGACCAGCTTCCTGGCTCCCTCGCGAATCGCGATCTCGTCGCCCGCGCTCACCTGGAAGGAGGGGATGTTGACCTTGCGGCCGTTCACCTGCACATGTCCGTGGCGAACCACCTGGCGAGCCTGGCGGCGCGACATAGCAAAACCGAGCCGGAAGGCCACATTGTCCAGGCGGCGCTCCAACTGCTGGATGAGCAGCTCGCCCGTCACGCCCTGCGCGCGGTTGGCCTTCTCGTAGTACTCGCGGAACTGGCCCTCCAGCGTGAAGTAGATACGCTTGGCCTTCTGCTTCTCATGCAGTTGCAGACCGTAGCCCACGATCTTGGCCTTGCGATCCTTGCCGTGCTGGCCAGGCGCAAAGTTGCGCTTCTCCAGCGGACAACGCTCAGAAGTACACTTGGAACCCTTCAAAAAAAGCTTGGTGCCTTCGCGACGGCAAAGGCGGCAGACTGCTCCGGTATAACGTGCCATTTCTTCTCCTGACTTCGGATGACGGCCGGTTTACATATCCGGAGGACACTTCGTCCCGGCCCGCTTCAATTGTCAGAGATCGGTCGTCAGAGATCAGAGAATGTCGCCATCCGCTGTGTTCTCTGACAACTGCTCTCTGGCTTACACTCTGCGCCGCTTCGGCGGACGGCAGCCGTTGTGCGGCACCGGCGTCACGTCGCGAATGGACTTGACCTCGATGCCGGCGGCAGCCAGCGCACGGATGGCCGACTCGCGCCCCGATCCGGGACCGGCGACGCGCACATCGACCGCACGCATCCCGTGGTCGCGCGCCATGCTGGCCGCGTTCGACGCAGCCTGCTGCGCCGCGAACGGCGTGCCCTTGCGCGAACCGCGGAAGCCGAGCGAACCCGAGCTCTTCCAGCTCAGCGTGTTCCCCACCTGGTCGGTGATGGTCACAATCGTGTTGTTGAACGAGGCTTGAATGTACGCAATCCCGAACGGCACATTCTTGCGCTCGCGCTTCTTGAACTTTTTGTTCTTGCCGGCTTTGCCGGCGCCGGCCTTCTGCTCTGGTTTCGCCATTAGGTCTTCGCACTCGCTTTCTTCTTGCCTGCAACCGTGCCCTTGCGCGGGCCCTTCCGGGTACGGGCATTGGTGTGAGTGCGCTGGCCGCGCACCGGCAGCGACCGCCGGTGGCGATTGCCGCGATAGCTCTGAATGTCGATGAGGCGCTTGATGTGCATCTGGACGTCCTTGCGCAGGTCGCCCTCCACTTCGCCCTCGTCTTCAATCACCTGACGGATGCGGTTCACCTCGTCCTCGCCCAGATCCTGGATCTTCTTGAAGGCGTCTACACTTGCCTTCTCCAGAATCTTGAGCGCACGCGGGTTGCCGATCCCGAAAATGTAAGTAAGCGCGATCCGGGCCTGCTTGTTGCGGGGCAGATCGACGCCAGCAATACGTGCCATTCCTGTTCCTTTGCTGCTTCCGTTTGTGTGCCTCCGGCCTTGACCGGCTCGCACGGGTGGTACGGTTGCTCCGGGGTTCATCGCTAGCCTTGGATCAAGCTAACTAGCCCCTTGCCTTGCGGCGATGGAGGGTTCCGCTGGTGCCGGGGCGCTTAGCCCTGGCGCTGCTTGTGCTTTGCGTTCTCGCAGATCACGCGAACCACCCCACGGCGGTTGATGACCTTGCATTTCACGCAAATCTTCTTTACCGATGCACGGACCTTCATTTGCTGCTCGCCTTCTCCGCGCATCCCATAAAAGAAAACGCGGTGATAAAAACCCTACTTGTAGCGGTACACGATCCGACCGCGATTCAGGTCGTACGGGCTCAACTCAACAGCCACACGGTCGCCAGGCAAGATGCGAATAAAGTTCTTACGCATTCTCCCCGAAACATGGGTCAGGACCTCATGGTTGTTCTCGAGCTTGACCTTGAACATGGCATTTGGCAACGTCTCAGTCACCGTCGCCATAACCTCAATCGCATCTTCTTTCGACAATCCGTCTCCCGCTCCGGCGCCTTCGCGCCTTTCACTTTTGGACTGAGCGTGTTACTCAGTCAGAATCTTCGCTCCGCTATCGGTCACCGCAACCGTGTGTTCAAAGTGAGCGCTCATGCTGCCGTCATCGGTCACTGCCGTCCAACCATCCTTCAGCACCCGCACGCCTGCCTTGCCGGCATTCACCATCGGCTCAATCGCAATCACCATGCCGGCGCGCAATTTCATGCCCTGCCCCGCCTGGCCATAGTTCGGCACCTGCGGATCCTCGTGCATGTGCGACCCGATACCGTGCCCCACAAAATCCCGCACGACTGAAAAACCCTCCGCCTCCACCACGCCCTGCACCGCCGCGCCGATATCGCCCAGGGTCGCTCCCGGCTTCACCGCCGCAATCGCGGTATGCAGCGATGCCTCGGTCACCTTCAGCAGCCGTGCCGTATCGGGAGCAATCTTCTCGCCCACCGGCACCGTGATGGCCGCATCGCCGTAATACCCGTCAATCACCGCCCCGCAATCCACTGAGACGATGTCGCCTTCCTTCAGCACCCGCTTCTTCGACGGAATGCCATGCACCACCTCGCTGTTAATCGAGGTACAAAGCACGCACGGAAAGCCGTGATACCCCTTGAAGGCCGGCTTCGCGCCCAGATCCGCGATACGCTTCTCCGCCACCTTTTCCAGGTCAAGCGTCGTCGCACCAGGCTTCACATGGCCCCTCACAAGCTCCAGCACCTCGCGGACCACCCGGCCCGCCCGGCGCATCTTCTCGATCTCCTGAGCCGACTTCAGTACCACCGCCACCCAACCAACCCCGCTCTCAGCGCCTGCACACGCATAAACCGCCCGTCGGTTGCGCTACTTGCGCAACCGCCCGACAGCGGCAACAATTCCAGCCGCAATTGCGGCAATCGTTCCGTCCCCATCCACTTCCGCAAAGCGGCCATGCGCACGGTAGTGTTCCACCACCGGCGCGGTCTGTGCGGTATAAGCGCGCATTCGCTCCGCAAAAACCTCTTCTGTGTCATCCGCTCGCTGGACCAGCGCGGCGCCTTCCACGTCGCAGAACCCTTCCTGCCGAGGTGGATTCGAATAGACGTTGTAAATGCGCTGGCAAACTGGACAGTTCCTGCGCCCGGTAATACGGCGCAATAATTGATTATAGTCCACATGCAGGCTGACGGCAATCACCGGCAGCGCTTCACCTTGCCCCGCCAGACGGCTATCCAGCCATGTGGCCTGGGGCAGCGTCCGGGGAAATCCGTCCAGAATGTAGCCCCTTGCCGTGTCCGGCTCCTTCAGCCTGCCCGCCACCATCTCGTTCACCACCGAGTCCGGTACCAGGATGCCTCGCGCGATCACATCCTTGGCGGCTTTGCCCAGAGCAGTCCCCTGCGCCACGTGCGCGCGCAGCAGGTCTCCGGTGGAAATCTGCGGAATCCCCCACAGTTTGACCAGTTCCTTGGCCTGCGTGCCCTTGCCCGCGCCCGGTGCGCCCAACAAAAGAATCGGACCAGGCAGGGTCTTCCGACCCGTTTCCGGTCCTCGTTCAACATCGGCCATCGTAGACGACATTACCAGGTCTTCCTTCCTCGAATGCGACCGGAACGAGGGGAAAAGCCGTCATAGTGACGCATGATCAGCTGCGATTCGATCTGGTTGATGGTATCCATGGCCACACCCACAACAATAAGCAGCGAGGTGCCGCCAAAGTAGAAGTTGACCCCCAAACCGTGTGTTACCCAGGTCGGCAGGCTCTCAAACGCCCTGCCCACAAGCCAGATCTTGTCAAAGCGGATGCCCGAAATCAGGAAGGTTGGCACCATCTGCACCAGAATCAGGTAGATCGCGCCCACCAGAGTGATCCGGGTCAGAATGTCGTTAATGAAGTCCGACGTGCGCTTGCCCGGCCGAATGCCCGGGATAAACGAGCCCGACTTGCGGAAGTTATCCGCAATATCGTCCGGCTTCATGATGATCGACACGTAAAAGTACGCAAAAAACACAATCATCAGCGCATTCAGGACCACATACCAGGGATAGCCCGGCTGAATGGCCTGCAGGATCGGCTGCAGGAACCGGCTGTTCTGTATCCAGTCCACCTGCCCGAACAAGAGCGGCGCGGAAAGAATCGAGCTGGCAAAGATGATCGGCATCACGCCGCCCGAGTTCACCTTCAGGGGCAAATGGCTGGACTGGCCGCCCATCATGCGCCGGCCCACAATGCGCCGTGCGCTCTGGATCGGGATCCGCCGCTCCGCCCGCTCGACGAACACGATGAAACCCACCACCGCGACCATGGCCCCCAGCAGCAGGAAAACCGCCAGGATGGTCAGCGATCCCCAGGCGTTGGTCTGCACCTTCTGCAGCAGGTCGCCCACGCCGCGCGGCAGGCCCGCCACAATGCCGGCAAAGATCAACAGGCTCATCCCGTTGCCGATGCCGCGGTCCGTAATCTGCTCACCCAGCCACATGATGAATGTGGTGCCCGCCGATAGCGTCAGCACCGTCATCAGGATGAACCCCGCGCCCGGATGCAGCACCAGCCCCTGCTTGGTCAAAATGGCGGCAATGCCGATCGACTGCAGAACGCCCAGAACCACCGTGACGTAACGCGTCCACTGCGTAATCTTCCGCCGGCCCAGTTCGCCTTCCTTCTGGATCCGCGCAAGAGGCTCATATACCACCGTCAGAAGCTGAAAGATAATCGAGGCCGTGATGTAGGGCATGATGCCCAGAGCGAAGATTGTCATGCGGCGCAGGTTGCCCCCGCCAAACAGATCCATCAGCCCCAGCGCCGACCCGTTCTGCTGGTTGAACAAGAGCTCCAACTGGTGCGTATCCACGCCCGGTGTCGGGATGAAAGCGCCCAGACGATACACGGCCAGAATTGCCAGGGTGAACAGCACCCGCTTACGCAGGTCGGGAATCCGGAAGATATTGAGGAACTTTTCAAGCATGTCTGGTTATCCGCGTCAGGCGTCTACCACCTGTCGAATCACTGCCAATTTCCATCTTAGCCGCGAAAGCTCCCCTTGGAACGGGTCTCGATATCCTGGCTTCCCACTCCCCGATCTCCGATTCTTAAACATCGGAGCCCGGTTGCGGTGTGTCGCGCGACACAGCATCCTGCCTTCGCAATCAAACAACCCCGGCTCCACTCCTGAAGCCGGGGCTGCCTGCACTCTTAAGCCGCGGCCTCGCCGCCCACCAAAACCGCCTTGCCGCCGGCCTTTTCAATCTTCTCCACGGCCGACTTCGAGAACTTGTGCGCGTGGATGGTCTTCGCCGAGGTCAGCTCACCCGAGCCCAGAATCTTGATCAGCGCCTTCTTGCTCGAGGCCAGCCCAAGCTTCTTGTAGTCGTCCAGCCCAATCTCGGCCACCGCAAGCGCCTCAATCCGGTCCAGATTGATGACTGTGTACTCGGTGCGGAAGATGTTCGTGAAACCGCGCTTGGGCAGACGGCGGTGCAGCGGCATCTGGCCGCCTTCAAAACCGCGCATCAGGCTGAAGCCGGAGCGGGATCCCTGGCCCTTGTGGCCGCGGGTTGAGGTCTTGCCCATGCCCGAGCCCATACCGCGGCCGACACGCTTGCGCGCGGTGTTGGCTTTCTTGGGCGCACGCAGATTTGAAAGATTCTTTGCCATGTTTTCCTCGCTGTAACGCCGGCCGGGTTGAGCCCCGCCGACTCGCGCTGTAAGTGGATCACCCCGCGCCTGCCACAACCAAACCGCGACAAGGTTGGGGTGCCCTGGAACCCTGGGAGTGCTAGCTCTCCAGAATGCGGACCAGGTGGGGTACCGTCTTCACCATGCCGCGGATGGATTCCGTGTCCACGCGCTCGACGATTTGATTGAGCCGCGTGAATCCAAGACCCTTCACCACGGCCTTGTGCTTGGCAGGCGTGGAGTTCTTCGAGCGGTAGTACTGAATGCGAATCTTCTTGGTCTCAGCCATGGATTACATCTCCTCCACAGTCTTGCCGCGCATGGTAGCCACCTCGCCCTTGTCGCGGAGTTGCACCAGGGCATCAAAAGTCGCCTTGATGACATTGTGGGGATTGGGAGAGCCCAGGCTCTTGGTCAGCACGTTCTGCACGCCCGCCGAGGTCATCACCGCGCGCACCGCGCCGCCGGCAATCACGCCCGTGCCTTCCGGCGCCGGCTTCAGCAGCACCTGGCCCGAGCCGAAACGGCCCAGCACCTGGTGTGGAATCGTCGTCTGCGTCAGGTTCACGCGCACCAGGTTCTTCTTGGCCGACTCGATCCCCTTGCGAATCGCCTGGGGAACCTCCTTGGCCTTGCCCGAACCGTAGCCCACCACGCCCGAGGCGGCGTCGCCCACCACCACCAGCGCCGCAAAGGACATGTTCTTGCCGCCCTTCACCACCTTGGTCACGCGATTGATGGCCACCACCTGATCTTTCAGGTTGTACTGGTTGGCATCGAGTTTCTTCTTCAAAATCATCATTGCTCTTGTCTGTCCTTCCGGGCCGCTTCACGCTTCCCTGGAAAAGCCTTATGTGCCGGCCGGAATTCTCGACCGGAAGATCCTGCGCACCGGAAGCGCCTCAGAATTCCAGGCCCGCCTCGCGCGCTGCATCGGCCAGCGCCTTGATGCGACCGTGATAGAGGAAGCCACCGCGGTCAAAAACCACTGTCTTGATGCCCTTGGCCACTGCCTTCTCCGCCACTGCCTTGCCAATCTCCTTGGCCGCCGCCACGTTGCCGCCGGTCTTCACCTTCAGCTCCAGCGTCGAGGCAGAAACCAGCGTCTCGCCCTTCTGGTCGTCAATCACCTGCGCATAGATGTGGTTCAGCGAGCGGTACACATTCAGCCGCGGCCGCTCGCCCGAACCGGAAAGCTTCTGGCGGATGCGCGCGTGAATGCGCTGGCGAATCGCGTTTCTCTTGGTCTGCGTGATCATGGTTCTCTCTTCCTATCAGCGGAGCCGCCCTGCGGTCCCGTTCGGTTGTGGTGGGCGGAGTCAGCTCTTGCCACTCTCCGCCGCCTGCCTTCTTACTTGGCTCCGGTCTTGCCGGCCTTCTTCTTCAGCTTCTCGTTCGAGTAGCGCACGCCCTTGTTCTTATAGGGGTCGGGCTTGCGCAGCGAACGCATATCCGCGGCCACCTGGCCCACCTTCTGCCGGTCAATGCCGGAGACGGTCAGGTGCGTCTGCTTGGGATCGATGGCCACCTCAATGCCGCTCGGCAGCGGAAACTCGATGGGGTGCGAGTAGCCCAGCGTAAAGACCACCGTGCCCTTGCCCTTCAATTCGGCACGGTAGCCGATGCCCACAATATCCAGATCGCGGGTCCAGCCTTTGGTCACGCCCTCGACGGCGTTAAACACCAGCGCCCGCGTCAGTCCATGCGCTGCGGAATGCTTGTCGCTGTCGCGCTCCACCAGCAGAAGTCCATCTTTGGTTTCCAGCTTGATGCCTTCGGCAATCAGCGCAGAGACCTTGCCCTTCGGGCCTTCCACCAGCACCGTGTTGCCCTCGACCTTGTACTTCACGCCCGCAGGCAGCGGGATCGGTTTTTTTCCAATGCGCGACATCGATTCAATCCTTCGTTGGCTTGCGAGTCCCGATGGAGCTTCACTCCTTCGTTCCACTGCAGCCCAGAGGGCAGTACCCTCGAAACAAGCTTTCTTGAACTCTCGCAAAGGCCAGCGGAAAAACGCCGAAGGCTTTTGCTCGGACGGCCAGTCCTACCAGACTTCGCAAAGCACTTCGCCGCCTACACCCTCGCGCCGCGCCTGGCGGCCCGTCATTACGCCCTTGGGCGTGGTCATGATCGAGATGCCGAGGCCCCCCTGCACGCGCTTGATCTCATCGCGGCCGATGTAGACGCGGCAGCCGGGACGCGAGATGCGCGCCAGGTCGCGAATGGCTGCTTCCTGCCCGCCGTACTTCAGGTACACGCGGAGCATCAGCTTGCCGTCCTCTTCCTGCGTCTTGTAGTTCGAGATGTAGCCCTCTTCCTTGAGAATGCGGGCAATCTCGGTCTTCAGCTTTGAAGCCGGCACATCCAGCTTCTGGTGACGCGCGCGGATCGCATTCCGGATGCGCGCCAGAAAATCTGCTACTGGGTCGGTCAGACTCATTCCTTCTCCTTCATTCCCCGTTCGCCCGCACCTGCGGGAACCTGCGGGAATGTGTACAAAACAGCTCCCAGCCTCTTGCTGCCGGTCGCTGTCGTTCTACCAGCTTGACTTCACGACGCCCGGGATCTCACCCTTCAGCGCCAGTCCGCGGAAGCACAAACGGCACACGCCGAACTTCCTCAGGTAGCCCCGCGGCCTTCCGCAGAGCTTGCACCGGTTGTGCTTGCGGCAGCTGAACTTCGGCTTCCGCGCGTCCTTCACTCGTTTTGCAGTGGTTGCCATAATCCTCTTATCCTCTGTCCTGCGCGGGCCGCTCTTACGCGCCCTGGCGGAACGGCATCCCGAAGTGCCGCAGCAGCGCGCGCGCTTCGTTGTCGTCCTTGGCCGTGGTCACGATGGTGATGTTCATGCCCTTCAGCTTCTCTACCTTGGAATAGTCGATCTCCGGGAAGATCAGCTGATCGCGCAGGCCGAGCGTGTAGTTGCCGCGCCCGTCAAAGCTCTTCGTTGAAACGCCGCGAAAATCGCGCACCCGCGGCAGCGCGGTCGAAATCAGTCGGTCCAGAAACTCGTAGGCCTTCTCGTTGCGCAAGGTCACCATGGCCCCGATCGACATGCCGGCGCGCACCTTGAAGGCCGCAATCGACTTCTTCGCCTTGGTAGTCACCGGCTTCTGCCCCGCAATCGCCGTCAGGTCGCCCACCAGCGGGTCCAGCAACTTGTTGTTCTGCGTCGCCTCGCCCAGGCCCATGTTGATCACGATCTTTTCCAGCCTCGGCACCGCCATCGCGTTGTCGAGCCCAAGCTCCTTCTTCAGGGCCTGCTTGATCTCTTTGTTGTACTTCTCTTTCAACCTTGCCGTCATGTTGCTTTGCTCTCTTTCTTCCGCTTTTCGGATTGGCCCGCTCCCGCGAACCGTGTACCGCTACGGAAGGGCTTGCCGTCCAGGCGGAGTCCTGCGACTCCGGCCCAGTCGGCCGGGATTACTTCTTCGTGGGCAGCGTCTGCCCGCACTTCTTGCACACGCGGATGCGCGCATCGCCTTCGATCTTGATGCCCACGCGCGCCGTGCCGCAGTTGGAGCAGAGCAGCGCCACGTTGGAGACATTGATCGGCGACTCGTGCTCGGCAATGCCGCCCTTGGTCCGCTGACCGGTCTTGCTCGAAACCGTCTTCTTGACCACGCGCACATGCTCCACCAGCACCGTGCCCTTGTCGGGAATGGCGCGCAGCACACGGCCTGTCTTGCCGCGATCGGCGCCCGTCAGCACCTTGACCGTATCGTTGCGATGAATCATCAAACTCGGCATCTCTTCTCCAAAATCAGCGGCTCGCTGCTAAACAACTTCCGGAGCCAGCGAAACAATCTTTAAAAACTTCTTTTCGCGCAGTTCGCGAGCCACCGGCCCAAAGACGCGCGTTCCCACCGGCTCGTGCGCGTCGTCGATCACCACCGCCGCGTTCTCGTCGAAGCGGATGTAGGTGCCGTCGCGGCGCCGGTGTTCCTTGCGGGTGCGGACAATGACGGCCTTCACCACCTTGCCCTTCTTCACCGTGCCATCCGGCGAAGCTTCCTTCACCGCCGCCGTCACAATGTCGCCGAGACCGGCCTTCTTGCCCAGTCCGCCGCCCAGCGGCAAAATCACCTGCAGCTTGCGCGCGCCGGAATTATCGGCCACCGCGAGCATGGTTCTCATTTGCACTGCCATCGGTTCTTCTCCTTACTCGCCGCTACTCGCCGCCGCTACTTCGCCGCGGGCGCCGCATCCTCAATCTGGCTGAGGTTCGAGCGCCGCACAATCTCTTCAAGGGACCACCGCTTCAGCTTGCTCAACGGACGGGTCTCGCGGATGCGCACCACATCGCCCACGCGCGCCGAGTTCTGCTCGTCGTGCGCGTAGAACTTCTTCGAGCTGCGCACAATCCGCTTGTACTTCGGGTGCGCCTTGCGCATCTCCACTTCGACCACAATGGTCTTCTGCATCTTGGTCGAAACCACCTGGCCGACCTTCTCGTTACGCCGCGATGTTGCCGGCGTCTGCACTGCCTCTGTCGTCGCCGTCATTTATCGGGCTCCCTTCCCTGCCTTGGCGCTGGCCTCGACCGCCGTGACATCGTTCTGCGCGCCACGAATACCCATCTCGCGCTCGCGCGCCACGGTCTTGATCTGCGCGATCTCCTTGCGCAGCTGGCGAAGTTTCTTCACTCCGTCGTTCTGCCCCAGCGAAACCTGAAAGCGGAGCCGGAAAAGCTGCTCGGCCGCCGTCCTCTCCTGGTGCTGCAGTTCGGCGTCGCTCAAATTGCGAATCTTATTGAGTTCCATCGTTTCTCTCCGGCGCCCGGTCCGGCCTTTCGGCCCGATGGCGCGTCCTTACTCTACCGGCCCGCCTACTTGGCGGCGGCCACTACCTTTTCGGCGCCTGGCCGCGTCACGAACTTCGTCTTCAGCGGCAGCTTGTTTGACGCTAGACGCATCGCTTCCTGCGCCACATCCTGGGCCACACCCTCCATCTCGAAGAGGATCTTGCCCGGCCGCACTACCGCAACCCAGTGGTCCAGCGCGCCCTTGCCCGAGCCCATGCGGACTTCAGCCGGCTTCTTGGTAATCGGCTTGTCCGGAAACAGCCGCAGCCAGATCTTTCCGCCACGCTTGATGAAGCGCGTCATCGCAATACGGCTTGCCTCGATCTGCCGATCGGTAATGTAGCCGCACTCCATGACCTTCAAACCGTACTCGCCAAACGAGAGGGAAGATCCGCGCCACGCCTTGCCGCGCCTCTTGCCCTTCTGCTGCTTACGAAACTTCACCTTCTTTGGCATCAACATAACGAAACCCTCAAAACCAGAGATCGGAAGTCAGAGATTAGAGATCCGTTCGATCCCGCCCCGCCACGCGTCCCGGCAACTTGCAACAAACCTTGATAACCGATGTACCTAAAGCTCGGGGAATAAGAGATCGCTGATCTCTTTCCCCGGTCTCTGACCTAAAACACGCTCGTGCCAACCGCGGGAACCTGGCGACGCTTCTGCTCATAGATATCGCCGCGATAGATCCACGTCTTCACGCCGATCACGCCGTAGGTCGTGTGCGCCTCGGTGAATCCGTAGTCGATATCCGCGCGCAGCGTGTGCAGCGGCAGACGTCCCTGCAGATACCACTCCGAGCGCGCGATTTCATTGCCGTTCAACCGGCCTGAAACACGCACCTTGATGCCCTTGCAACCAAAGCGCAGCGCCGAGTCCACGCTCTTGCGCATCGCGCGCCGAAAGCTCACGCGCTTTTCCAGCTGCAGAGCAATGCTCTCTGAGACCAGTTGCGCATCCAGCTCCGGCTTGTTCACCTCGATGATGTCGATGAACACTTCGCGGTTGGTGCGCTTGCCAAGCTCGGTCTTGAGCTTTTCGATCTCCGCGCCCTTGCGGCCGATCACGATACCCGGACGCGCGGTGCGAATCAGGAAGCGCAGCTTGTTGCCCGGACGCTCAATCTCCACCGAGCTGACGCCCGCGGCCTTGAGCTTGTCCTTCAGCTCGGCCCTGAGCTTCACGTCCTCGACCAGGAGCTTGTCATAGTCGCGCTCTGAGAACCAGCGCGAACGCCACGGCTTGTTCACTCCCAGCCGGAATCCGTAAGGATGGACTTTCTGTCCCATAATTCTTCCCTCAAACTCTCTTAGGCCTTCTTGCCGGCCGTCTTCGTTGCCTTGGGCGCTGCCGCCTTTTTGGGCGCCGCTCCCGTCTTTGCCTTTTTCGCCGGCTTGGCCTCGACGACCGGCTCTTCCGCCGTGGTCACCAGGGCCGTCCCATGGTCGCGCTCCGCCACTGACAACACGATGTGCGCCAGCCTGCGCTGGTAGCGGAAGGCCCGTCCCATCGGCGCGGGGCGGATGCGCTTCATGCGCGGTCCGTCATTGGCCAGGGCCTGCTTTACGTAGAGGTTATCCACGTCCAGGTCCACGCCCTGCTCTTCGGCCACGTACTTGGCGTTGTCCACCGCCGAGGTCAACAGCTTGTGGATCACCGGGGCGATGCGCTTTTTGGTGAAGGCCGCCGTCTCCAGCGCTTCCTGCACTCCCCGGCCCTTGATTAAATCGAGCACCAGCCGCGCCTTCTGCGGCGACACGCGCTGAAACTTGGCCTCGGCCCGGTATTCTCTTGTCTCGACTGCCATTGGTCTGCCTTCCTCAATCTCGTTGCGCGCCGGAGGCACAGTCCCCTGGAACGCTCAATCCCTTGCTATCGCGCCTTCGCGCCAGCTTCCGCGGCCTTGCTGCCGCCGGTGTGCCCCTTGAACGTGCGCGTCGGAGCGAACTCGCCCAGCTTGTGTCCCACCATGTTCTCGGTCACATAGACCGGAACAAACTTTTTTCCGTTATGCACGGCGATGGTGTGACCTACAAACTCCGGGAAGATCGTCGAGCGCCGCGACCAGGTCTTCACCACTTTCTTGTCGTTGGCCTGGTTGAGCACCTCGATCTTCACACTCAGGTGCGCATCCACAAACGGGCCCTTCTTTGTCGAACGTGCCATAAATCTTCCGCTCCTCTACTTCGCCCGGCGGCTGACAATGAACGAATCAGTCCGCTTGTTGTTGCGCGTCTTGTAGCCGCGTGTCGGCTGGCCCCATGGGGTTACCGGATGACGGCCGCCCGAGGTCTTGCCCTCGCCGCCGCCGTGCGGGTGGTCCACCGGGTTCATGCTGACGCCGCGGTTGGCCGGGCGGATGCCCTTCCAGCGGTTGCGTCCGGCCTTGCCGATGGACACGTTTTCGTGGTCCGTGTTGCCCACCTGGCCGATCGTCGCCATGCACTCCACCAGCACCTTGCGGGTCTCGCCGGAGGGTAGCTTCAGCAGCGCGTAATCGCCTTCCTTGGCCACCAGCTGCGCCTGCGCACCGGCCGAACGCGCCATCTGCGCGCCCTTGCCCGGCTTCAGTTCAATGGCATGCACCGTGGTGCCGGCGGGAATGTTCTTGAGCGGCAGTGCGTTGCCCACCAGAATGTCGGCATCGGGACCGGAGTTCACGGTCGCGCCCACCTTCAGCCCCACCGGCTGCAAAATGTAACGCTTCTCGCCGTCGGCATAGTGGACCAGCGCGATGCGCGAAGAACGATTCGGATCGTACTCGATCGTCGCCACGCGGCCCGGCACGCCGTACTTCTCGCGCTTGAAGTCAATCAGGCGAATCTTCTGCTTATGCCCCCCGCCCTGATGGCGGATGGTCAGATCGCCCGAGTTGCGGCGTCCGCCGGTGCGCTTGCGCGTCGTCAGCAGCGGCTTGTGCGGCTTCGCCGTCGTCAGGTCGTCGTTGACCAGCGAGGTCTTGAACCGCAGCGTCGGCGTTACCGGTCTGTATGTCTTAATAGCCATCGTCTTTGTCCTGGAAAGCCTGCGCGAACTTCAGCGCCGCTCTCCCCGTTTCTCCGGAGCCCCAAAGTGTTCTTGCAGGGTCCCGATAGTCCTTCACATCCAGCCGCATCCCGCGGCCAGTCAACCGCTTTACAGGTTGCTCACGTACTCCGGCAACTTCTCACCGGCCTTCAGCCGGACGTACGCCTTCTTCCAGTCCGGCCGGAAGCCCGCGAACTTGCCGCGGCGGCGCTCCTTGCCCGGCATGTTCGAAGTGCGGACACCGGCCACCTTCACCTTGAAGAGAGCCTCGACGGCCTGCTTCACTTCCGTCTTGGTCGCCTCGGGCGCCACGTCAAACACCAGCGTCCCCTCGGTCTCCTTCACGCCCAGCCCTTTTTCGGTAATCAGCGGGCGGCGAATCACTGTATAAAGAGTCGGCATTACGCGGCCTCCGTCTGCGCGGCGAGCTTGCGCTTCGACACGGATTTTTCCAGAGCCTCGGAGAGCTGCTCGATCGCGGACTTTGAGAAGATGGCCCGATCGTAGCGCAGCAGATCGTAGGGATGGACTTCGTTGTTGAGCACCAGCTCCACGCCCTTCAGATTGCGCGCGCCCAGCACCAGCGCCTGCGTAAGCGTCTTGCCGTTTTCCACCAGCAGCGCGGTGCGCGTCACCGCCAGCTTGTCCAGCGCCGTGCGGTAGAGCTTGGTCCTGGCTTCCTTGATCTCCAGCGTATCGACCACCGTCAGCTTGCCGTCGGCCAGCTTCGCGGCCAGCGCAGAGCGCAGCGCGCCCAGCAGCTTCTTGCGCGGGAAAGCATACTCGTAACTGCGCGGCTGAGGTCCGTGGACCGTGTAGCCGTGACGCCACAGGGGAGAACGTACCGAACCGATACGAGCCCGGCCCGTACCCTTCTGCTTCCACAGCTTCTTGCCGGATCCGGCAACCTCGGTGCGGCTCTTGGTCTTGTGCGTGCCCTGGCGCAGCGAGGCGCGGTAGTGCTTCACCGCCTCCCACAGCAGAGCCTCGTTCACCTGGTCGGGCGCAAACACCGCGTCGGCCAGCTCCATCGAGCCCACCTTTTCACCGTTCAGATTCACTACATCTACTTTTGCCATCGTCTTCTTCTTCCGCCGGAATCTCTCCCGGCTCACAATCTCATGCGCCGCAAGGCGCGTCTGCCGCACCGCAGCTGCCTATTTGCGCTTCGCCGTTGCCTTCTTTGAAGCCTTCAGCGGATCGACCGTGCCGGAGCCGGCAAATCCACGACGCTCGCGCGGCGGAGTCTTGGCCTTCGAGATCAGCACATAGCCCTCGCGCGATCCCGGTACCGCGCCCTCAACCATCAGGAGGTTCTCCTCAAGGTCGATACCGCGAATGCGCAGGTTGCGAACCGTGATTTGCTTGTCGCCCATGTGGCCCGGCATGCGCTGCCCCGGAAACACACGCGACGGAAAACTGGAGGCGCCGATCGAACCTTGCACCTGGAACATATGTCCATGCGACTTGGGACCGCCGCCGAAGCCGTGACGGCGCACCACGCCGGCAAAGCCACGGCCCTTGGAGGTGCCGATCACATCGACAAACTTAACGCTGGAGAAGATGTCCACCAGCACGCGATCGCCAGCCTTGGTGTTCTCCTCGCCTTCCGCAGCGGCCTCGACGTCGACTTCCTTGATCACCTTGACCGGCGGTGCTTCTGTCTTGGCAAAGTGGCCGGCCTGCGGTTTGGTCACATTCTTCGCCTTGATGAACTCCACCAGCCCGATCTGCGCGGCGTCATAGCCGTCCCTGGCTGCCGTCTTCAACTGCGTAATCACGCACGGGCCGGCCTGCAACACCGTAATCGGGTGCACATCGCCCTTCTCGTCGAAGACCTGCGTCATTCCGATCTTTTTTCCTAGAATTCCTACAACGCCCATAACTTCCTCTCCTCATCATGCGATGCGAATCTCATCGCACTGCCGGGGCTCTTCCGAGCCTCTTTACCGCTTCGCGTGCTTGCCGCGAAATCTCTGCGCCGAAAAGGCGCGTTTGCCCCCGCCGCGAGTGGTGCGCTGCACGGCGCGATTGGCCGCACCGCAGGCGCCTATTTCTCGAAGGCCTTGATCTCGACGTCCACACCGGCCGGCAGGTCGAGCTTCATCAGCGCGTCCACCGTCTGCTGGGTCGGCTCCAGAATGTCGATCAGCCGCTTGTGCGTGCGAATCTCAAATGCCTCGCGCGACTTCTTGTCCACGTGCGGCGAACGCAGCACGCAATACTTGTTCTTGATCGTCGGCAAGGGAATCGGGCCGGCCACCGTTGCTCCGGTACGCTTGGCCGTCTCCACAATCTCGCCGGTCGAGGTGTCCAGCACGCGATAATCGTATGCCTTCAACCGGATGCGAATTCTCTGTCCTACCATGGCTCTTCTTTCCAGTGATCCGTGATCCAAGATCAAGGATCAATTTGCAACTCGCTGCGTCCCGGCATCGCGCCCCAGGGCGGTCTGCCGGACGCGGCAAGCGCCTACTTGATGATTTCCGAGATGGTTCCGGCACCCACCGTGCGGCCGCCCTCG
>JAJZGF010000187.1 GCA_021805025.1 Acidobacteriota bacterium
GATCTACCTTTGGCCCACCGCCTTCGCTCTCACCGCGCTGGGCGCAGCCGAAGAGGCAGCCATCGTCGCACTCGTCAAACGAGCTGTGAGTTAAGCGTGCACCAACGCCGGAAGAGAACTCATGACTGACCAAGAACCGTATACGCCGGGCCCCGCCAGTGGAGCGAGCGTCCACAAGGACGGAGAAAAGTGGACGCTCATCCTCGTCCGTGACCTGCGCCACGCCCCTGAACTCGTCTGGCAGGCCATCACCGAGCCTGCGCATCTGCGCGAGTGGGCTCCGTTCGAGGCGGATGGGCGCCTGGACACCGTGGGCAGCACCGTAAAGCTCACCTGGGCAGGAACGGGGAACGTCTCCGAAGCCACTGTCACGCGCGCCGATGCGCTGCGCGTCCTTGAGTTTCACGACATCCGCTGGGAGCTGGAGCCGCTCGCCGGCGGCACGCGCCTGACGCTCTGGCATAGCATCGATCGCCGCTTCGTCTCCTGGGGTGCCGCGGGCTGGCACATCTGCCTGGACGTTCTCGATCGGCTGCTCGCAGGCCGGCCCATCGGCCGCATCGCCGGCGCGGATGCCATGAAGTTTGCCGGCTGGCAGCGATTGATTGCCGAATACTCAAAACAGTTCAGTTCGGACTCGGAGGTTCGACATGAGTAGCGCCGTTTCGCGCAGCATCTGCCGCTGGATTCACCTCGTCCTGAGTATTCCGATCATGGGCTACATCTCCAGCCCTTTCGACAAGCTGCCCGGCTACGCCCCACAGACGCGGTACGTTTTCTTTCCCGGCATGGTCCTCACCGGCTTGTGGATGTGGAAGGGCCACGTCGTTCTGCGGCTGCTCTCGCATCGGCCGAACCCTTGATGTGAAGAGCGAGCGGCATTTCCATCGCGCCATGCAGCGTCTTCTCTTCGCATCGCATCATCCAACCAGCAGGACTCAGCCCTTGGACCTCGCCGCCACTCTCGGCTCGCGCCTGCTCGTCATCTACGACGGCCACTGCGGCCTCTGCAATCGCACCGTCCGCTGGCTCCTCGCCCGCGACCGCCACGATCGCCTGCGCTTTGCGCCGTCCAGCGCGCCCGCCGTCGCTGCAGTGCTCACCCGCCACGGCTTCCCGCCAGACGCCTCGCCCAACGGCCCGTCCTCGTCCGGCCCCTGCACCATCCTCGTCTTCCGCGCCGCAGGCACGCCAGCCGAAACGCTGCACACCCGCTCCGCCGCCGTCGCCGTCGTGCTCGCCGAGCTGCCCCGTCCCTGGCCCTTCGCGGCCCGCCTCCTGCGCCTCATCCCGCGCCCGCTCCGTGACCTCGCCTACCGCGTCATCGCACGCAGCCGCTACCGCATCTGGGGCCGACTCGCCGCCTGCCCTTTGCCCACTCCCGAGCAGCGCTCCCGCTTTCTGTAATCCCCGCCGTCCCTGTTCCTTTGTCCTTGGTCCCTGGTCCCTGGTCCCTGGTCCCTGGTCCCTGGTCCCTGGTCCCAAATCTTGCCCGCGGCGCATCTAACCGCCATCGCCACCAGCTCCACCGCCGCACAGTCCCCCGCCCGAAATCCTGCTAGAATCGTACTTTCCTAGCCTATTCCCCACAGCTCATCCGCTCGTGGGGTTCCCGGCGGCAGGGTATCGCTGCCCGAGTGGAGAAAGCCCGCACCATGCCGGAAGCATCCAAGCCCAAGCCCGTTACCTACGCCGACGCCGGTGTTGATATCACCAGCGGCGACCGTGCCAAGGATCGCATCAAGTATCTGGCGCAAAAGACCTTTAACCGCAATGTCATTGGCGGCATCGGCGGCTTCGGCGCGCTCTTCCGGCTTGACCTCCAGCGCTGGAAAAACCCCATCCTCGTCAGCTCGGCGGACGGCGTCGGAACCAAGCTCAAGGTGGCCTTCGAACTCGGCCTGCACCAGTCCGTCGGCGCGGATCTCGTCAACCACTGCGTCAACGACATCGCCGTGCAGGGCGCAACGCCTTTGTTTTTCCTCGATTACCTCGCCTCCGGCAAGCTTGACCCCCAGGTCACCGAGGCCGTCGTCACCGGCCTTGCCGAGGCCTGCAAGGCCAACGCCTGCGCCCTCATCGGTGGAGAGACCGCGCAGATGCCCGGCTTCTACACCGACGGCGAATACGACCTCGCCGGCTTCATCGTCGGCGTCGTCGATCGAGACAAGGTGGTCACCGGCGCGGGCATCAAGCCCGGAGACGTCCTCATCGGCCTGCCCTCCACCGGCCTGCACACCAATGGATACTCGCTCGCCCGCAAGCTGCTCTTTGAGGTGGCCGCCTACAAGCCCACCCAATACGTCACGGCCATCAAGGAGAAAGCCGGCGCGGCCCTGATGAAGACCCACAAGAGCTACCTGCATGTCATTCAAAAGCTCGTCGCCGCGGGCGTCACCACAGGCATGGCCCACATCACCGGCGGCGGCATCACCGAAAATCTGCCCCGCATCCTGCCTAAAAGCACCGGCGCGCAAATCGAGCTGGGCTCCTGGCCCGTCCTGCCCATCTTCGACCACCTCCGCGATCTCGGCCAGGTTCCGCAGGAGGAGATGATGCGCACCTTCAATATGGGCATCGGCCTCATCGCCGTCATCCCCGCCGCCAAGTTCACGCGCGCCAAGTCTCTCCTCGACCGCGCCGAAGAAAAGTTCTACGTCATCGGCCGCGTCATCAAAGGCGAGCGCCGCGTCCACTACACCTGAGGTTTCAGCCCGGCACGAATCCGGGTGCCCCAGGTCAGGCGCCGCTTCATCGTGCCTGACCTGGGACAGGGATCTGGGATAAGGAGAGTCATAAATTGGATAGCCCGTCCCAACATCACCCCCTCAAGCTCGGCGTCCTCATCTCCGGCCGCGGCTCCAACCTCATCGCCATCGCCAACAACATCCGCGCGGGCACCCTGCCCGGCGTTGAAATCGCCATCGTCATCTCCAACACCGCCAGCGCCTGCGGCCTCGCCGTCACCCGCGAACTCGGCCTGCCCGGTGAGGTCTTTGTCTCCAAAGGCCGCCCCCGCGCCGAGCACGACGCCGATGTCGCCGCCTGCCTCCGCCGCCACAACGTCGATCTCGTCGTCCTCGCCGGCTACATGCGCCTGCTCTCGCCCGAATTCATCCAGGCCTTCTCCAACCGCATCGTCAACATCCATCCCTCACTGCTGCCCGCCTTCCCCGGCCTCGACGCCCAGCACCAGGCCTTCGACTACGGCGTCAAAGTCGCCGGCTGCACTGTCCATTTCGTCGACGAGCACCTCGACCACGGCCCCATCATCCTTCAGCGCGCCATCCCCGTCCTCGATACCGACGACGCCGAATCCCTCTCCGCGCGCATCCTCAAGGAAGAGCACATCGCCTACAGCGAAGCCCTCGCCCGCATCGCCGGCCGCCAATACGAGCTCCGCGGCCGTCGCTACGTCCTCCGCAAAGCCTGATCCCCCTGAACTGACGCAACGACGGAAGATTCCGCTGCCCCCATCCTCACTGGCGGAACAATAATAATCTGCCCATCTCCTAAGATTTTAGTTGACAGCCATCCCGGAGAGAGCTATTGTCCTAACTGTTTAGGAGATGCGGCTGTGGGCAAAACAAGTCAAACCAGCTTGACCAAACTCGAGTTGCGGATCATGCAGGTGATCTGGAGGCGCGGAAGCAGCACCGTCGCCGAGGTGCAGGCGGAGTTGGATCCGCCTCTGGCCTACACCACAGTGCAAACCATGCTCAACATCCTTGCGCGCAAAGCCAAGCTCCGCCGCGAGCTGCAGGGCCGCGCCTATGCCTACGCAGCAAGAGAAAGCGAAGCCAGCGCGCTGAGGCGAGGCCTGCGCGACCTCATTGATCGCATGTTCGGCGGCTCCAGTGAAGAGCTCGTGATGAGCCTGTTGAAGACCCGCCAGATCGACCCGCACAAACTCGCCGAGCTCACGCAGCGCTACAAGCGGGATGAAGGGGGCAACTCATGAACAGCATCGAAGCGTGGATTCTCTCGTATCTTCTAAACTCGCTGTGGCAGGTTCCATTGCTCTTCGTTGCCGGACTCGCCGCAGCTCGCGCCCTGCGCAACGTCGGCATCGAATCCGAGCATCGGGCGTGGGTCGGCGTCCTTGTTCTTCAGAGCCTTTTGCCTGCCATCTCCACGCTTCCTCACACGTGGCTCCAATCCCTCATTGCCGGCTATCGTGTCACAGAGGCTTCCGGCGCCGCGGGCGTCACAGTGACCATCGGGCCAGCCACCGCCTTCAGCGCCCTTGCGCTTCCGCCTGCTCTGCTCGCCGCAGTTGCGCTCGCGTACTGCTCCGTATGCGTTTGTTTCATGCTACGGCTTGGCTGGCGCTGCGTTGCCCTCTATCGCATCCAGCGCGATGTGCAAAATGCTGCACTCGACGAAAGCACATCGCGGTTTGCTGCGCAGTGCGCCGGCGCGTGGCAGAATGGCCGCGTGGTCATCGCTGCTTCATCACGCATCCGCGTGCCCGTCACGATCCGTCTCTTCCGCAATGTCATCCTTCTGCCGGCAGAGATACTTTCCAGGGCGAGTGACTTCGATCTTCAAACGGTCATCGCACACGAGATGGCCCACATCCGGCGGAACGACTTCCTCAAGAATCTCGCATACGAGGTGCTGGCATTGCCTCTTGCCTGGCATCCGCTTCTGCAACGCACCAGGGACCATCTGATGGAGACCCGCGAAATTGCCTGCGATGCAATGGCGGCTGCCACGCAGGGCCGCAGACAATATCTGCAATCCCTCCTGCGCCTCGCTTCCCTGCTCGTGCATGAAATGCCGGCACGAGTTCCCAATGCCATCGGAATCTTTGACACAAACACGCTGGAGAGGAGACTTATGCATCTCACAAACAATCCAAGCCGCATCGCAGGCGCACGGCGATTCGCAGCTCTTGCTGTGGCGGCAACACTCACCCTCGCCGCTTGCGGATCTGCCTATGCGCTGGGCATGCATGTGGACGCAGCCCAAGGCGGATCTGCCGGTATCAGCGCATCCACATCCAGTTCTACCGTCCAGGTCTCCGCCAAGGAGATGGAAGCGAACATTATCTCCAAGCAAACTCCCAAATACCCGGCCGATGCCAAACTCGCGAGGATTCAGGGAAAGGTTGTCTTGAATGCGGTCATCGACCAGAAGGGCGATGTCGAATCGCTCAAGGTTGTGTCAGGCCCGAAACAGCTCCAGCAATCCGCCCTCGACGCTGTGCAGCAGTGGAAATACAAGCCTTATCTCGTCAAAGGGAGACCGGTCGCGGTACAAACCACCATCAACATCATCTACACGCTCGCGAAGTGACCGGCCTTCACCCTGCTGCACTGACGATGCCTGATCCGTTCGCTTGATAACGCCGGGTCTCCCAGGTCTCGCTTCTGAGACCTGGGAGACCACAAACCCACTCGCCATAAAAAGGCTGGAAGCCAGGAGCTGGCACCAGGAACCGTTTGTCAAGCCCCCTGCGTGCAAGATATTTTCTAACGGGTTTATTTTTCTTTGATTTAAAAGATGCCTGAATTTGCAGATTATATATCCGGATTTTCTTACCCTTGAAGAGTAGCCAGATAGCCAGCGGAAGTGCCGTGCCCGGCGAATGAGCTCGCCCTCCTTTTTGCTACGGAGGGCGCCGGGGCGTGGGATCGCCGGGCGTCTGCGCGGCGGCTTGCTGCCGAATGCCTGCCGGAACCACGGCCTCTCGCCTTCCGGCAAGCCGCCACACTCCCAGTCCGGAGTGGGTCCGCTACCAACCTGCTCCGGACCAGAAAAGGAAACATCGCGATGGCAAACATTCTTGTCAACCTTGAAAAGGGAATTGAAATCGGCGCGGAAGACGCGCTGAAGTGGCTCACGGGAGCCAGCAAGGCACTGCACGCCGCTCCTGCCGTGGTGGCGGCTCTGGCTACCCTGCTCGGCGCAGTGGAAAAGCCGCTGGGCGAACTTGCCGGCGCCGCTTCAAATCCGCTGAACATTGTTCTCGACGTTCAGACTGCGACCGACCTGAAAGCCGTCTGGCCCGAGGTCAAGCAGTTTCTGTCCAGCCTGGGCATCAAGCTCTAGGAAGCTGCGAGTCGGGCGGGCCGCGATCAAACCGGTCGCGGCCCCCACGGCTTCTGTGCAAGTGCGTGACCCGGACTGGCATGGGACGCGCGGTTGCGGCTATCTGGTAGCATCCTCTTCGGAGAAGTTTTCAGCATGGATGGCATGAACAGCGCGAGCCTTGGCGCTCGCCGGAATGAAGATATCGCTCTTGACCTGCTCAAGTTTGTCGCCGGGGCCACCGGCGTGGGCCGCGCCGTTGCGCCTTCGACGGGCTTCAGCGGCACGGCCGCACCCAAGCCGGAGGAGCACGTGACCGAGTTGCTCCAGCTTTACAGCCGTTGCCTCAAGGCCGTGGAAGGCAAATAGGCTTGAGCGCAGGCAATCAGCCCGCTTTGCGCGTTGCCGTAGCCGGGGCCGGAGCCTTTGGCCGCAATCATCTCCGCGTTTATCGCGAGCTGGAGGCGGCGGGCGCGGGCGTGGCGCTGGTGGCCGCGGTGGAGCCGGATGCGGCCCGTGCAGCGGAGACGGCTGCGAAGTACGCGATGCCTGTCTTTTCCACCGTAGATGAGCTATT
>JAJZGF010000036.1 GCA_021805025.1 Acidobacteriota bacterium
ATCCGCCTGCCGTACCCGGTTTCGTCGCGTCTGATATTCTCCGCATCTCCCGGCGCAATGGCTGGGTCGTGCAACGCGCGCTGGCTTCCATGCTCACTGGCCGCGACGCCACGGACAACCTGCTACAGCAACTCAAAATGCCTGTCCTGATCGTCTGGGGCGCGCTCGACCGGATCACTCCGATCGAACAGGCGTGGAAGATCCGCGCATTGATCCCGCATTCGCAACTGGATGTGATTGCCGGCTGCGGTCATCTCGCCCCCAACCAATGCGCCGCGCAGATCGGTCCCCTGGTTGTGCAGTTTGTAGAGGAATAAGCCTTGCCGTGCTTGCCTCGAACGGAGCCCGCAAATGCCGCTTGCCCCACTTCCGTTGGCTGAAACACGCTTGTACAGAACGAAAAGGGCCGCGCAGAGGCGGCCCATTTCGATGGTTGAAGGGAGCACTACACTCCAATCACCGCGCAAAGCTCCTTCACGGCTGCGGCGCTCTTCTTGATTCCCGCCTCTTCTTCCGGCGTCAGCTTGATCTCGACAATCTGCTCGAGGCCCGCGGCGCCCAGCTTGCACGGCACGCCGATAAAGTAGCCGTCGATTCCGTACTCGCCCTGCAGATACGCAGCGCAAGGCAGAATCTTCTTCTTGTCCTTAAGAATCGCTTCCACCATCTCTACAGCGGCAGCCGATGGCGCGTAGTAGGCGCTGCCGGTCTTCAGGTATTTCACGATCTCGGCGCCGCCGTCGCGGGTGCGTTGCACCAGCTCTTCCAGGCGCGCCGGGGCAATCAGTTCCGTGATTGGAATGCCCGCGACAGTCGAATAGCGGGCCAGCGGCACCATCGTATCTCCATGGCCGCCTAGCACAAAGGCCGTCACGTTCTCCACGCTCACATTCAGTTCTTGCGCGATAAATGCACGGAAGCGTGCCGAGTCCAGCACGCCCGCCATTCCGATTACGCGCTCGCGGTTGAAGCCCGCCTGGCGATACGCCGCCTGTGCCATCGCATCCAGAGGATTAGACACGATAATCAGAATCGATTCCGGCGACTGCGCCACCACCTTCTGCACCACGTCCGACATGATCTTGAAGTTGGTCTGCAGGAGGTCGTCGCGGCTCATGCCTGGTTTGCGCGGAATTCCGGCCGTAATAATCACAATATCCGAGTTTGCCGTGGCGGCGTAGTCATTGGCGCCTCCAACATGCACATCGCACCCGGCAATCGGCATCGCTTCCAGCAGGTCCAGCGCCTTGCCCTGCGGCACGCCTTCCACCACATCCACCAGCACCACGTCTGCCAGTTCCTTGGCCGCAATCCAATGAGCGGCCGTGGCGCCCACGTTGCCGGCGCCTACAATGCTTACTTTCTTTCGCATGTTTTTCCTCTGATTCTCCGGGGCTCGACCCCGCATGTTGAGTAGCTTGTTCACCAGTCCGTCACCGAATCTCTGATCTTTGTGCTTACATGTTGGCAATGATCCGCGTCGCAAACTCACTGGTGCCCACCTTGGTGGCTCCAGCCGTCTGCCGCTCGAAATCGTAGGTGACGAACTTCTGCACGATGGTCTTTTCCATCGATGTTTCGATGAGCTTGGCCGCTTCTTTCCAGCCGATGAAGTCCAGCATCATGACGCCCGACAGGATGACCGAGCCGGGGTTGATCATGTCTTTGTCGGCATATTTGGGAGCAGTGCCGTGCGTGGCCTCAAATACGGCGAAGCCATCGCCAATGTTGGCTCCGGGGGCGATGCCCAGACCGCCGACCTGCGCCGCGGCTGCGTCGGAGATGTAGTCGCCGTTGAGGTTGGTTGTGGCCAGCACGCTGTAGTCAGCCGGGCGAAGGATGATCTGCTGGAAGATCGAGTCGGCGATGCGATCGTTGATGAGCACCTTGGACTTCCATGCTCCGTTGCCGTGGGTTTTGCCGATCGAATCGAGCACAGCTTTCACTTCAGCGCACACGCTGTCACGGAAGGCAGGCGGTGCAAACTCCATGCCCGGCTCAATCAGCGCGGCGTTCTCTTCAATGGAGATGCCGGGCTTCGCTTCCACGTTGCCTAGAATCCAGCTCTCGCGCTCGGTCACCGTCTGCGCGCGGAACTCCTCGGTGGCAACCTCGTAGCCCCACTCGCGGAATGCTCCCTCGGTGAACTTCTGGATGTTGCCCTTGTGGACGAGAGTCACCGTCTTGCGGCCCGTTTCCAGCGCGCTACGGATGGCATAGCGTACCAGCCTCTTGCTGCCGAAGATCGAGATCGGCTTGATGCCTACGCCTGAGTCTGCGCGAACCTTCTTCTTGCCGCCCTTGAGCATCTCGTCGTTGAGGAAGCCGATCAGCTTGGCGGCTTCGTCGGTGCCCTGCCTGAACTCGATGCCCGAGTACACGTCCTCGGTGTTTTCGCGGAAGATCACGATGTCCACCTTTTCCGGGTGCTTCACCGGGCTGGGCACGCCCTGGTAGTACTTCACCGGCCGCACGCAGGCGTAGAGATCGAGAAGCTGCCGCAGGGCCACGTTCAGTGAGCGAATGCCGCCGCCCACCGGCGTAGTCAGCGGTCCCTTGATCGACACGCGCAGGTCGCGCGCCGCAGCCACGGAGTCGTCCGGCAGCCACGTATTGAATTGGCGATAGGCCTTCTCGCCGGCAAAAATCTCAAACCACTTGACGCTGCGCTTGCCGCCGTAGGCCTTTTCCACTGCGGCGTCGAATACGCGCTGCGAGGCCTTCCAGATGTCGCGCCCGGTGCCGTCGCCTTCAATGAATGGAATGATGGGGTTGTCAGGAATCTGATACTGTCCGTTGCTGTACCCGATGATTGCGCCGTCTTTGGGCAGTGTGAGCCCGTTGTAAGTCGTCTGCATGATGATCGTGTTGCCCCTTCCCTATAGACAATTGCAGACAGAGGCTAACACCTGCAAATCCGCGCTGGCAAAGCAGGTGTCCCTGCCAGCCACGCAGCGTCACGTGCTGGATTTCCAGCCAGGCAGGGTTGGGCAATGAGCTGGCTCGGCTTGCGATGGCCCAGGTTTCGACCTTCTGGCCAATCCATTCTGCGTCACGCCAAACGGAGATCGGCGGCAAGCGGCTCTGTTGATAAATAATGCAGAATCAGCAGAATGTGGGCGCGGGTTATTTCCCCGTCCTGCTCGCATCCGGATCAGTAGCGCTTTTCAGACCGGCTCGGGCGTTGCAAGCACGCAGGGACCTCGTCCAGCGGCGGACACATCTGTCGAGTGGATCAATCGAGCCGCGCTTCCGTACGAACGGTCGTCGGCTTATCGCGCTCACTGCTTTTCCAGTTGCTCTCCGTCAAAACGCGGAATTCCAAAATGGCCGCGCAGATGCAGCAAATCAACCGGGCTCAGGTTTCCAGCCACACTCACCAGGGTCAGGCTCCGCGGGGTCTCCGCCAACACCACCGCTCCGCGAATGTTCACGCCATCCAGTACCAGCCATACATCCGTGGTGCCGCTGTGCAGCGGGCCGCCTGCGTTGGTTGTCGTCACCACGTGCTTCCACCCGCGCAGATGGTAGGCCGCGCGAATCGAATCCACAGCGCCCTCGTCGGGAACGCCCGCATCGTTAAAGCGCAAAAGGTGTATGCTCACGCCGTCCAGCTTGTTGATCACCTGCCGGTCCTGCGCCTGGGAGTCAGGCACCAGTCCGGCTGCCATGCTCAGCAGGCTCCGGTCCAGCGTGAAGCTGGTCTTCATCGCCGCCTCGGCGTTCAGTGCGGCAAGCGCCGGCGGAGTCCAGTCCAGCGGCACCGGGCCCAGAGTCGCCGGTACATAGGGCGGGACAATATCGCCGGAGGCTACCGCGGTGCTGCTCTGAGGCACCGGACTGGATTGGGGTAAAGCGGGCTCCTGTGCAGTGAGCACGGCGCAAGCAAGCCCCGTGCCAAGCACGGGAATTCCGAACTTCAACGTCCACTTCATATCCGGTTAAACGCGGATGCAGCGCAAAAGTTCCGGCTTAAGGTCAAAAGTTTCCGGCGGGCCGAGTTGCAAGATTCCCGGTCCTCTACTCCCAACCCAGCCCGGAATTGCACCATCGGGACCCAGGGTCCGGAGTAAAAGCTCGATGAAATCTCGTTCCGCACTGTTTTCAGGGACCTGAATGCGATAAACTCATGCGGGAAGATATCAGAATTTTCATGACTTTCAACGTCACGGAGGATACATAGAAATTGGGAAAAAGCATGGTCCCGAAGAAGCTTTTCTTTACCAAAGGTGTGGGCAAACACAAGGAGCGTTTGACCTCCTTTGAGCTGGCCCTTCGGGATGCAGGAATCGCGTCGCAGAATCTGGTGCGCGTTTCTTCCATCTTTCCGCCGCAGTGCAAAGTGATTGGGCGCAAGGAAGGCCTGAAATATCTGAACCACGGCGAGGTGGTCTTCGCCGTCATCGCGGAGAACTCCACGCGCGAGCCGCACCGGCTTGTGGTTTCAAGCATCGGTGTGGCCATTCCGGCTGACCGCAATACCTACGGCTACCTGAGCGAACACCACAGCTTTGGCGAGACCGAGGACCAGGCAGGCGAATATGCCGAGGAACTGGCCGCGGAGATGCTCGCCACCACACTGGATGTGGATTTCGACCCCGACAAGAGCTGGGACGAGAAGAAGGAGATCTATCGCATCTCCAACAAAATTGTCAGGACCAGCAACGTGACCCAGTCGGCCGTCGGTGACAAGCGCGGTCTGTGGACCACGACCATCGCCGCGGCGGTGTTGATTCTAGAAGAGTAAGGATTGCATCCAGCAGATTTTTGAGGCCAATCCTGCTCAAGCGGGGTTGGCCTTGCTGTGTGGCCGGAAAGGAAACGGGCAGGGAAGATGGCGTATGAACGCAAATACAACGTAGGTCTGGTGCAGATGCGTATGGGCCCAGATCCTGAGGCGAATCTGGTCTCGGCGGTGCGTCATATTCGCGAAGCAGCGCGTCTGGGCGCCAACATCGTCTGCCTGCCGGAGCTCTTTCGCGCGCAATACTTCTGCCAGCGAGAAGACGTCCGCCTCTTCGATCTTGCCGAGACAGTTCCCGGGCCCTCGACGGCAAAGCTGGCCGAGGTGGCCCGTGAAGCGCGTGTAGTCATCATCGCCTCGCTCTTTGAACGGCGTGCGCCTGGGCTCTACCACAACACGGCCGTCACGTTAAACGTGGATGGGAGCATTGCGAGCGTCTATCGCAAGATGCACATCCCGGACGATCCGCTTTACTACGAGAAGTTCTACTTCACGCCCGGCGATCTCGGGTTCAAAGCCGCCGACGTCGCATTCGGCCGCATCGGCACGCTCGTCTGCTGGGATCAGTGGTATCCCGAAGGCGCGCGGCTGACGGCCTTGCAGGGCGCGGAGGTGCTCTTTTATCCCACCGCGATCGGCTGGCACCCGGCAGAGAAGGACGAGTTCGGCGCAGCGCAATACGATGCGTGGCAAATCATCCAGCGGGCTCATGCTATCGCCAACGGCGTCTATGTGGCGGGCGTAAACCGCGTAGGCCACGAACATGGCGACATCCTCGGCAATCGCGCGCCGGGGCTGGGCCTCGAGTTCTGGGGAGGCAGCTTCCTGGCTGATCCCTTTGGTCGCGTCCTTGCCAAGGCGTCGCATGACGCGGAAGAGATCCTGCTGGCCGAGATCGACCTGGCGCTGCTTGAAGACACGCGCCGCAACTGGCCCTTCTTGCGCGACCGCCGCATCGATGCCTATGCGCCCATTACGCAGCGGTTTCTCGATCCTGTTCGCAGCGATGCACCGGATGGAGAGCCAAAGTAGCGATGCCCCTGCACACGCCTGAAAGAACGCCCCGCGCGCTGGGTTACCGCATGCCCGCCGAGTGGGAGCAGCACGAGGCAACCTGGCTGGCCTGGCCGCACAACCACGAAGACTGGCCGGGCAAGTTCCAGCCCATTCCCTGGATCTATGCGGAGATTGTGCGTCTGCTGGCTGTGCGCGAACGCGTTCACATTCTTGTGGAGGATGCGAAAGCGCAGCGGCGTGCCCAGGGAATTCTTAATCGGGCAGGTGCGAATCTGGCCCAGGTGAGCTTTCATCCCTGGCCTACAGATCGCGTCTGGACGCGCGACTCCGGCCCCATTTTTATTCGCAGCGCCGAAAATCACGTCGCGATCACCAACTGGCGATTCAACGCGTGGGCCAAGTATTCAGACTGGCATCTGGATGACCTGCTGCCGGATCGAGTAACCGAGCTGCTGGGCTTGCCGGAGTGGCAGCCGATCATCCAACTTGCAGACGGACCGCGCAGGCTTGTGCTGGAGGGCGGATCGATTGACACGAATGGACAGGGTATTTTGCTCACGACCGAAGAGTGTCTGCTGAGCGAGGTGCAGCAGCGCAATCCAGGCGTGAGCCGCGCACATCTGGAGCAGGCGTTTCACGATTATCTCGGCATCGATCAGGTGATCTGGCTCAATCGCGGCGTGGCAGGCGATGACACGCACGGCCACGTAGACGACATCTCCCGCTTCGTAGGGCCTACGACGGTTGTGACTGCGGTGGAGCCGAACGCGAGCGACCCGAACCACGAGCCGCTCGCCGAAAATCTGACACGGTTGAAAGCCGCGCGCACGCTGGACGGCAAACAGTTCACGGTCGTCGAGCTACCGCTGCCGCGCCCGGTGGTCTTCCGCGGTCAGCGCCTGCCCGCAAGTTATGCCAACTTTTATCTGGCCAACGGTCTGGTGCTTGTACCCACCTTTCACGACCCCAACGACCGCATCGCGCTCAATACGTTGGCCGAAGTTTTCCCGGAGCGCGAGGTCATCGGCATCCACGCGGTGGACCTGATCTGGGGGCTGGGGGCGCTGCATTGCATGACCCAGCAGCAGCCGGCCGCGCTACCATCGAAACCATGACCGACCAGGAAGCCATGCAGGCCGCGCTCGGAGAGGCGCGCCTTGCCGTAGAAGCAGGCGAGGTGCCGATTGGCGCGCTGGTCGTGCGCGATGGAGAGATCATTGCTCGGGGGCAAAATCGCGTGCTGCGCGATAACGACCCCACTGCCCATGCGGAGATTGTCTCGCTCCGAGCGGCGGCAATGGCACTGGGCAACTATCGACTCAACGGCTGCACGCTCTACGTGACGCTGGAGCCCTGCGCGATGTGCGCAGGAGCCATGATTCACGCGCGGGTGGACCGACTGGTCTTTGCCGCGGTTGATCCCAAAACAGGCGCCTGCGGCTCGGTGCTTACAGTGCTCAACCACCCCCAGCTTAACCATCAGATGCAGGTGGAGCAGGGAATTCTGGCGGATGAGGCTGCGGAGTTACTACGTAATTTCTTTCGCGAGCGGCGGTAAGCTCATTCTGAGTGAGGATGCTTCGATGGAGAGATTTGATCCCTCGCCACATATCAGGAACAGTCACAAGATTACCGACATTTTCGGATATTGGCCGTCATTTCACGATGCAGAAATTCAGAAACTATGCCTAACTGTTGCAGACGGGGAGCCATGGGTGGTTGGCTCCGTTTCTCCGGCAATGGAAATGACAGTTCACGTCTTTGAGATGACGAAAGACGTGACATCTGACGGTTTTTTCGTTTTAACGAAGCACACTCTAGTTAGGATACGATTCGAGAATGTCGAAGGTCTGCAGTTATCAAATTTCTCGTTTCAAAACCCTGTCTTTGACTTCGCATTCGGTATCGAGCCTATGAGCTACCCACACGGTGGAGGGCCACTTGACGGACCTCCACCAAACGTTTTGCTTGTGGATATTCATTCGAGCGTTGGGCTATCTGGGAAGTTTAAGTGCCAGTCAGCCGAAGTTGTCTCCGCTGAGTTGTGCGATGGGTATGGCGGACCAATTAGTCCAGTTACCTAGCCTCTGGTCAGGACCCGAATCCTCGCCGTCTCCTGCGGCCACCTGGCAATCAGCTCATCTGCGCTGGCGTTGCGGTAATCGGCGAAATCAAAGCCGGGGGTGACGGTGCAGCCCATCAGCGCGACCTGTCCACTGCCGATGAGGCGTGTGCCCTGCCACACTCCCGCAGGAACGACGAGCTGGACATGCTGACCAGCCTGCAGGTCGTGTCCAAGAGTTAAAACCACGGAGTGGCCGGAGGGGTGGAGCTGGAGCATCTCCACCGGATCGCCGAGGTAAAAATGGAAGATTTCATCCGAGTCCAGGACGTGCATTTCGGAGAAGGTTCCAGGCTCCAGCAAGTAGTAGATGGCGGTGCCCAGCGCACGTTGACCGCGCGCAAGGTCGACCGCGCCCTGTGAGGTATAGGTGCGCCGAAAGGAGCCGCCCTCGATGGGATGCGGCCGCAAATCCAGCCACTCTTTGATCTCTTCTGCCGTCATGTTCCTCGATAGTAGCAGCGCCCGCACGCTAAAATAGATGTATGAAGGTGAACGTTTATACAGCTGCCTGGTGCCGTGATTGCCGGGCTGCGAAGCAATTTCTCGATAGCCACAAGATCGAATACACCGAGATCAATGTGGATGACGATCCGGCCGCATCGGCGGAGGTGGTGAGGCAAGTGGGCAAGCGGGCGATTCCGCAGCTTGTGATCGACGGCGAATGGTTTCAGCCCTACAAGCCGGGCCGCGGCCTGCTTTACGATGAGCTGCACAAGCGCCTGGGGATTCCACGCGCCTGATCTAGTTTTCCTCGTACAATCAAAGTTTGGCGCGGGCCGCTGGACGCGGTCAAGCTCAGGAGTCTGCCATTGATTGACCGCTACACACGCCGGACGATGGGCCGCATCTGGACGGAAGAGACCAAGTATCGCTGCTGGCTCGATGTCGAATCCGCAGCGAGCGCCGTGCTGGCAGAGGATGGCGTCATTCCCGCCGCGGCCGCCGACGCCATTGCGACCAAGGCCAGCTTCTCCACCGCGCGCATCCAGGAAATTGAGTCCGAGGTTAGGCATGACGTGATCGCCTTCACGACGGCCGTGGCGGAGTCACTCAAGAGCCAGGGGCTGGATGCTGAGTCCCGCTGGCTGCATTACGGGCTCACCTCGAACGACGTGGTGGATACGGCGCAGGCGCTGCAGGTGAAAGATGCGTCGGCGCAGATTCGTGCCGGGCTCGTTGCGCTGCTCGCGGTGCTGAAGCGGCGGGCACTTGAATTCAAGCACACGCCGACGATCGGGCGCACGCATGGGATTCATGCGGAACCGACGACGTTTGGGCTGAAACTGCTGAACTGGTTTGCGGAGATGGAGCGGAACCTTGCACGGTTTGACGCCGCGGCAGAGGATATGCGCGTGGGCAAGCTGTCGGGAGCGGTGGGGACGTTCGGTCACCTGAAGCCCGAGCATGAAGAGCGCATCTGTGCGCGGCTTGGATTGAAGCCGGCGCCGGTGGCGACGCAGGTGATCCAGCGCGACCGGCATGCCGCATATATTGCGACGCTGGCCCTTATTGGCAGCACGCTCGATAAGATCGCCGTCGAGGTGCGCCACCTGCAAAGGACCGAAGTGCGCGAGGCGCAGGAGTTCTTCAGCGAGAAACAAAAAGGCTCCTCGGCAATGCCGCACAAGAAGAACCCCATCACCAGCGAGCAGATCAGCGGCCTCGCTCGTGTGCTGCGCGGCAATGCGCAGGCGGCCTTTGAGAACGTGGCGCTCTGGCACGAGCGGGATATATCGCACTCTTCAGTCGAGCGGGTCATCTTTCCGGATTCGACGATTCTGGTGGACTACCTCCTGGCCAAGACGACGGATCTGATCGACCGGCTCCTCGTCTACCCCGAGCGGATGAAGAAGAATCTCGAAAGCACGGGCGGGCTGATCTTCAGCGGGCAACTGCTGCTGGACCTTGCCGAGGCGGGAATGATGCGCGAAGATGCCTATCGTCTCGTCCAGTCTCACGCCATGCGCGCATGGAAGGAAGACTTGGTCTTTCTTGACGAGGTGGCAAAGGATGCGGCGATCACCTCGCTGCTCACTGCGGAGCAACTGGCGAAGACCTTCGACTACACACGGCAATTGGGCAATGTGGATGCGATCTTCAGGCGCGTGCTGGGGGAGTAACAAGCGATGAACCAGATTCCCGACGAAGCGGCCGAGCGGGTGCTGGGAACGATTCGAGAGGCTGTCGATCTGGATGCGCAGAACCAGATTGCAGAGGCCGTTCGCTTGCTGAAGCAACTGGTCGACGAATTTCCCGGCGCCTCGATTGCGCATAGTTACATGGCATGGATCCTGTCGCGGAGCGGGCAGCACCGAGAGGCGATTGAGCATGCGCGCGTTGCGGTCAAGCTCTCGCCGGATTCGGAGATGTCCTCGATCATGCTGTTCCGGGTGCTGTGGAGTGCGGGAGAACACACGCAAGCCTTCGATGAGATGAAGCGTCTGCAGACGTACGGCCACTCGGAGGAATACACGCGCATGATGCAGGAATGGAATGAAGGCGGGATGCACGATGCAACGAGCGGTGAACTTCAATGACAAGAGTAACGAATCCGGAACCATGAATCTGACGGTGGCAATCACGGGAGCATCGGGCGCGGTCTTTGGCCGCGAGCTTTTGCATGCGCTGGAGGCCGATGCGCGCGTGGCCCGCGTGCATTTTGTGGCGTCGGAGAACTCGCTGCGGGTGATGGCCGAGGAGCTGGGCGTCTCCGGACGGCATGACCTGTTGGAAAGGCTTCTGGGGAAGGCTCCAGCAAAGACCGTGCAACATGCTGACGTGAACATTGGCGCATCGATTGCCAGCGGGAGCTATCCGTCGCATGGCATGATCGTCCTGCCTTGCTCGATGGGGACGTTGGCCGCGATTGCGAACGGACTGGCCGATTCGCTGATTGCGCGTGCGGCCGATGTGACGCTGAAAGAGCGCCGCCCGTTGATTCTTTGTGTGCGCGAGACGCCCTTCAACCGCATTCACCTGCGCAACATGATGCTGGCGGCAGAGGCCGGCGCAGTAATCTTCCCGGTGATTCCCGCGTTCTACAACCGGCCCGCCGACTCCGCCGAAATGGCGCGCCAGTTTGTGAATCGTGTGCTGGCGCACGCAGGGCTCCCTCAGCCGGGCGCGTATGTGTGGAAGCCGGACGAGTAGCCGCCGTCGATGGGGTGGCTTTAAGCGATCTCGCGCAAAAAGTTCACCTCGAGCGGTCCCTGCAGCAACGGCTTTGCCTTGCCGAAGATCTCAATGAAATGCGCACTGGCTGCGTGAGCATCCAGATGCGCCTGGCTCTCCCACAGTTCGTTGAAGTAGAAGAGGCCGGGGATATTGGACTCGAAGAGTTCGTAGTATTTACAGCCTGCCTCGGCACGGGTCGGCTTCACCATGCCGCGCAGGAGCGTCTTCAATTCGCCGGCTTTTCCTTCGCGAGCCAATGCCCGCGCGATGACGCGCACTTCTGCCATTTCTGTCTCTCCTTCAGTTCTGAGCTGCGTTGTTATTCATGAGCGGATGGTTCAATCAACGTCAGATTCGTTGCCGGGTCGGCTACGCGATGCATTGTGTTTGGCTCTACCGTGACCATCACCTCCAGGGTAGGGCGAACGCGGGCTTCGAGTACATGCCCGCCGCGCACGGAGCCGTCGGAAAAGCCTACCACCATGTGCGTATGCACAGCGGGCTTTCCGTTGCTCAGTGCGATGTCTCCGATCATGGAGAGCACTTCCACCTGCCCATTGATGGCAATCTGTTTGTACATTTTGCGCGTGGGGTCAAACCAGGCCAGCCGTGCTCCGCTGAGGGCGCCGATGGCTGTGAAGTGCGCGGCGGTGACGTGATACTCGCGCGCGAACTCGTAAAGGCCGGAGTAGGCCTCGTCGCCCGTGTGGAAGATGACGGCGTAGGTCTTCTGTTGGCCGCTCTCGCTGAGCAGTTGGACCTTCATTCCGGGCGCCTGCCCGTGTGGCCCGGCCTGCGATGGGGCGAGCCAGACATCCTGCCCTGCTTGTGCACCGGCGCGGGTGATGAAGGCAAAGGCGACTAGGGCGGCTGCAATCCAGGACGACTTCATCGGATTCCTCTTCTGTTATGAAAGCACGTCAAGGCGCTGGCGCGACAGGCCCAAGCGTGGCCCCGGTGCGCAGCGACTTCCGAGTGTGGAATCAGCGGAGTTTTAGTTGACTTTTCAGGCAGCCTGCGTTGATACTGCCTTCATGCATTCTTCAGAGAATTACGGAATTGAGGTCATGGCCATGTGCATGTGTATGGCGTGCGGGCCAGTCCGTGCGACTCTGGAGCGGCGAATGCGCTAAGCGCAACCGATCTTGAAAAGCACATGGCCCGGGTCCTCGACAAAGGATTCGGGTTTTTGTTTGGGCGCGGACCTCCTACCCCATGAGCGATCCGCCGCCGCGATGACAACGAACCAACCCAGTTTTCGAGGAATTCACCATGTCCGAAGCCAAGCAGCACCTTGCCACCCTTGCCGTTCATGCCGGTCAAGTGCCCGACCCGACGACCGGCTCGCGCGCCGTGCCGATTTACCAGACAACGTCCTATCTCTTTCAGGATGCGGACCACGCCGGGCGACTCTTTGCGCTGAAGGAGTTCGGAAACATCTACACCCGCATCATGAACCCCACGACGGACGTTCTGGAGAAGCGTGTGGCGGCGCTGGAAGGCGGTGTGGCGGCGCTGGCGACAGCATCAGGCCAGGCGGCGGAGACACTGACGTTGACGACGCTGGCGGCGGCCGGAGATGAGATTGTCTCCACCACCTCGCTCTACGGCGGCACGTATAACCTGTTTCACTACACGCTGCCGAGGCTGGGCATCAAGGTGCGCTTTGTGGATGCGGACGACTTCGACGGCCTGCGGGCCGCAATCAACGCCAAAACGCGCGCGGTGTATACAGAGACATTAGGCAATCCAAAGCTCGACGTGGTCGATATTGAAAAGATGGCGGCCATTGCGCATGAACATGGCCTGCCGCTGGTCATCGACAATACATCGGCCTCCGCTGCGCTGGTGCGGCCTATCGAGTGGGGCGCGGATATTGTCCTCAACTCGGCCACCAAGTTTCTGGGCGGTCACGGCACCACCATCGGCGGGGTGATTGTGGACGCGGGCAAGTTTGACTGGGCGGCGTCGGGACGTTTCAAGGACTTCACAGAGCCGGATCCGTCGTATCACGGGCTCTCCTACACAGAAGCATTCGGGTCGCTGGCTTTCATCCTGAAGGCGCGTGTGCAGGGGCTGCGCGATACCGGCGCCGCGCTCTCGCCGTTCAATGCATTTCTGCTGCTGCAGGGGATCGAGACGCTGCATCTGCGCCTGGAGCGCCACTCGCAGAATGCATTGGCCGTGGCGCGGCATCTGGAACAGCATCCCGGCGTGGAGTGGGTGAATTATCCGGGACTTGCCTCCAGCCGCTACCATCAGCGGGCAAAGAAATACCTGCCTGATGGCCAGGGCGCGCTGATTACATTCGGCATCAAGGGCGGCTATGAAGCAGGGAAGAAGCTGATCGATTCGCTGGCGCTGTTCTCCCTGGTGGCGAACATCGGCGACGCCAAATCGCTGGTGATTCATCCTGCATCCACGACGCATCAGCAGCTCTCCACCGGAGAGCAGGCCGAGACAGGCGTGACGCCGGAGATGGTGCGGCTGTCAATCGGGATTGAAGATATCCGCGACATTCTGGCCGATCTGGATCAGGCGATTGAGAAGGCAAACGGGCATGTCTGTAAAGACGAAGCAGCAACCGCGGGTCTTGCTGCACAATGAGTGTTATGACCGAACCTGAAAGCGGGGCAGCGGCGGCTCCTGCCGGTACGCCGCCGCTGGAACCGACCTACGAAGGCGACTTTGTCCTGCCGGGCAATCTGACGCTCGAATGCGGGCGGGTTCTCGTTAATCCCACCTTGCACTATGCGGTGTACGGGCGGTTGAATGCTGTCCGCGACAATGCAGTGCTGGTGTGTCATGCGCTCACGGGTTCGGCGCTGGTGGGTTCGTGGTGGCCCGAGGTTTTTGCGCCTGGGGCAGTGCTGTCGATCGAGCACGATTTTGTCATCTGTATCAACATGCTGGGTTCCTGCTACGGCTCCACCGGACCCGGCTCTGTCAATCCCGCCACAGGCCAGACCTATGGCCCGGATTTCCCTCTGATTTCCATTCGCGACAATGTACGGGCACAGGCGCAGCTGCTGGACTCCCTCGGAATCCGGCGGCTGCGTCTCGTTTTGGGCGGGTCGATTGGGGGGATGCAGGCGCTGGAATGGGCGATTCACGATCCCGAGCGGGTGCGGCGGGCGCTCGTTATCGCTGTGGCGCCTTTGTCGGCCATGGGGTTGGCGCTGAACCACCTCCAGCGCCAGGCGATCCAAAACGATCCGGGCTGGAAGGGTGGCAACTATCTGCCGCATCGACAACCGCGGCGTGGGCTGGCTCTGGCTCGCCAGATCGGCATGTTGAGTTACAAGTCAGCACCGCTTTTTGAGGAGCGGTTTGCGCGGAACCCCAATCGGAATGGCGAGAATCCGTGGGAAGCAGAGATCGAAGATTGCGGGCTCGTTGGCGGGCGTTTTGATATTGCAGGATATCTGGATCATCAGGGCAATCGATTCATTGACCGCTTTGACGCGAACTCCTATCTGGCGATTCTGCGGACGATGGATACATGGGATCCGCTGCGCGGCGCTGCAACGCCGGAGGAGGTCTTCGGGCGCATCCGTGCTCAGCTGAGTTTTGTTGGCATTAGTTCGGACTGGCTTTTCACGGCAGACGCGGTGCGCGAGTTTGCCGCGACGATCCGTGCAGCAGGGGTCCAGGCTGATTATCGCGAAATGATCAGTGACCACGGACACGATGCCTTTCTGGCAGAGCAGGTGGAGCTCGTCCGATTGTTGCAATAGGGAAACCGGCGCAGCCCAATTGCGGATCCTCGCGTCTCCTGTGCATCCGGTCGCCGCGCCAGGTCGAAGCGCACGGAAATCGGCATTTTCTCGGGGATTCAGGCCGATTGAGACGGTTTCCGCGCACCTGGCAGGGGAGACGGTTGGCCGGTTGGCGGTCCCGGCGCTGAAGGACCGAGCACCTCAGGTTTCATCTTGCTTGTGTTTCTCACGACAGTGCTTGTCACAAATGGCTGGGCTTTCTATAATCCTTCCAATACCGCACTGGAGGCCGGAGCAACCGTGACTGATTGCGTCGGCACTCAATCGCAGAGCAGCACGATTGAGGGATTACCAGGCGTACGCTGGATTAGAGAATTGCATTCCGCACTTCCCAGGAGCTCTCAATGAAGAAGTTAGTCCTTGCATCGTTGATGACGTTGGCAAGCATGGGCATGATCGTGACCCCTGCGCTGAACGCCCAACAGCCGGGTACCATCCAGATTAAGGACCCGGCCGAGTACAACGCCTATCAGATGGCGATCACGCAGAGCAATCCCAAGGAAAAAGCTGCGGCCTTGGAAAGTTTTCTAAAGACATATCCGCAGAGCGTGGTGAAAGGACCCGTTCTGGATATGCTGATGGACACCTACCAGCAGTTGGGTGATCCCGATTCGACGCTGAACGCGGCCAGCCGCCTGCTGCAGATTGATCCCAACAATATGAAGGCCATTGCAATTTCGGTCTTCGTGAAGAAAGCCCAGTGCGGAAAGACCTCGGATGCGCAGGTCTGCGATGATGCGGCAGCTCTGGCCAGGAAGGGGCTGGCTGCAACAAAGCCTGCGGACGTCTCTGACGACGACTGGAAGAAGCAGACCGGAGCGATCTACCCGATCTTCCACTCAACCATCGCTCTGGACGACATGCTTTCGAAGAAGGACGCCAAAGGCGCTATTTCTGAGTACCGCACAGCCTTGATGCTCTATCCAGTTGAGCAAACGCAAAACGGTCCTGGATTGCCGGACACGCTGCAACTGGCGGAAGCCTACACCAAGCCAGATGGCAAAGATCTGGTCCAGGCGGTGTGGTTTTATGCTCGCGCGTGGAACTTTGCCCCTCCGGCTTACAAGGCACAGATTGAGCCGAAGCTCGAGTATTACTACAAGAAGTACCACGGCGACTTGACCGGCCTGGATGCCATCAAGACCCAGGCCGCTGCATCCCTCTTTCCTCCTGGAACCTTCCAGATAACGGCCGCGGCAACGCCTGCTGAGATTGCCCACAAGGTCGTGGTGGAGACTCCGGACCTGACGACGTTGAACCTGAATGATAAGGAGTTCATTCTCGCTTCAGGTTCCAAGGATGACGCCGAGAAGCTTTGGGGTGTGATGAAGGACCAGGTCACTCCCATTCCGGGCGTCGTCATTGAAGCGAATGCGAACACCATTAAGATGGCTGTTTCTCAGGACGCGAAAGACGCAAAGATTGCTGACTTCATCGTGAACCTCAAGAAGCCGCTGGAAGAGAAGGAAGTGCCCGCGGTCGGCTTCGAGTATGGCCTGCAGCCGGCGACAGAACTGGATGGAACCTATGATAGCTATACGCAGGTTCCGGCGACTGCAACCATGACTCAGACGGCTCAGATTGTTGTGCGCGATGCCTTCATCCAGCCGGAAAAGAAGAAGACGGCGCCGGTGCATCACAAGCCTTCGGCGGCTCATCACAATACCAACTAGTTCCTCTAGAATCCCTGAACGGCGAGGTCCATGCGATTCCGCCGGTCATCCAGATGCTCCTGCGGTTGAGAAGGGTAGCCTGACGCGGCTACCCTTCTATTTTGGACGTTGTGGTATCTCTCTCCCGCGGTGGTACTCTGTCATTATTATGTTGCGCCCGTTGCATGTCACCGCGTGGGTTGTCCTGCTGGCCTGGTTCCCGTCTCAGGCTTTATGGCCACAGGCCGCGTTGCAGAGCGGACCGGACGCATCGCGAAAAGTGCGCCAAGTGCCCGCGGAAGTTGCTCCCCGGCCTTTTTCCCTCGATTCTTCAAATTCTGCCGCATCCTCCTACGGACACCAGGCCTTGTCGATCGGGTTTCGTCCCAGCGAAGAGCTGACTCCGGGGGACCGCCTGCTGCTTGCAGACGCCGAGTCATCGATTGCGGAGCACGCGGCGCGGTTCGGCTATAACCTGTCCTCGGAGGGGTGGGCTTTTGACCAGATCCTCTGTCCGGCGCTGCCTGGCCACCTCTTCTTGCGCTATGCGCGTAACGCGGGCAGAGGCGACGTGACGCTGTTTTCCGCGTCAATTCCGCGAGCAGGCGAGGGCAGGGTCAGGATTATCCCGATTCTCAAGCGCAGCTACTCCCTGTTTTCTCCCGCACCCGTCAACGCAATGACCATTGCCGCCTTCAATCATGTTCGGGCAGAGGAAGCGGAAGGACAGTCGGATCATTGGCTGGGCAATGCGCTTTGCTATGCCGCCCTGGCCGGTGCGAATCCTGAAATCTCAACGGCGATCGAACAGAGCGCTGACTTGAAACCTTCTCCGGACCTTGGCGCGACCCTGTTTGCGGCGGAGCGGGGCGGGGAAGTGATTCGATTCGATGCAGCCGACGCCGCGGGCCGCCCGATGCAGTGGACGATGATCTTTAACCGCAAGGGCCGGCTCGTGAAAGCCACACATATGCGGGCCACCATGGTTCAGCCGCGACTCCTGCCGCAAACCTCAGCCGTCTCAAAAACGTGGACCGTACCGCAGGCCAGCCAGCCCTAGTTGCGCAGATCTTAGCGGCCTGCACTATTCGCCCAGCATGATGCGAGTGATCCCGGAGGCGCGGCCTGTCTGCGGATCGCAATCGACCAGCGTGGCGCACATCTTGGGGTTGCCCTTGGCCGCCTCGAACTTGCCCGGCATGCCGGTCAGGAACTTGTGCAGCACCAGATCCTTTTGGACTCCAATCACGCTGTCATAGGGGCCGCTCATGCCCACGTCGGTCTGGTAGGCGGTGCCGCCGGGCAGGATGCGCTCGTCGGCCGTAGGCACGTGCGTATGGGTGCCGAGCACGGCGGTGACGCGGCCATCGAGATGCCAGCCCATGGCGACCTTCTCGCTCGTCGCTTCGCCGTGGAAGTCCACCACGATGACCTTGGCGGTGATCTCGGCGAGCAGGCCCTGCACGGCGTGAAACGGATCGTTTGTGCCGCTCATGAAGACACGGCCCATCAAATCGATGACCGCGTAGTCCACGCCGCTGCGGGTGGTTCCCTGAAAGACGCCATAGCCCGGTAGCCCCGGCGCCATATTCGCCGGGCGCAGCACGCGGCGCGGGCGCTCCTGGCTGTCTGCCGAAGCGGACGTCAGGTAATCCTGCAACTCGCGCTTGTCCCACACATGATTGCCGGTCGTCAGCACATCCGCGCCCAGGTCGAAAAGGTCCTCGGCAATCTGCGGCGTCACCCCGAATCCGCCCGCGGCATTTTCGGCGTTGATGATGACCAGCTCGACGTTGTTTGCTTCGCAGACGTGCCCGATATGTTCGCGCACGATTCTGCGTCCCGCGCTGCCGAAGATGTCGCCTACGAAGAGAATGTTCAAGGTGGTTCGATGCTCCTGATGTATGGACTAGGGACTGAGGGACTAGAGACTGAGGGACTGAGGGACTAGAGACTGAGGGACTAAAGACTGAGGGACCAGGGATTTGGCGGGATGGCTTGGATTGCAGAGTCTTCAACATTGCGTGCAACATCCGGCTTACTTCGCCGCACAACTTTTCTGAACGGCCAAGCAACTGCGGCACCCCGTAGCCTAGAGCTTTTGCGATGACCAGCTGCGTTTCGACCTCAGCCGCCGAGCCGCGGGCATGACCTAGAAACAGGACGTATTCCCCCTTTGTCGAGCGGCCATACCCCTCCGCGATGTTGCTGGCGACAGAAACTGTAGCTCGACGAATCTGACTTGTCAGGCCAAATCGTTCGGAATCAGGAAAGTCTGCGGTCAGCTTATAGATCTCAACAGTCAGCTCGATTGCACGCTGCCAGACCGCGAGATCTCTGAACGATTCGCCCATAATTCACGCCTTGCTTTCCAGTCCCTCGTCCCTTTTCCCTTGTCCCTGCTCTTTCCGCATCAGCGGAAAGAGGATCACATCGCGGATGGACTTGGAGCCGGTCAGCAGCATCACCAGGCGGTCGATGCCGATGCCTTCGCCGCCTGTCGGCGGCAGGCCGTAGGCCAGCGCGCGCACGTAGTCTTCGTCCATCTGGTGGGCCTCGTCGTCGCCATGCTCGCGCTCGGTCAGTTGCTGCTCAAAGCGCTTGTGCTGCTCCACCGGGTCGTTCAGCTCGCTGAAGGCGTTGCCTACCTCAAAGCCGCCAATGTAGAACTCGAAGCGCTCCACCCAGTCGGGATCATCCGGCTTCTGCTTGGAGAGCGGCGAGACGGCGGTGGGGAACTCGTAGATGATGGTGGGCTGGATGAGGTGACGTTCAGCGAGAAGTTCAAAAACTTCTGCGACGGCTTTGCCGTGGGTACCACCTTGATTCAGCCGATCCCGAATCGCACAAAATGAGACGGACCAGAATAGCCGTTCCTCAGAGCCAACATGAGCGCAGGTGCGATCAAGCATAGCTAAAACGCTTGTGTGATCTGCGAAATCGATCATTTGTGGTTTAGGACCCAGATGGTCAGTCCGCCAGAACTCAACAATCGCCTCCCGCATCGTCAGCCGCTGCCACTTGCCGAGATCGATCTCCGCGTCATTGAATGTCGTCAGCGTCGTCCCGTTCACTTCGCGCGCGACAAACGCAATTAACTCTTCAGTCAGCTTCATCAGGTCGTGGTAATTCGCATACGCCTGATAGAACTCGAGCATGGTGAACTCGGGGTTGTGTTGCGTGCTCACGCCCTCATTGCGGAAGTTGCGGTTGATCTCATAGACGCGGTCGAAGCCGCCGACGACCAGGCGCTTGAGATACAGCTCCGGTGCGATGCGCAGAAACAAATCCTGGTCGAGCACGTTGTGGTGCGTCACAAAGGGCCGCGCCGCCGCGCCGCCCGCGATCTGCTGCATCATGGGCGTTTCTACTTCAAGGTAGCCGCGCTCGTCGAAGAACTGGCGCATGGCCTTGAGCACTTTGGCGCGCTTGACGAAGACCTCGCGGCTGTCGAGGTTGGTGAAGAGGTCCACGTAGCGCTGGCGATAGCGCAGCTCCACATCGGCCAGGCCGTGAAATTTCTCCGGCAGGGCGAGCATGGCCTTGGCCAGAAACGTGAGCGTCTCCACATGCACGGTGAGCTCGCCGGTGCGGGTGCGGAAGAGATAGCCGGAGACGCCGATGTGGTCGCCAAGATCGAGCAGCTTGTAGAGCGCAAAGCCCTGCTCGCCGACGGCGTCGAGGCGGACGTAGATTTGCAGGCGCTGGCCACCCTGCTGCAGCGTGGCGAAGCCGGCCTTGCCCTGGGCGCGGATGGCCATGATGCGCCCGGCGACGGAAACTGTGACGCGGCCTGCTTCAAGTGCCTCGGCGGAGGACTGGTCCCAGCCTTGGCGTACTGCCGGAATCGTGTGAGAAGCGGCGAACTGGTTGGGATAGGCGGCCTGGCCGAGCTTCTCAATCTCGGCGAGCTTCGCCCTGCGCAGGTCAAACAGGCTGCGCTCAAACTCTGAATCGAACACGGTTTTCCTTCCGTTGCGGAGCAAGGGTGCCAACCTTGAAGTATACCCGGTCATTGAGTCACCCTGTATGCTTGTGGTGAACGCTCATGCCCTACAACCGCCCCATCCCGGACCGCAAGCCGCACAAGAAAGTTTCGAGCGGGATTGGCGCCCTGATTGAGGCTGAAAAGGCAATGCAGATGGCGCTCCTGCTGCCTTCGGCGGTCGTGATCGGGTGGTTGGGCGGCGCCTGGCTGGACACCCGTCTGCACCAGTCGTGGATTGCGCTCGCCGGAATCATCCTCGGGAGCGTCTCTGGACTGGTGGGAATCATTCGAATTGCGCTGGCTGCCGGAGCCGAATCCGAGACGGAAAACAAAAAAGGAAACGGGACCGAAAATGGAGCCCCGGGCAAAGATCTGTGACACAAGAAACCCATCCCATTGCAGAGTTCACCGATGCCGCACTTGACGCCATGCTCAAGCGGGCCTTCCGCAATACGTTGATTCTGGGAGCAGTTCCCGCTTTGGCGGTGTGGATAGCTTCCGGCTGGCGCAATGCAGCCATGCTGCTCACCGGCACCGCAATTTCAGCAGCCAGCATATGGGAGTGGCAGCGGTTGGCACGGCTCATCAACGCCAGACTCGACAACCAGAGGACACCGGTAGGCGCCCGCTCCGTGGTCCTCTTCTTTATGCTCAGGCTCACGGTCTTTGCAGGGGTGATTTATGGTAGCCTGAAATGTTTCCAGGGCTCGACAATAGCGCTTCTTTGCGGTCTGGGTTTGGCAGTTTTTACCTTGGGCTGGGAGGCACTGCGACTGCTCCGCAACTGACAAGGCCTCCAGGGAAGATGCGGTGAATCCATCCCGGAGGCGGAAAGACTCAAGTTTTCATGCCGGAATCATTAGCATTGACACGTCTGTTGAATCAATTGTTCGGCGGAATCGTGGCGTCCGTGTTGCACGCCGTGGGCGTCCCCGCCGATGCCGCAACAGCCATCAACGACACCTTTGCGATGGAACTGCTCGTGGTCTGCGGCCTTATTGTGTTTTTCATGGCGGTGCGTCTGACGCTGTCGGTGGATAAGCCCAACCCGGCGCAGCAGATCGCCGAGATGATCCACGAGTTCGTCGGCGGCCAGGCTGACCAGGTCATCGGCCACGGCTATGCACGCTTCCAAGCCTTCGTTACGTGCATCTTCCTCTTCGTTTTGCTCAATAATCTGCTTGGTCTGTTGCCAGGTATTGTGACGCCCACGAGCCAGCCGGTGGTTCCCTTGGGCATTGCTGTGCTCACATTTCTTTACTACAACTTTCACGGAGTTCGCGTGCAGGGGCCGGTCGGCTATCTCAAGCACTTTGCAGGACCTGTCTGGTGGCTGGCCTGGCTGCTTTTCCCCGTCGAGATCATCTCGCATCTAGCGCGCGTGATGTCGCTTACCATCCGTCTTTATGCGAACATGCTGGCCAGCGATCTGCTGACCCTTATCTGCTTTTCAATGCTTCCGTTGGCGGCTCCTGTCGTATTTCTCGGGCTGCATTTTGCGGTTGCAATCATTCAGGCGTATGTGTTCATGTTGCTGTCGATGATCTACGTGTCTATGGCTGTGGCACACGAGCACTAGAGCCGATTCAAGAGATTCCGCCGGAGACAGCTTCCGCTCCGGGCAACGGTAGGCCGCAAGCGTGAGGGGGCCAAAAGCAATTTCGGAAACAAAGTAGCCCGAAGCTTCGAAGGCAAAGTCAACGCGACCAACAGGGAGCGGTGACCTTGCAAGAGGATCAAAGGACACAAAATTTCCGAAATTGCCTAGCACGGTGAGCTCCAACCACCCACTGGCGGCCAATTCAAATGGAAGCAGGAGAACTATGCGGAAACTTCAATATGTGTTTATGGCCCTGGCGGCAATGTGCTTCGCCATTCCGGCCTTCGCGGATGGCGGCTCGGCCGTCATGAACCTGGCACCGGTCGGCGTTGGCCTCGGAATGGGCCTGGCTGCCGGTCTGTGCGGTCTCGGCCAGGGCAGGGCCGTGGGCTCCACCACGGAGGCCTTGGCCCGCAATCCCGGCACGCGCGCCGGATTGCTCATGTTCATGCTGATCGGTTTGGCTTTCATCGAGTCTCTCACCCTGTTCACCTTTGCCATGATCTTCATCAAGATCAAGTGACCAGGAAAGGTCGGCTTTAACTGGCGGCGCAATCCCAACGGATTGCGCCGCTTTTGCTTGCAATTTGCAGCGAACCCTCAACGACTTTGCGCCGAGGTCCGGCCGGGGTCCGCGCGCAGCATTTGGATAGCTTGCTGATAGGTTAGGTCGGCGGGGACGGGAGTAAATTCTGTCTGCCACTGGTCCGAGCGGAAAACCTTATTTTTTAGCACAACGCGTCCTGCCATCTCCATCTGGAAATGGGTGATTCGCCACTGTCCTCCACCTGCATTCGCTTGTTCAACGCGGATCCAGCCGCCTTTATCCAGTTGCCCCAGAATGCCCCAGCCAAAGTTCACATCCTGAATCAGATGTCCCTCAAGCCGAGCGACGCGGCCTTGCGCGGTATCGATCCAGAGCTCGCCTTCCATCTCTGTCAGAGCAAGAGTCTCCAGGTTGGGTGGGTCGAAGCGCGGGTTGGGCCGGAATGAGAAGTGCTCCAGGGTTCCAGCTGGCCCAGGGACAGTTCCCTCGGGGCGATAGAGGAATGCGTTGGGCAGTGCGCGAAGAATCTTCAGAACACGCTCTGTGTCTGCATCCTCGCTTTGTTTACGGTGACGTTGCCGGGAGGGATCGCTCAGCAGGCCGTCCAGTCTGGCTTCCTCGCGCTGCTCCTCCGTCGGTGTCAGGGGACGGTCGTTGAGCGCAACAAGCCGCGCCACAGAGCCATCTTTCGTCTCACAAATCTCTTTGGTGGTCGTCAGGCGCGGGCTCGATCTGCGCAGGTCGTAGCGCATGGGATGGCTCGTGTCCTGCGCTGCGCGCAATTCCGCGGCAAGCGCACGCTCCACGATCTGCGGCGCTTGCCCAGGGGAGCTTTCTGCCCGGCAAGGAAACGTGATCAGAGCTGTAAGCAACAGGCTGCCTGCGAGTAAGCGCTCAGTCCTCATCTGCAGTCCGGGCCAGGGAATCGTTGCGCATACACTATTAGACACAGATCGCGCTCGCCGGTTTCTGGAATTGAAGGCCAAGGGTCCATTTGCGTATAGTGCGGGCAGGGCTCCTGGCATTTGCAGGAATCGGAGCAAACGGGCAAGGACGACCATATACTTGGTACATGAGTCATTTTGACTGGGAACTCTGTTGCTTTCCCAGTCCGGCTGAGATGCGCTAAAAAAAATACCAGGAAGGAACTCTACATGGCTGCCGAAAACGGTCAAGCACGCATTGGCAAGACGGTTGTGATTCGCGGGGAAGTAAAGGGAAGTGAGGATCTCATCGTCGATGGGCACATCGAAGGGCTTGTCAATCTGGCCGAGCACCGGCTTACGATTGGCCCAAACGCGCATGTGACCGCCGACCTTTCCGCCAAGGACGTCCTGATCATGGGCCGCGTCCAGGGAAATATTGTCGCCACGGGCCGCGTCGATCTGCGCGCGGGCAGTGTTGTGGAGGGCGATGTGCACGCCCTGCGGCTGGCCATTGAAGACAACGCGATCTTTCGCGGCAAAGTTGACCTGACGCGGGGTACTTCCGACGGCCCTGCGCACGGACAGCAATAAGGATGCGGCAGCAAGGCCTGCGCGACCGCGGACTGTGACGCCTGCGGAACCGGATTCCCATGCTGCGCCAGGTTGCCGCGAACTGTCTGCTAGATAGCCAATGCGAAGTGGGTCGCGCGGCCTGATGCGCGTGACAGGATGTGTAAGGATGCTTCGGCGTTTCTTCGACAAAAAGAGCGACAGCGATTCCCCCGTTTCCAATCAGTTGCTGACTGGTCCGAGGATGCCTCGACATTCGGGCGGGTGGGCAGCTCTGCGCAAGAGGCTGCAGGCTGAGCCTGGGCTGCGCGTGATCGATGCTGGAGCGACGTCGCCGGCCAACATCAATTACCTGACAGCCCTTGGTCACAGCATCTTTCTGGCGGATCCCGTTAGTGATGCGCTGACGGGAAACTGGCAGCGCGGCGCGGATGACGATGGAAACCCGATCTGGGATGTTGACGGCTATCTGAGCCAGACTTTGCAGTTTGCCGGCCGCACCTTCGACGTGGTGTTGCTTTGGACGGCCCTGGATTACCTGCCCGAACCCTTCGTTATCCCAGTGGTTGACCATCTCTGCGCCGCGGTGAATCCTGGCGGCCAGGTGCTTGCATTCTTTCATACTCGCGCCAAAGGTGAGGAGACCGTCTACTGCCGCTTCCATGTGACGGAGGGAGACGATGTCGAGGTACAGCTCGCGCAGCCTTTTCCGATCCAGCGCGCCTTTACAAATCGAAGTATCCAAGGCCTGTTTTCGCGCTGGGCCGGCTTCAAGCAGTTCCTGGCCAAGGACAGCGTGTCAGAAGTCATCATCACGCGCTGATGAGGGTCATGCGCGAAACCGGGCATTCGACACGTGAAAAGGAGAGCACAATGGAATTACTGCAGGGAACAACCATCTTCTGGCTCGGCCATTCAACTGTTCTCGTCCAGACCCGCAAAGGGACCAACATTCTCATTGATCCGTTCATTACGCAGAATCCCAAATACCCGAGCGGTTTCCAACTCCCCGAGAAGATTCATTACATCCTGCTCACCCACGGTCATGGCGACCACATGTCGGACGCCGTGCCCATGGCCGCGAAACATCATGCGACAGTGGTTGCGGTGTACGAGCTGGCGGCCTACATGGAAGCCAGGGGCGTGGCAAAGACGATCGGGATGAACCTCGGCGGAACGGTGCAGTTGGATGACGTGGCTGCCACAATGGTGGAAGCCAAGCACTCCGCGGGTGCGCAGGACGAAGCGGGCACGCACTATGTGGGCGTCGCCGCGGGGTTTGTGCTGTCCATTGTGAATGGGCCGGTGCTCTATCATGCCGGAGACACAGCCGTATTTGGCGACATGAAATTGATTGCGGGGCTCTATCATCCCCAGGTCGCCATGCTACCCATTGGCGGTCATTTCACAATGGGTCCCCATGAAGCCGCTCTCGCAGCGAGTTTCCTTGAGCCACAGGTGATCTTACCCCTTCACTTTGGGACTTTCCCTCCTCTGAAGGGCACTCCGGAGGAGTTAGTGAAACTCGTAGGTCCAGGGATCCACGTCGCAAAACTGGCGCCGGGAGATTCGCTCTAGCGAAGAGCCTCAATCCGGGAGGGATTGCGCCTGGTGAAAACAGGACGAGTGCCGGAATTACTCCAACACTCGTCCTGTTTTGAGGGACTATTTTCCCGATGCCGCCTTCTTCTTTTGTTCTGCCCAGCGCCTCTTTACGGCCTCTGCGATGCGTTTGCGTCCTTCCGGCGTCAGATTCCGCTTCTTTTTAGCGGTCTTCCTCGTCGCGGAAACAGCGCGTTTCCCGGAGTTCGCGGGGCCTGACCCAGCCAGCACCGCCCGTGCCTGCTGCATAAGAGCAATTTCCCGATCAATTTGAACTAGAATCTCTGAAACTCCCACCGTTCCTCCTCGCTCTGATTCATAACTTGCGCAGACCCCTGGCCAAGGTGAGAGCAACCATCGGGTGAGCACCTGATTTATGGGTTAGGATACTCAACTGTAGACTCTTTTACAAACAAAAAACTCCCGTTTCCCAGCACAAAGCGGAAGCCTGCGCCCGGCAAATTACGTGCAAGCCGGCGCTACGGTCGGACCGGCTAAGACCGCAAGGGAGCAGGATCGGTGATTGGATGCGGAATGCAGAGGATCTCAAAGGCTCGTGAATCCTGGATAGCAAATTGCCGTCTGTCTGGCCATCTTTGGCGACCGGGCCCGATTTATGCAGCCCGTGGATCCGGCCTTCGCTCAGTGTTGGATGAAAGCAGATCCGAGGTCGCCGGAGCAGGGCATCGCGGCGCAGCCAGAGTGAGAGCCGTCTCTCACAGGCCTTACGGGAGGGATTTTTGCTGCATACTGAGCAACTTGCTGCGGCCAGGGCTTGCCCTAGCTCTTCGGTGAGGGGCTGGATGAGGTAATCTCAGCGCTTCCGCCGCGGAGCGCCAGGGACTCCGCGGATCGATTGCGGAGGTCGCGCAGAATCTCATCCTTTTCTCGAGCGTATTGCCCGGCCAAGCGCGTCAGTGCATAGGTGATGATATCGCTGTGATGCAAATCCGAAACCGATGGATCGCGCCGCATATTGAGCCATAACCTGTGGACCAGCTGCACATCGTCCGGGCTGAGAGCCGGCGCGTGCGGGCCGATGTAGAAGAACTTGGCTTCGCCGCTTGGGCCAATGACGTAGAAGTTGAATTGTCGCTTCGGCTCCGGCAGCGATTCCCATGCCTGTCCCAGATGGAACGCTTGTTCCTCGGCAGTCATCGAA
>JAJZGF010000188.1 GCA_021805025.1 Acidobacteriota bacterium
CATTGGCGGCTAGGCAGGCTCTACCGATCGATGGGCAACAAGGCAGAGGCTGTAGCCGAGTTTGACAAAGCCAGTAAACTCAACAGGGCCGCGGACGAAGACCTGTATAAGAAGATCGCGAACGGTGCGGCGCATGGTCCGCACGCGCCGGCCCCCGCGCAGCCGCCCGCCGATGCCGGGCCGCAGCCTTAATTCACAGCGTGCTGCGGGTGAGACTCTCTCTCCGCAGACATCTGCGCCAATGCCTTCTCAGGGCAGACGTGCCGCGCTTCAAGCCGATCCATCTCCTCGGGAGTCTCCACAGCCGATGCTATCGTCATAAAACAATAGAGGCAGCGCGTATTGTAGGTGCCGTTGTCGTTCTGGGTGCGTGTGTACATGGTGCCTCGTTCCGCATTTGCGATTTTCCGATAGTACGCACACAGCAGCGCGCAGAACGTGATTCTCGTCACTCTGTTGTGTTCACGGCGCAGAACGGGAAGAACCGGCCCGGTACGGGAATTACATTTTAATGCCCTGATTGGCAGTGCGGCGCACCTGCCAGCAAGGGCCTTGCCCATTCTGGGCAAAGAGGGCCACGGCACACGGCACCTCTACCGTTCCAAGAAAGTCAAACTCCTGTTTGTTGCCCTTGAGCGGCACGGCCAGGTAGCGGTTCACGGTGACCTTGTCTACCGGTGAACCGCGCAACGCAAAGACGATCCAATCGCCGGTGTAGAGCGCAATAAAGGCGACGATTAAAGCCATCGCGATCCGCAGCAGCCAGCGCCTCAACATGCTCGTGCCGTCCGCGAGCCGTGCGATGCGGGCGCGTAATACGGATTTGCGCAGCAGGTCAGACTCATGCCCCTAGACTATCGGAGACTGCCTCGCTACGGGGAATTTCCGGCCGTCATTGAGCAGGGGTGCCTTGCAGGGAGCAAGTCCGCCGCAACAAAAATTCGCCGCTTCTGCACGGGCGGAGGTCCAGGTTGCGGATGAGCCACGATGCCGCATGGAGAGTTGCCGTGGAAGCAATCTTTGGCCACCGAGCGCCCGTTATAATCTGCATGATCTTACTCTCACCGGCGCAGAGCATCGCTGCAGGGCGGACAGCGTCGGCGGATGGAGAAAGCTGTTGGCCACGATTGAAATTCCGCGCGATCTGAGCGCCGTTCTTGACGATGCCTGGAAAGCGGCGCGCGACGTTCCGGGATTTCTGGTGGAAGACGAGGCGCGCTTTCTGGGCCTAGCTGCGGCATGCGCCCCTTGCCCCGGAGCTATTGTGGAGATTGGCAGCTTCAAGGGCAAGTCCACGGTGATGCTGGCCAGGGTGGCCGCGCATTACGGCCTGGGCCCGGTTGTCGCCATCGATCCGCACAACTTCAACTCGGCTGAGTTGAAGGAGCATCGGGCGGTTCCCGGCGCCACGTCTTTTCAGGAGTTCCAGAGCAACCTTGAGGCTGCCGGTGTGGCGCAGCAGGTGGAAGTGCACCGCGCCTACTCAAGCGAACTGGCGGCTGCGTGGAAGCGCCCCATCCGATTTCTGTGGATCGATGGCGACCATAGCTACCAGGGAGCGAAGTCGGATTTCGATGGCTTTTTTCCGTACGTGGAGCCGGAAGGCCTGGTGGCCTTTCACGATGCGCTGCATCTGTTCTCCGGCCCTATTCGAGTCTTCGTGGAAGATGTGCTTCGCTCCAATCGATTCGGCGCATCGGGCTTCGTTAAATCAATCGCCTGGGCCCAGTTTCGTCCGGAGGATGGCGTCCTGTTCGAGGAACAGCGCGCCGCAGTCGAGCGCGCCGCAAGTCGCCTCATCCCGTTTGTGCAGGATGACCGGGAGTTGCACGAGCTTGAAAAGATCCGCTACAAGCTGAATCGGTCGCGTGTTCCGCGCGCGGCGGTCCAGCCTGACGAATGGGCCGCGCTGCTGAATCGTTCGCAACACCAAGCGCGTCAGAGCCCGTCCTCCTCCGTGCGCTAAGCCACTTGTGAGTGGATGATTCTCTTTGGGCCGTCCGATCCCGGAATCCTGCCCCAGGCAGCATCCAGTCTCCCGCACAGCGCGCCGGTGCTTTGGCCGAGGAAGACTCTCTTATATCTTGACCGAAGCGGCCCGGGCAGAGATGCCGCTGATCTCTGCAGCCCGCGCCTCGGCGTAGGCCGCTGCGCCCATCAGCGCGGCGCGGCTTTCCAGAATAATGCGCACCGGCATGTTGACCAGTAGCTGGCTCAGGCGGCCTTTGTCGGTAAAGGCCTTCATGAAGAGGCCATCCTTCAGCTTCTCCAGGATGCGCGGCGCGATACCGCCGCCCACGTAGAGGCCGCCGACTGACAGAATCTTCAGCGCCAGGTTGCCCGCCTCAGCCCCATAGGCTGAGACGAACATATCCAGCGCCTTCTCGCAGATTTCGCTTTTGGCGGCCAGTGCCACTTCCGTGATGACGGCGTTGGGGTCTTCAGAGGCGATGCGCGAGGCCAGCCAGTTCGGCTCATCCAGCCCGCGCACCTCGCGCAGAAATTCATAGATATTGGTCAGGCCCATGCCGCTGACGACACGCTCAAAGCTGATGCGCCCGTTGTACTTCTGCTTGAGGAAGCGCAGCAGGTCGATCTCGTCCTCATTGCGCGGTGCGTAGTCGGAGTGGCCGCCTTCGGAGGGAAACGGCAGGTGGTGGTGCCCGTTCCAGGCCAGGAAACACTCGCCCAGGCCTGTACCGGCGGCGACCAGCGCGCGGTTGCCAATCTGGCCGGGGTCGCCCTCGCTCAGGGTGTAGATCTGGTCCGGCGCCAGCTCGGCAATGCCGTAGCCGTTGGCCTCCAAGTCATTGATAAGAAAGACATGCTGGATGCCGAGGTTGGCTGAGAGTTCGCGGCTGTCCAGCGTCCAGGGCAGGTTGGTCAGACGCAGGCGGCCGTCGCGCACCGGGCCGGGCACGCCAAAACACGCCGCCGTCACTTTGTCCGCGCTCAGGAACTCCTTAACGATCTCTTCCAGCCCGGTGTAGTTCTTGGCCGGGTACCGCTCTTCGCGGGTGTATTTAAGCTTCCCATCGACAAAGTCATACAGTGCCAGATAGACCTTGGTGCCGCCCACGTCCCCTGCCAAAATCATCGCTCAATCTCCAGAACCCCACAGCCTTCCCCATCAGTTGCGGGCAGAAGCGCAGCAGCGGCCTTATCCAGAATCAGTGTGAGTATACCGCTTGAGGGCCAAATCAGTTGACTGGGAAGGCGTTCCGGATCGCGCGGGCCCAGGAACACCTCATGGATTCTGGCTGCCTTGTCCGCTCCGCCCATCAGGAAGAAGACTGAGTCCGCGTGGTTGATCACCGGCCATGTCAGGGTAATCCGCCAGGCATCTTTGTTTTCAACGTGGTTGGCGGTCACCAACCGCCCCATCTCATGCACGGCCGCCGAGTAGGGAAACAAGGATGCGGTGTGCCCATCCCCGCCCATACCCAGCGCAATCACGTCAAAGCGCGGGCTCTCCGCGCCTTCCAGCCGAAACGTATCCCGCAGCATGGACTCGTAGCGCGATGCGGCCACCTGCGGATCGAGTTCGCCTTCCATGCGATGAATCTGCTCAGCCTTGAGCGGCACATAGTTCAGCAGAGCCTCACGGGTCATGCGGTAGTTGCTGTCGGGATCGTCGGGAGGAACGCAGCGCTCGTCGACCCAGTAAATATCAAGTTTGTCCCACGGCATGGCGTGACGCCAGATCTGCCTGGGGTCCGCCAGCAGTTGAAAGGCCGCCTTGGGCGTGGAGCCGCCGCTGATCGCGATCCGCGCACGGCCGCGCGCTGCAATGGCCGCCTTAACCTGTGCAACCAGATGCTCTACGGCGCGCCGCGCCAGCGACACGGCGTCCGGCTCAATGCAATACGTGACTTTGAGTCTACTTCCCATCGAGATCTTTCCCTCCGGGGGTGTGCTGCACACAAACCCTGCTGCTTGCTTGCCCAGTTGCAATTCATTTCAATATGGCCGTTTGGTTTGTCACCGATGGTCCGGTCCGGCGCCCGAGACAGTCATCTCGATTGGAAGAGATGAATCGATCACCCGGCCAAGCGGAAGGGTCAACGTAAGCCGCGCGCCCCCGCCTTCACGATTCGATGCAACAACGCCTCCTCGGTGTGCCCGGGTCACAGCCTCGACAAAGGCCAGCCCCAGCCCGTGCCCGCTGGACTGTTTGCCCTTCACCCGCTGTTCAAACAGATGCGGCAGAACCTCCGGCGCAAAGCCCGGCCCGTCATCCTCTACCGTCAGCTTCGCCGCGTCCTCTTCGACGGCAAGGCTCAAACGGATCGAGCATCCGGACGGCACATGCTTCAACTCATTATCAAAAAGGTTTGAGATCATGCGGTGCATCAGTGCCGCATCGGCCTGAATCCTGACCGGCCCCTGGCTTTGCAGCGTGACATGCAGATTCTTCTCGCTCATCGAAGGCTCATAGAGATCCACCATCACGTGGAGCAGCTCATCCAGGTCAATCTCGCTCCGCGATAGGCGCAGCGCATCCGCTTTGCCCTCGGCCACGTCCAGCGAAGTATTGAGGAACTCCGTCAGCCGGTCCAGCTCCTCGATGGCTGCGACTATCGGTTCGGCCTGTTCACCGTGTGTCGCGGCAGAGAGAGACATCTCAAGCTTGCCGCGAATCGCCGTCATCGGGCTGCGCAAGTCGTGCGCCAGCGCATCGGTAATGGTGTGCAACTGGTGCATCGAGCTTTCAATACGATCCAACATGCGGTTCAGCGTGCGCGCCAGGTGCGCCACCTCATCATTCCGGGCGCTCATGGGCACGCGCGCATTCAGCTCGGAGTGGCCGATGCGCGATGCGGCCTCCGTAATATCGCGGACGTGGCTCAACATGCGGCGCGCGGTGTAGAAGACAATGGCAAAGCCCAGCAGCACCAGCAGCAACCACAGCATGATGAAGCGGAAGCGCAGGTTGCGCAGCACACGCAGCTCGTCGCGCTCAGAGAGACCCAGGTAGATCCGGCTGCCGTCGTCAATCTGCAATGCCACCACGCGAAATGGAATCGCCGAGCCGGCTACGCGCACGTCTTGCGGTTCATCCGGCGGAAATGGCTGCTTCCGGATCGCGTTCAGATACGGTTCTCCGCTTCCGGCGCCCACCCAGAGCGTCTGTGCCCCATCTCCGGCGGTCTGCAGGAAAAAGACAAGATCGTTTGTGTGTCCTTCGGAGCGCAGCCGGTTGGGCACTTCCTTGCCCGCCAGCTCCGCCACTTCGCTTACCACCCGGTCGTAGAGAGCATCCTTCGGCGTGTGCTCGGCTACATCGCCCAGCACCTCCACTTCGCCCGCAAGCCATGCATTCGTGCGCTGCCGGATGTCGCTGGAGACGAAACGATGGAGGAAAATAAAAACCAGCATTGTGCCGCAGGCAAAGGCCAGTGTGGCCCACAGCGAGATGCGCCATGCCGCCGAGTGCATCACCGGCTTAACGGTCTTTGAGGACATAGCCCACACCTCGCAGCGTGCGGATCAGCGGCTGCTGCCCTTTCCCATCCACCTTGCCGCGCAGCCTGTAAATATGCACGTCCACGACGTTTGTATCCGGCTGAATACGCATACCCCACACCTTGTCCAGAATCATGGAGCGTGTGACCACTCGCCCCGCGTTTCTGCACAGATACTCCAGCAGCACAAATTCCTGCGGCGTCAATTGCAGCACTAGTCCGCCGCGCGTTGCTTCGCGTCGCAGCAGGTCCAACTCAAGATCCTGCACCCGCAGCCGTGTTGCCTCGCCGGCTGCCGGGCTGTTGCGCTTCAGCAGATTGCGCAGCCGCGCCAGCAGCTCCGCCAGGGCAAAGGGCTTCGTCAGATAGTCGTCGCCGCCCTGCTCCAGCCCGCGCACCCGATCATCCACCGAGCGCCGCGCGGAAAGGATCAGCACGGGCGCGGAAATCCCCATCTCACGCAACCGCAGAATCAAGCTGATACCGTCCCTGTCCGGCAGCCCAAGGTCCACAATCAGAATGTCGTGCGGCGACTGCTTAGCCATATCCTCTGCCTGCGCCGCGTTACCCGCCACGTCCACGCCGTAGCCCGCTTCTTCCAGAGAATTCCGCAGGAACGTCTGAATATCGAGTTCATCTTCCACCAGAAGAAGCCGCATGAAAGGATATTAGTCGATGGAGGCAGGTGCAGGCAGGCGCTGCTTGGACATGACATTCCAGGCATGATCCCAGGCATTCGCAGGGCAGATGAAGAAGTCGTCATGAACGAGCCGATGCCGATCCAACCTCGTGTAGCACCGGTAACTTCATGCGCTGCTGCGGAGTCCTTCCGGCGCGCCGGATATCGAAAGAATGAACAAATTGTCATCCGTTTTCGGCCGTGTTGTTGTCTCCTGTCGCGTCTGCGCTGCGTCTAAAAGGGTGCGTACTGCTGGTTAGTATCTCGTTGACCTCGCAACAGGATTCCCTGCGCGAGAGGCCTTTTGAAATTCATCACCGCATCATGAGGTTAAATGTGCCGGCGGAATTTGGCCTGGATGAACTGAATACTACGCAACTGGCGGAAGATTTTCGCGCTTTGTTGCCTGTGCCGGCCGGTCTCGATCCACACTTCGAGGCGGCCCTT
>JAJZGF010000189.1 GCA_021805025.1 Acidobacteriota bacterium
GCTGGACGAACGGATGATGCAGACCGTGAGCTTAAACTTTACCGCGAGATAAAGGCTCACAACAGGGAAGTGACCCCGGCGCACTAGACCGCACTGGGTGAAGTTAGATGGCTTCCGCGCGTGATTGCGCTATACCGTCCGCAGCAAACGAAGAAACTGGTGAGAGACAATGACGAATCCTACGAGCAATACCCCGCCGGCCACAAACTTTTCTCATGCGATGTTGCGTGAGATCTACGAGCAGCCGCAGGCACTCGCTGCAACCATTGCACGATATCTTCCGGATGCGATGGAGCCACAAGAACCCCTCGGGAGACTACTGGAGATTGTCGGAGAGCGGGAGCGACTGGTCATTGCTGCCAGCGGCTCCAGTCGTCATGCTGGGCTGGCAGGCGAGATCATGATTGAGGATATGGCTGGCGTCCCGGTCGATGTCGAGTATGCCAGCGAGTACACCTATAGTTCGAGCCACACGTTGCATAACCCTGGCGTACTGGTGCTGTCGCAGTCCGGCGAGACGGCAGATACGCTGGCTGCATTGCGCAAGGCACAGGCACGCAATCTTGCAACGATTGCCGTTACAAACAAAGCTGATTCCACGATGGCACGGGAGGCGGCGATATCGCTGCCGACGCTGGCGGGTGTGGAGAAGGCTATTCCAGCAACCAAGAGCTTTACCACCCAGTTGGCAGTTCTGTATTGCTTCGCGCTGGAGTTGGCCAGGTTCCGCGGGACGATGGACGAGAAGGCTGCCGAGGTGAATGCGAAGCGGTTGCGCGAGATTCCCGGACTTTTACAGAGCGCGTTGCCGGAGTGGCACGCGAAGATTGAAGCGCTCGCACCCGAGTTGGTGAACTCGTCCAGCTTTCTTTATCTGGGGCGTGGTGTGCACTATGCGATTGCGCGTGAGGGAGCCTTGAAGTTGAAAGAGTCTGCGTATCTGAACGCTGAAGGCTACCCGACCGGAGAACTGAAGCATGGGCCGAACGCACTGGTCAGTCAGGCTGCACCGCTCATCATGATTGCGACGGTGGATCGCGCGGACCCGGATTCTGTTCTGCGCTACTCCAAGGTGCTTCAACTGATGAGAGAGATGCGAACACAAGGCGCGCGTATCGTTGCGCTGGCGACAGAGGGTGACGAAGAAGTTCCCCGCTTCAGCGAGGCTTGTCTCTTTATACCTGCGACCAGCGATTTGCTGGCAACGATGCTGGAGGTGGTTCCGTTGCAACTGCTGGCGTACAGCATGGCAATTGCCCGCGGCATCAATCCTGACTCTCCGCGCCAGTTGGTGAAGGCGGTGGTACAGGAGTGAGTGTGCAGCTACCGGCTGCAGGAAGAGTGTGGAGTTAGTCTGGCATTGGCCTGTTCAAGGTGGGGTGTCGCCTGTGCAGGCAGCCAGGCGTTGGACCATGCGCCTGAGAAGACAAAGCTGCTGAGTGGCTTTCGGAATCGGGGTGTTCGCAGGTCGCTGGTCACTGTTTTTGTCGCTGAGGGATTCGCCTCGGGATAGCCGATGGCGAGCATGGTCATGACGGAGATACCGGTCGGAACGTGGTATACATCGCGAATCTTCTCGCGGTCTATCACGGTCATCTGATGGACTCCGAGACCGCGTGCAGTGGCTTCGAAGACAAGGCTGGCCGAGGCGAGTCCGAGGTCGTGTTCGGCTGTTGGGTACAAGCCGCCACGCTGCAGGCTGAGCCGTACACAACCGATCATGAGAACCGCTGCTAGCCGCGCCCAGGACAGGTTGATTCGTCCGACGCAGTCGAGCATGCGGGCGAACTCATCGGACTCGCTGCGGGTTGCCACGATGTAGCTCCAGGGCTGCTCGTTACCGGCGGAGGCCGACCATCGCGCCGCCTCAAAGAGGGCAAGCAGATGGTGTTGGTCGACCGGACGAGGTTCAAATGCGCACGGGCTGAATCGCCGGGACAGCAGATCGTGAATCAGCGGCGGGCACTGTGTTGCGGGGGACATGCTCATTTCTTTCCAGACAGCGCGATCGCGCGAGGAAACAATATGCTGTTTTCGAGTTCCACGTGGTGACGAGTAAGAGCGTCAAACTCTGCGAGTGTTGTATAGAGGGCGTGATAGGTTGGGCAAGCACCATCCGGCAGTTGATAGTTGCTGGTCAGTATGTTGATCTCGGTGAGCGCGCTGCCGACGATGTCGTGTTCGGCCATCATCGCGGCGATGGGATTTGCGACGTCGCCGAAGCAAGCATAGGGCTTTGGCGATCCGCTCTGATCAGCCCGTTCGAGGCCAACGATGTACGGAAATAGAACCCGCTCCTCCTTCTCCATGTGCGGCGTCATCTCTTCCAGAATCTGGTGGACCAGCGACTGGATGCGGGCGAGTTCTGGATGGGTTGCACCATGCCGATGGTGGACTTTGAATGCCAAGGTGGTGAGTCGCTCGAGTTCCAAGCGGGTGGGTCCGTGACACGCGGTCACGATATAAGTTGCCAAATCTTCCAACGAAGCCGTCGTCCACGGGTCGGCCATTTGCGGTGTTGCATGTGCGGCCTCTGCGAGGCCTTGTAGAAGGTCCGCCAGCGGAATCTGCTGCTCCTGACATACTTGCGCCAGCGATTTTCTGCCGCCGCAGCAGTAGTCAATTCCGAAGCGTTCAAATACCCGCACGGAGGATGGCTGTTCCATAGCTAGATCGCGAACTTGTTTGATTGCGGTTGGCATGTCGATGTCCTCACCGTCTACGCTAATCAAAGGCGAGACAGGACTCAGTGACTTAAGTGCCAGCCGGCATGATTTGTGATGAGAGTTCGCCTGGGAGTTGCCACGATGTGCTGTCTCCGGCGGAAATCTCCGCGCGGTGTGAGAGATTGGCTAGGGGCATTTGTTGGCTGCTAGACTGCACAGCATGATCACGCAACGGATGGATATTGGCGCGGTCCTGCAAAAGACCGCCTTGTTGTCGAGCCTGAGTTCTGAAGAGATCAAACTGCTGGCGGTGCGAACCGTACGCAAGCGATTTGAGGCAGGGGAACTGCTTTTTTCGGAAGGCGAGATCTGCCACGGGCTGCACATCATTGGTTGGGGCAGGGTGCGTATCTTCAAGACCTCGCAGGGAGGTCGTGAACAGGTACTGGCCATCAATCAACCGGGCGATTGCGTCGCTGAATTGCCTGTCTTCGACGGTGGCACCTACCCGGCATCCGCGGTGGCGATCGAGCATGCAGAGATCGCCTTCATCTCGCGGCGCGATTTTCAGGCGTTCTGCATGGAGCATCCAGAAGTGGCACTGAAGGTTCTGGCCGTAGTCGGTGCGCGACTACGACGACTGGTGGGCATCATCGAAGAGCTATCGTTTACGACGATTCGACAGCGTTTGATTGCTGCGCTGGTCCGACTGGCAGAAAGTGAGGGTAGGCAAACTGAAAGTGGCATCGAGTTTCAACTGCCGTCGAGCCATCAGGAGCTAGCCAGCCAGCTTGGCACCGTGCGCGAACTCATCTCGCGAAATCTGATGCGCCTACAGGCCGAGGGTCTGCTGAATGTCGATGCGCGACAGATCGTCGTCAAGGATTTGAAAGGGCTTCGCGGACTGCTCAGCGCGTCGTCTTAGCTTGAAGCAGTCTAGTGTTCGTACTCGTTCGCATGGGGAACCATCTGTCGATAGACATCGGGTGAGATTGTGGTCTGCCAGTGTCCGGTCGCGCGAGCAAGGCCGATCAACCCGAAGAAGATAAGCGCCAGGGCCGCGACGATTGCATGTGGCTTCAGAACTCGACCGCGCCAGCGTTCGATCGTGGGGGCGGAGACAGTGTGGTTATCCGTGGCGAGTGCGTGCGGAGCGAGTGCGAGTTGCAGTGCATGACTTGCGGGGCACGCGGCGACACATTCCATGCAACTGGTGCATTCCAGGGATTGAATCTGTATCAATTGGTCGACTGGGAGATGGGACGGGCAGGCTTTGGCGCACTTGCCACAGTCGATGCACGCAGTGGTATCGCGGCGGATTCGCACTGGACTGAGCGTGGATACGATGCCCATCAGCGCTCCATAGGGACAGAGAAACCGGCACCAGAAGTTTTGAATGACGACCGAAAGCAGGATGAGGCTGGCTAGAACCACCACTCCGATGAGGCCTAGATTACGAAAGAAGTTGAGCATCTTGACGTCGGCTACGATGCCGAACGGTGCAAGCATAAAGTCGTGGATGGACTCCGCCGACATGCTGAGCACCAGTATGAGGAAGAAGCCCATCAAGAGATACTTCAGGCTGCGCAGGGGCAGGTCGAGCCAGCGCGGAAGGATCAGGCTGTTTCGGAAGAGTTTGCGTCCTAGCTTCCAGAGATACTCCGAGATGGTGCCCACGGGGCATAGCCAGGAGCAGAATACTTTCTTGATAAACAAACTCGACAGTAGAAAGACGGCAGCCAGCACCATTGCGGAGGGATGAATCTCCGGCATTTGACTCGACATCAGGAAGTACTTGAGGTTCATCAAGCCTGCGATGGGAAGCCACCCATCGACGCCGGCCGGACGCTCGATGAATGGCGTCCGCCCCTGGCTTTCAAAGAAGCGGACCCAGATGACGAACTCAATTGCGATCCATGCGTTCAGCGCCAGAAACACAGCCTGCACGCAGTGGCGAACTGCCTGGGATCGGTCTGGCAGGAGGCGACGCACGAAACGCTTTGCTGGCATCGACACGCTATCTTTCGCTGAACTGACCGCAGCCGTTGTCGTCGGTATGACTTGCATGGAACCTTCCGTTGCCCGCGATTGTCGTGGTGGCCGATTGAAGATCCGGGCAGGTCAAAACATCTACGGGTGACTAGGAGCGTATGCAGAGACGCGCACTAGTTTGCAGCCACCTTAATTTGAACCAGCAGCATACGCGTGGGGGATTGCGCTGTGATCGCATGAAGCAACTGTGGTGGCATGTAGACGAACGAACCTTGTCTGGCCTGGACCGTTGACTCACCCAGCTGGACCTCTGCTTCGCCTTGGAGGAAGTAGAGTACGGCCGGTGTCGGTGCGGAGTGTGCCGAGAGAGACTCTCCTGCAGAGAAGCCAAAGAGCGTGATGTTGACATGCTCATCTTTTTGAATCACGCGGCTGAGGATGCCTTGGGCGGGAAGCTCTAACTCTGTCTGCAAGTCGGTGAGGAATGCGTAGTCCATAAAGGTCTCCCATGAGGCTGGTTGCGTTCAGCTCTGTTACGACTTTAGGGAGAAACGAAAACCATTGCAGGGACTTTAGTCACAGTCAGCAGATTTGAGCCGTGAGGGATCAGTCGACGGGATGAGTGCCATCGTCAGGGGCTGGCCGGTCAGGTTCCGCAGAATGTCTGGCTGACGCGCTGTTCCGGGCGTGCGGGGGAGGAGTACCGTTCGAGATTCGGCCGGTATTCGAAGGGGTCTGTCACGACTGCCAGCAACTGCTCGAACGGTTGGAAATCCTTTCGCTCTACGGCTGCATCGATTGCGTCTTCTACCATGTGATTGCGGGGGATAAACAACGGATTGGCGATGCGCATCGAAGTAGTCCGTTGCTGTGTCGAGACTGACTCCTGCTGCAGGCGTTGGCGCCATTGCATTGCCCAGGAGTCATAGGCGGTGGGATCGGCAAACAGTGCGCGCACAGCTAGGTCTGCTTCCGGCGTAGCAGCGGCATCGCATAGACGGCGGAAGGTCTGGGTGAAGTCGGCGTGATTGGCGGCCATGCGTCCCAGCAGATCGTACGCAAGTTCTGCATCGCCGGCACGCTCTACGGTTAGTCCCAGCTTGCGGCGCAGACCGGCGGTGCGGGCTGCCTCGAACTGGGTACTGAAGGCGGCGAGCGCCTCATAGGCTGAGGCCAGTGCCGCTTCTTCACTCCCTGCTTCCTGTGCCATCAGGGGCAGCAGCGACTCGGCTAACCGAGCCAGATTCCAGTGTGCGGCGTGTGGTTGATTGCTGTAAGAGTAGCGTCCCTGGCGGTCGATTGAGCTGAAGACCATGTTCGGATCGTAGGCCTCCATAAAGGCGCAGGGTCCGTAGTCGATGGTCTCGCCGGAGATAGAAGTGTTGTCCGTATTCATCACGCCATGGATGAATCCGAGCAGCATCCACTGTGCGATCAGGCTTGCCTGCCGCGCGATGACGCCATCCAGCATCGCGCGATATGGTTGCTGTGCCTCGGCGGCCTCGGGATAGTGCCGCGCGATGGCATAGTCGGCCAGCACGCGGATGGCTTCGGTGTCGCCTTGTGCCGCGAAGTACTGGAAGGTGCCCACGCGCAGGTGGCTTGCCGCCACGCGGGTCAGGATGGCTCCGGGCAGTTCGACTTCACGCAGTACCCGTTCTCCAGTGGTTACGGCGGCCAGAGCGCGTGTGGTTGGCACGCCGAGGGCAGCCATGGCTTCGCTGACGAGATACTCGCGTAACACCGGACCGAGCGCGGCCCGACCATCGCCGCGCCGCGAGAATGGGGTAGGGCCGGAGCCTTTGAGTTGGATGTCGTATCGGGCACCGTCACGGGCTATCACCTCGCCCAGCAGGTTGGTGCGACCGTCGCCCAGTTGCGGGACAAAGTGTCCGAACTGATGTCCAGCGTAGGCGAGCGCCAGAGGTTCT